>JAKOEO010000059.1 GCA_022321325.1 Candidatus Magnetominusculus sp. LBB02 | reverse complement strand
GCATCGGCGTCGCCTCTTGCCGAGTTTACTAAAATGCTGAACGCCTTTTCCTGATACCTTGTGTAGAGTACTTTGATCAGGGCATAGGCGTCAGTCATTGCCGTTGGCTCAGGCGAGGTTACAATGACTATCTCCTGGGCGGCTATACAGAAAAAGGCTACGTTGTCCGATATGCCCGCCGCCGTATCTATCAACAGCACGTCTATGTCCTCATCGAAGGACTCAAATTCCTCCAACAGCCGCAGCCTCTGAAACTCATCGAGCACTGTGAGTTCCTGCACGCCCGATGTGGCGGGCAGGATCATTATGCCTTGCGGCCCTCTTATAATTATATCACGCAGGGGCATCTCCCCGTTTATCACGTTTTGTATGTTATGTTCCGGCGCAAGCTGAAGCAGCACATCTATATTGCTCAGCCCAAGGTCGGCATCCAAAATCAGCACATTTCTGCCCATCTTTCTCATCGCAATGGCCAGATTTGCCACCACGTTGGTCTTGCCCACCCCTCCTTTGCCGCTTGCAACGGCTATGGTCATTATGTGTTTCTTTTTTGCATGCCCGTCATTTAACATCTATAACACTCCTTCTTTAAGATAAGGCCGGCAATGCCTTCCACTGCCGCAAAATCTATGTCGTCAGGAACCTTCTGCCCTGTCGTCACATATGCCAGCGGCTTACTGTACATCATCAGGATATTGTAGAGCGCGCCGTATCTTACCGCTTCGTCTATTTTCGTAAAACCGATGTAGTTGACCGGCACTGTTCTGTAATATCTGTATGCCTCGGCCATGAATTCGTCGTCGGTGTTGGCTGACATCAACAGATGGGTCTCAAGCGGTACATCAGTTTCGCATATCTCGTTTATATTGTCAAGGTATTCGCTGTCTCTGGGGTTTCTGCCCGTTGTGTCTATGTAGATTACGTCTTTTGTCTCGGCGAATCTTAACAGCGATGTCTTCAGCTCATTGGCAGTGGAGACGACGGCAAGCGGGATGCCCAATATTCTGGCATATATGCGCACCTGCTCTACGGCCCCTATCCTGTACGTATCATAATTAATAATGGCCGTCCTCTTGCCCTCTTTGATGGAATGGGCGGCTAATTTTGCCACAGTGGTGGTCTTTCCCACGCCGGTGGGGCCTATTACCAGGACCGCCTTCATGTCGCTTTCCGGTTTCTTTACCTTTATGTGCGACGTTATGATGGGCAGGATATCCTGCACCTCTTTGGCCTTTTCGCATAACAAAATAGCGTACTCATCCCTGATAGAACGTTCTCTCAGATAACTAAGGAGCGCCTTCTTTTTTGGCGGCAGGGACATCTCAAAACCCATGTTTCTCATATCTTCGATGGTCTCTCTGAGGTGTTCTATTTCTGTTGATAAGTTGGACGCCATGTTGGTTATCATACCGGTAAGGCCGCTGTTGTTCTCATAGCCGCTGTCCTGTGTGCGGCCCTGCGGGCGGGAGGGCGATGTTCTTGCGCCGTCATAAGAGTTATCTGACGCAGCCTTTTTGCCTTTTTCGCGCGTGAAGTCATCCGACGCCTGTTCTTTCTTAAACAGCCCTGCCGCAAATGAAGTCTTTTGCTTGGGCTGTAAAGACGATTTCAGAGTAACAACGTCGGAAGCCACATCATCGTCGGACAATGCGCCCCTGCCATTAAACATCTTTATGTTTTTGTGGAGCATGTCTGTGGACTTGTTATAAGGCTTTGCCTTTTGCATGTCATAGTCCACTGCCGCGGTAACCTCAACCCCGCCGTCTCCTTCCTCTGTCGAAAGAATTATGGCGTCGTCGCTTAATTCTTTTTTTACCATTACAAGTGCCTCTGCAAAACTTCTCGCCTGAAACTTTTTAATCTTCATACTTTACTACCCCCAGTGTGTAGAGTTTACCGGCAGCCGATATCTCGGCGTTTGACAGCACGATGACTGACGGCAGGAATTTATCCATTAGCTTTTTAATGTGTTTTCTCAGTTGAACCGAGGTCAGCACTATCGGCTGATACCCTCTGTGGCTCTCAAGTTCTATTAAATCTTCCAGTCCCTTGATCAGCCTTGTCACAACATTAGGGCTTACGGCCTCCCCTGTTTGCAGGCTTCTTAAGAGCTGGCCTTCAAACTTCTGGTCAAGCGTAAATACCGGTATTGTGCCGTCTTGCGAGACGTACTGCTTTGTAATGTGCCTGCTTAGCGCCTGTCTGGCGAACTCTGTCAGTACCTCCGGTTCTTTCACCTGCTGTCCGTAGTCTAAGATAACCTCAAGTATGGCCATAATATCGTTAATCGGAACGCGCTCTTTGAGCAGATTCTGCATTACGCGCTGCACATTGCCAAGCGTTGAGACAGTCATAAGCTCTTCCACTATCTTTGGATAGGTCTTTGACACGCTGTCCAGAATATTCTGCACCTCGCTTCTTGACAGAAGCTCCCAGCAGTGCTTTCTTATCAGCTCGGTCAGATGAGTGGCGATAACCGTTGCATTATCAACGACCATATAACCGGCAAGCTGCGCCTCTTCCACCCTGCCCTCTTCTATCCATAGCGCGGGCAGACCAAATGCTGGCTCCTTAGCCGGTATGCCGTCAATAGTCTGCGTATCCTCACCGGCAACGGCAAGATAGTGTCCCATCATTATCTCGTATTTTGCCACCTCGATGCCCTTTAACGAAAAGCTGTACTCATGCGGGCGCAGCTGCAGATTATCCCTGATATGCACAGGAGGGATGACAAAGCCAATCTCTTTGGCAAGCTGCCTTCTCATGGATTTAATCTTGCTTAGAAGCTCGCCCTTTTGCTCTTCCACTATGGGGATAAGCCCGTAGCCGATTTCAAGCGTAAGCGGGTCTAGCTCTGTAAATGCCTCTATTTTAGGCTCCTCAACCGGCGCCTCAAGGGCCGGCTCGGCAGCAGCCTCTTTCTTGGTGGCTGACGTAATGACATATGCAAGGCCGGAGGCGGCAGCCGAGATCAATAAAAATGGCAGATGTGGAAGCCCGGGCACAATCGCAAACGCAAAGAGTATGCCGGATGTGGTATAGAGCGCCTTTGGATTTACTATGACTTGCTCGGTTATGTCCTTTCCTAAGTCGGATTCCTTACCCGCGCGGCTGACCACAAGACCCGCCGCCGTGGAGATTAACAAGGCCGGTATCTGAGAGACAAGGCCGTCACCAACTGACAGCACAGTGTAGGTCTTCAGGGCGTCAACAATAGGCATACCCCGCTGCAGGACACCTATGATTATGCCGCCCAATATATTGATTGCCGTTATGATAAGGGCGGCTATGGCGTCTCCCCTTACGAACTTGCTTGCACCGTCCATTGCGCCGTAGAAGTCGGCCTCCTGGGCGATTGTCTCACGGCGTTTTCTTGCGCCTTTTTCGTCTATCAGACCGGCGTTGAGGTCGGCGTCAATAGCCATCTGTTTGCCGGGCATTGCGTCCAATGTAAATCTTGCCGCCACCTCAGCGATACGCCCGGAACCTTTCGTTATAACTACAAAGTTAACGATTACAAGGATTAAGAATATAATTAAGCCTACGGCATAGTTGCCGCCTATTACGAAGTTTCCAAATGACCTGATAACCTGCCCTGCCGCATCCGTTCCCTCATTGCCGTGAATTAGTATCAATCTGGTTGTGGCGACATTGAGCGACAGCCTGTATAGGGTGGTTATCAGCAGCATCGTAGGAAATACGGAGAAATCCAGAGGCTTCTGCACATATACGCTGATTATCAGAATCACCACCGCTATGGATATGGACAAGGCCAAAAGCAGGTCAAGAAGAATTGGCGGCAGCGGTATGAGCATCACAATCAATATAGCAACCACGCCTATAGAGACGAATATCTCCGCCTTGCTTCTGATAAGCTGCAGGATGTTTACGTTGCCTATGTTGCCTAAGCTAACAGCCGCCTCTGCCATATTATACCTTCCCCTTCAATTGATAGATGTATGCCAATATTTTCGCAACCGCCTTATACAGTTCCTGCGGGACATACTCGCCGACTTCAAACGTAAAAAGCGAACGCGCAAGCGGCTTGTCCTCATAGATTGGAACGCGGTTTTCCCTGGCTATCTCCCGTATCTTCTGTGCCACATAGCCGGAGCCTTTAGCCGTTATTCTAGGGGCGGACATCTTATCCCCCTTATAAATAAGCGCTATGGCCAGGTGTGTCGGGTTTGTTATGACCACTGTTGCCTTAGGAACCTCGGCCATCATACGCCTTCTTGCCTGTTCGCGCTGTATGCTCCTTATTCTTGATTTTATCTTAGGGTCGCCTTCTGTCTCCTTGTATTCCTCCTTTATCTCTTCTTTGGACATCCTGATGGACTTCTCAAACTGCCATCTGGCGAAGGAATAACTGAAAGCGGCTATGATTGTGAGATAGACCAAACCCCAGACCATTGCGTTGATGACAAAACCATAGGCACCCGATACAATCTGGCCAATCTCTTTTGTCATCAAAAAAGGCCACCTATGGATATCCCTGCTTACGATGAAATAAAAGACAAGGCCGCCGCCAAGGAATTTCATAAAACTCTTCGTAAACTCTACAAGCACATCAGACGAAAACATCCTGCCTAAGCCTGTCATAGGGTTAAGCCTCGAGAGCTTTGGCTCATAGGCCTTAATCATAAAGCCGACTTGAAAGACTTCCGAGGCCACTGCACAGACCATTATGCCGATGAAAAACGGCAAAAGCAGCATAAACGAGTTTGCCATCGCCACGTTTATCGCCCTGAACGGGTCTTGTCCATATTGAAATGTCAGGCATTTAACAGTAACATCCTTTAATTTATACATAAAATTAGCTCCGCCATAGTGCGCCACAAGGAGCAGCCCGGCCATGCCGGCGGCCGTGGTAAGCTCCCTGCTGCGCGGCATCTGGCCTTTTTCTCTGGCCTTTTGCCGCCTTCGGGGCGTAGCTTGTTCTGTTCTTTCTTGTTGTTCCGCCATCAGGGCCTCGCCATTAACAACGTATTAAACAGGGCGTCTTTAAGTCCGTTAAACTGCTCTGCAATGACTTTAAAAAACAATGGAAGAGTAAACATCATAAGTATCAGCCCAACAAATAAAAATATGGGGAAGCTGACAAACATGATGTTTATCTGGGGTGCGGCCTTATACAAAAGTCCAAGCATCAGGTTGGCAACCACCATGCCTACAACTACGGGGGCGGCCAGCTTCAGAGCCAGCGTAAAGACCTTTGAGCCGCCAAAGATAGCCTTTATCATCGTAGGCGCCATCCCAATCTGCCCCGGAGGCAGCACCTCAAAACTCTTCACAATCACTGCAATCAGCTCATGGTGCATGTCCATGATGAAAAAAAGCAGGGTTACCAGAATGCCCAGAAATCGCGCCACCTCAGCCGATTGACCGAATTCCGGATCAAATGATGTCGCAATTGACAGAGACATCCCATTACTCATAAGCTGCCCGGCCATGTCTGCCGCGTAAAAGGCCAGCCTTGCAGCGCCCCCAATTGCCATTGCCAGAACTATTTCTTTGACGATTGTAATAATTATCTCCTCTTTGCCGTCTAGCTTGAAGTCCACAAGCGGCGTAATCAGTACGGCCAGAGCAACCGAAAAGGCGACCTTGTACTGGGGCGAGATATTTTTGCTGCTGAATATCGGCAGCATCATCATCAATATGCTTACCCTTAACAGTATCAGGGTAAAATTCCCAATCTGCTTTGACACCAGTCCTGAGTTAATAAGCTCGTCCATCGCCTTACCTCACATACTCCGGCAGTTTCTCTATCAAATGCACCGTAAAGCCTACCATCGTGCGCGCAATCCACGGCATTAAGATAAATATGCACAAAAAAACCGCTACAACCTTCGGCACAAACGTCAGCGTAAACTCCTGTATCTGCGTAATCGCCTGAAAGAAACTTACCGCAAGACCCACGACCATGCTGACAATAAGCATAGGCCCGGCAACCATAAGAAGCGTCTTAAACACGTCATATGAAAGGTCTTTAATTATTTCTACTGTCAATGGAAACTCCTCACAATAGTGCCTATGACTAAATTCCAGCCGTCAACAAGCACAAACAGCAATAGTTTAAAGGGAAGCGATATCATCACCGGCGGAACCATCATCATACCCATTGAAAGCATCACGCTGGCCACGACCATATCAATAATGATAAAGGGCAGGTAGAGCAGAAAGCCCATCTCAAACGCCGTCTTAAGTTCACTTATAACAAACGCCGGGGCGGCCACCTTCATAGGCACATCCATCGCCTCTTTGGGCGTTTCCAGCTTTGCAAGCTTTAAGAACAGGGCGAGGTCTTTCTCGCGCGTCTGTCTCATCATGAAATCCTTCACCGGCCTCTCGCCTTTGGCGATGGCCTGCGCCAATGTTATTTTTTTATCCATTAACGGCGTAAACGACTCAGTGGCAAGCACATCCAAAGTCGGATACATGACAAAAAGGGTAATAAACAGCGACAGGCCGACTACAATGGCATTTGGCGGAATTTGCGGGCCGCCCAAGGCCTGCCTTAACAGCGACAGTACGATAACTATCCTTGTAAACGATGTAAACATCATAAGTATCGCCGGAATCAGAGACAGAAAACTGATCAAAAAAAACATTGCAATCATTGGATGGTCAATGTTTAGCGCACCCATGCTTAGCTCTCCTTATCCACGGCGTCTTTGCCGCCATCCTGTGTCTTGCCGCAGAGTGCGGCAACGGCGTTTTTAATGCGGCTTCCAGTGTGTTTGTCCATCTCTGCGCCAAGGGTCTTCTTAAAGGCAATCTCCGCTACTTCCTCGCCGCCTATCGTCCTTAACAGCTTAAAATCTGTCGGTGTAACCCCAAGTACAAGGGCATTTTTCCCTACCCTGACAACTGCTATGCCCTTCTTAGGCCCCAACGACAAATACTCTAACAGGGAAAGAAACGCACCCGTACCGCGCCTCTTTTTCGCCGTGAACGAAATGGCGTATATCAGAAGAATCACCGCCAACAAGGCAATGAAGACCTGAAACACGACATCTATCATCGCAGCTGTTTCAACCTGTCCGTGGGGCTTACGACATCGGTAAGCCTGATGCCGAATTTTTCGTTTACCACGACAACCTCGCCTTTAGCTATTACCTTGTTATTGACCAATATTTCCATAGACTCGCCGGCAAGCTTATCAAGTTCGATTACCGAGCCTTGGCCAAGCTGCAAAAGGTCGTTTATCAACATCTTTGTCCTGCCTATCTCCACCGTTATCGTAAGCGGTATATCAAGCAGGAACTTAATATCCCTCATACCCTCGGCATTGCCTTCTCTATCAAATTCCCGGAAATCGGCCTTTTGTACGTCCATGAGTCCTCCTTAAATTGTTGTAGCCTGTCTCTGCTATACCTGTTCGCTTACGATTTTAACCGCAAGGCTGCCGTTGAACTGCCCCGGCACACACCTGAATTTTGGGATGCCCTCAACCTTGAGCACCATATCCTCGTTTATTCCTTTGCCAAGAGGGATGACATCGCCCTTCTTTAAATTGAGAATTTCCTCTATCAGAAGCTCAGCCGTTGCCATCTCCACAGAAATGTCAAGACTGGACATCCTCAGAATACCGTCTAAACGTTTTACCCAGTGATGGTCAATCTCAAGTTTTTCTGCCTGTATGCCGGAATGGAGCTTATCCTTAACCGGCTCTATTACCGAGAGGGGGATGCAAAAATACATTTTCCCTGTGAAATCCTCTACCTCGATATGAACCTCAACCTTTATTATTACCTCGGTAGGCGTCACTATGGTAACAAACTGCGGGTTCATCTCCGACCCTACATGTTCAGGCTCAACGGCAATAATGCCCTTCCACGCGGCGGCAAGGTCTTTGAGCACCATGGCGACCACCTTTTTGATAATACGCTGTTCAATTGGCGTAAAATACCTGCCCTCTGATTTGGTGTTCCTTGCGGTAGTAGCCCCAAAGAAATACTCGACAAAGGCAAACACCGCGGGGGCGCCAAGTACGAATAAAGAAAATCCCTTCAGCGGCTCCATCTTAAATATGTTTATGCTTGACGGAAGCGGCAGCGTTTTCATAAATTCGCTGAATTTCATCATCTCAACGCCGTGAATGTTGACATCCACAAACTTCTGAATAATCGTTGATATAGAGTTTCTGAAAAATCTCGCAAAACGTTCGTTAGCGATCTCAAGGCCGGGCATTCTGCCCCTGATTATCCTCTCCTGATTGGTAAAGTCATAGGATTTAGCCCCGCTCTCTTCTGCAGCGGCAGCGCCAGTCTCTACCGAACCGCTTTGTACACCCTTTAGTAGGGCGTCAATCTCGTCCTGCGAAAGTATCTTGTTCATCTACTGCACCATAAGCTCGGTAAAATAAATGTTGCCGATAATTTCCTTCCCCAGCGCCTGGTTCAACCTTGCAAGGATCTCGTCTTTTAACATCATCTTACCGTCCGGCCCGGAGATAGCCTCAAAGGACTTGCTCGTCAGAAGCATTATTATGGCGTCCTTAAGCAGGGGCATCTTCTCCTTCAACAACTCCTCATGTTTCTTGTCAGAAACTTCAAGTTGCAGCGACAGCTTTATGAACCTGTTCTTGTCAGTAAGGTTGACAATAATAGACTCCACAGGGATAAGCACCTGCTCTTTGGGTTTCTTGTCGTCCTTGCCCTCTTTACCCTCTTTGCCTTCCTTGCCCGCTTCGTGCTTTCCAAAGAATTTAGTGTACCCAAAAAAACCTCCACCCCCAAGCACAGCAACAAGACCGACAATAATTATCATTTGTTTCATACCTGACTTCTTTTTGGGTGCGGCAGATGCTCCTGCTCCTTCTTCCGGTTCTTCAGTCATTTATACCTCCATGAAAAATAAGACTATTCGCCATCTATGAATGCAAGAACCATGCCAGCCATTACACCTCTATCAGGGTTAATTACCTGTGATTAAATAAGATTCTACAGGGAAAATATTTCCCGATACGTGTCAAAGGCTTGACATGGCGGTGGTTTTTCAACTTATTCACATTTTTTCCTTAGAGAAATCAACGTGATTTTATAAACCGCTGACGAAGTCATATGCCCCCGTGGCTTTACCTGATGCGATTTCAGCGTTTGACTTTTCACCGCTGACTATTGGTATCATATGACAGTGACAGTAACTCTCTGCAAAAAGGAGAAATCAATTTGAAAATCGCCATAACCGGCCTGGCAAACTCCGGCAAGACTACCGTATTTAACGCCCTTACCGGCCTCAACGCACAGACTTCTATCTATGCCTCGGCAATGGATGAGCCGCATGTCGGCTCTGTCAGGGTCAATGACAAGCGCGTAGAAACCCTTTCAGGCATTTTTAAGCCGAAAAAGACCACATACTCCTCAATCATCTACACAGACTTTCAGGGGCTTATAAAAGGCGACGCTGCCCACAACAGGAAGGTGTTCGAGTTTATCAGAGATGCAGACGCCCTCGTTGAGGTTGTGAGGGCATTTGAGGATAACTCTGTCGTCCATCCCGACAATTCCACAGATGCGGCCAGAGACGCCTCCAACCTTGAGTCCGAGCTGATTCTCTATGACCTTGAACTCGTAGAAAAGCGGCTTGGCCGCATGGCCGACGCCGCAAAACGCGGCAAGCGCCCCGATGACCAGGAAAAGAAAATCCTTGAAAAATGCAAAGAAACCCTCTACAATGAAATCCCGCTAAGAAAGACTCAATTCTCGGCGGAGGAACAAAAGGCAATAGTACACCTGCAGTTCATATCCATAAAGCCTAAGATTATAGTCATAAACATCTCAGAAGACGATATAGGCAAGTCGCAGCCGTTGATAGACGATATATCGGCACGGCTCAATTTTGACAAAAATGCCCTCATAAGCCTCTCCGGCAAGATTGAAATGGAGATTGCGCAGCTGCCCGCCCATGAGGCTGACCAGTTCCTTAAAGACATGGGCATAGAGGAACCTGCCCTCAATAAGGTTGTCAACAAGGGGTATGAACTTCTGGGGCTGATTTCGTTTCTTACCGTTGGCGAGGATGAGGTGCGTGCGTGGACGATAACAAAGGGGATGTCGGCCCTTGAGGCCGCAGGGAAGATACACTCTGACATAGAGAGGGGTTTTATCAGGGCAGAGGTCGTGGCATATAGTGATTTTATGGCCAGCGGGACGATGGCTGGGGTCAAAAAGTCAGGATTAGCGCGCCTTGAAGGGAAAAATTATATCGTCGCTGACGGCGACATAATTAATTTTCGCTTTAATGTGTGAAATATTACAATATTTTTTGCCAAACCACGGTGTTTTCAGCTATAATCGTACACTGAGAAGACCGGGGTCAATTAAGCGGGCCTGGCCGCAAAGGAGGGAGTGATGAAAGCGCTGATTTTAACAAACGAATATCCGCCTAACATATACGGCGGGGCAGGCGTCCATGTCGAATATCTCACGCGTGAGATGTCGAGGCTGATTGATGTGGAGGTGCGGTGTTTCGGAGACCAGACGGTTGATGAGAAATCGCTTAAAGTCAGAGGCAGCTGCGTCGAGCAAAAAATGGTCGAAGACAGCGACAAGAAACTGAAATCCCTCTTTTCAGCCCTGCACAACTGCATAACCTTTAACGTCAAACCAATAGACGCCGATATAGTTCACTGCCACACATGGTACACCCATTTCGGCGGTATAATGGCAAAAAAGTCCTATGGCATTCCGCTGGTAATCACTACTCATTCGCTTGAGCCTCTGCGCCCGTGGAAGCGTGAGCAGTTGGGGCTTGGATATGATGCCTCTATGTGGGTGGAGAAAACCGCCATTGAGATGGCTGACTCGATTATTGCTGTCTCAGAAGGGATGAAAAAAGACATCATCGAGCTATTTGACGTTGACGCGGATAAAATATCTGTAATATATAACGGCATAGATACGCAGGAGTACGCCCCTGTCCATTCAAAAGAGGCATTGGCGCAATATGGAATCAACCCCGATAAGCCATATATTCTTTTTGTCGGCAGGATAACGCGCCAAAAGGGGATAATTCATCTCGTTAACGCCATCAAACATATCAGCGATGAGGCTCAGATAGTGCTCTGCGCCGGGCAGCCTGACACGCCTGAGATAAAACATGAAATGGAAGAAGGCATAAAGAACATCAAACGCGGCAATGTCATCTGGATACAGAAGATGGTGCCCAAAAAAGAGGTCATTGAACTCTATACTCATGCGTCGGTCTTTTGCTGCCCGTCAATATATGAACCGTTTGGAATAATAAACCTTGAGGCGATGGCGTGTTCAACCCCTGTTGTGGCCAGTGCCGTGGGCGGCATAGTAGAGATAATCGAAGACGGGCAGACAGGGTCTCTTATCAGGTTTGACCAGCATAAGGCAAGCCCATTTGAGCCGGTCAATCCAGAGGAATTCTCTAAGGACCTCGCGGGGGCGGTTAATAAGCTCCTGTCTGACAAACGTCTGGCTGAGGAAATGGGACGAAAGGGAAGGCTGCGGGCAGAGAAATACTTTAGCTGGAAGGCCATAGCCTCCGATGTGGTAAATTTGTACGGTACACTCATTAAGTAGTTTTTGGTAAAACAGTTACAGCGTTGAAACTGCAATTATGCCGGGTTCTCCGGTTAAAAGAAGGGGGTGCCAAGTGCTGAACAAACCATTTGTCATACAAGACATAGAGCCAAGCGTTGAGGGCGGGAAATACCCGATAAAAAGAGAGGTTGGAGACATCCTCACTGTCAGGGCCACAGTCTTCAGAGACGGCCATGACATTACAAAAGCAGTGTTGAAATATAAAGAGAAATATGCGGCCGCCTCATGGGCATATACCGAGATGGCGGCGGTTAATCCTGGCCTTGACCTATGGCAGGGCAGCTTTATACTGGAGAAGAACGCGCGCTATCTGTATACAATAGAGGCATATACCGATGTCTTTTCCTCATGGCTTAAAGATACCCTGAAAAAATATGAGGCAGGCCAGGATGTCAGGAGCGAACTTGCCGAGGGCGAAATATTAATAGCCAACACGGCAGGACATATATCAACAGAGGAAGAGAAGAGATATTTCACTGACGTAATGGAAATAATCAAAAAGAAAAAAATTGCCAGAGATAAGCTTAAGATAATGTCTGACCCACTTCTGATGGACATCGTAAAAAGATATGCCGTACACTCTGACCTGACTGTGTATGAGCCGTATCTTGAGGTAATTGTTGACAGGGAAAGGGCGCGTTATGCGGCATGGTATGAGTTTTTCCCGCGTTCGGCGGGTACCGTGGCAGGCAGAAGCGCCACATTTAAGGAGTGCGCCAAACGGCTGCCTGCTATAAAGGAGATGGGGTTTGACGTTGTCTATCTGCCGCCCATTCATCCTATTGGAAAGACGAAGCGCAAAGGCCCCAATAACTCATTGATTGCAGGTCCGGAAGACCCCGGCTCGCCATACGCTATTGGAAATGCAGATGGCGGCCATTATTCTATTGAACCCGGCCTTGGGACTATGAAAGATTTTGAGAAGTTTGAAAAGGCTTGCAGGGCGCTGGATATGGAGATAGCCCTGGACTTTGCCATTAACTGCTCCCCCGACCATCCATATGTCAAAGAGCACCCTGACTGGTTTTTCAAGCGTCCGGACGGCTCTATTAAATACGCTGAAAATCCCCCGAAAAAATATGAAGACATCTACCCGCTAAACTTCTACGCCCCAAACGGGGCTTGGAAGGAGTTGTGGGAAGAGATGAGAAAAATCATCGCCTTCTGGATAGAAAAAGGCGTGAGAATATTCAGGGTAGATAACCCACATACAAAGCCAATCCCCTTTTGGCAGTGGCTGATAACCGAGCTGCAGAAAGACCACCCGGACGTAATATTTCTTTCCGAGGCATTTACAAGGCCCCCTGTGATGAGAATACTTGCGGCGGCAGGCTTTACGCAGTCATATACGTATTTCACATGGAGAAATTTTAAAGGAGAGATAATAGACTACTTTACAGAGCTGACACAGTCCAATGCTAAAGAATACATGCGCGGCAATCTCTTTGCCAATACGCCTGACATCCTGCCGCAGATTCTTCAGATAGGAGGCAGGGCGGCCTTTAAGATGAGATTCGTCCTTGCCGCAACGCTCTCCTCGGTTTATGGCATATACAGCGGCTTTGAACTATGCGAAGGCAGCGCGGTAGAGGGAAAAGAGGAATATCTGAACTCCGAAAAGTATGAGTTTAAGGTATGGGACTGGGACAGGCCGGGAAACATAATAGAGTTTATCACGCTTATAAACCAAATCAGACGGGAAAACCCAGCCCTGCATTACTATAAAAACCTGCGCTTCTTTCGCTCTGACAATGAAAACATCTTATTTTACGGCAAGGTGTCACCGGACAAGAAGAACATCATCCTTGTCCTTGTCAACCTCGACCCGTTTCAGAGTCACAACTCGATGGTCTATATCCCGCTCAATGAGCTTGGCATAGAACATGACGAGACCTATGAGCTTCAAAACCTGATCAACGGCGAGAGAAAGCTGTGCAAGGGCGAGGAGTTTTTTGTCACGCTTAACCCGGACTGGGAGCCGGCCTTTATATTCAGGCTTGACAAGTGGTCATATAAGGAGGAGAAATTCGACTACTTCGGCATGTAGTTTGAGCCATGAACATTCTTAAGCTTATAATGGTCAACTGTGCCGATTTGTACGGCAACAGAGGGATTCTTGTCGAGTTGGCGCGCCGGGATTTTAAATCCAGATATCTGGGGTCATACCTTGGCATTTTTTGGGCATTTGTTAATCCGGTAGTCTATGTGGCGATTCTGTGGTTTGTGTTTCAGCTTGGCTTTAAGGTCAAACCGGCTGATGATTTCCCATTTATTTTATGGTTAACTCCCGGCCTGATCGCCTGGTTTTTCATCTCGGAGAGCATTTCAATTGCCACGCACTCAATACTGGATTATAGTTTTCTGGTCAAGAAAGTGGTGTTTCGGGTAAGCGTCCTGCCCATTGTGAAAATCATTTCAGCCCTCTACGTGCATGTCTTTTTCATTATCATACTGTTAGCGGCGTTTTTTCTTTATGGGTATGGCTTTTCGATTTATTTGCTGCAAGTGCCGTATTACCTTTTTGCCGCACTTGCGCTGATTCTGGGGATTTCATGGATAACCTCGTCTGTGACGATATTCTTCAGAGACGCCGTTCATTTAGTGGCAATGGCGCTTCAGTTTGGTTTTTGGCTTACTCCTGTGTTTTGGTCGGTCAAGGCCGTGCCGCCTAAGTATCTGTTCCTGCTGAAACTAAATCCCTTGTATTACATAATTGACGGTTACAGGAACAGCTTTGTCTATAAGGTATGGTTTTGGCAGACACCGCGGTTAACGGCATATTATTGGCTTTTTACGATTGTTGTTTTGGCAGCCGGACTAAAATTATTTCGTAAGATGAGGCCGCACTTTGCAGATATGCTATAGGAATATTGTCAGCCCGCAGGGGACTCTGCCGTGGCGGTAGGCGTAGAAGGCGATGTCTTTAATGGCGGGCAGGCGGCTATCGAAGCAGTCGGCCTTACGAAGGTCTATAAACTCTATAAACACCCTTTAGACCGGCTGAAAGAGGCCATTCACCCCTTTAAAAAACAGTATCACAGCGATTTCTATGCCCTGAAAGACGTCTGTTTCAGAGCCGCAAAAGGCCGCACTGTAGGTATAATTGGCAGAAACGGGGCGGGGAAATCCACCCTGCTGCAAATATTGACCGGCGTATTGACACCCACAAGCGGCACTCTGACAAAGACCGGCAGGCTCTCCGCCCTGCTTGAGCTTGGCACAGGCTTTAACCCTGAGCTTACCGGCATAGAAAATTGCTATTTCAACGGAACGCTGCTGGGCTTTACCCGTGCCGAGATGGACGAAAGGCTGCCGGATATAACCGCCTTTGCCGACATAGGGGAATTCATTTACCAGCCGGTTAAGACATATTCAAGCGGAATGTTTGTGCGGCTGGCTTTTGCGGTTTCCGTAAGCGTTGAGCCTGATATTTTAATAATTGACGAGGCCCTTAGCGTAGGAGACATACGTTTTCAAATCAAGTGTTTCCGCAAAATAACCGATTTCAAAAATAGAGGTAAGTGTATTGTTTTAGTATCGCATGACATTGGGGCAATAAAAAGGCTTTGCGACAGCGTTGTTTGGCTTAGAGACGGGCAGGTCTATTTAAACGGCGACCCAGAAAATGTGTGTAAAGAGTATATGGCATACATGCTATATGACGCCGCCACATCCGAAAATAAAGGCGTTGCGGCCATCAACCCCGTTGTTTCAGACGATATTACACAATGGAACGATGTCAGAGGGTATGCCTCTTTTGGCGAGGGCGGTGCGGAGATTCAGCGCATTGCCATGATTTCATGCGAAACAGGCCGCAGAGTTGATATGTTAAAGGGCGGAGAAAAGGTGAAATTTCTTGTCGAGGCGGCCATTACAGGCGGCATTGCAAGCCCCGGCTGCGGCATCATGTTAAAAGACGCCTACAGCACATGTATATTCACAATCAACAACTACATCTATGACGTTCAGATAGAGCCGTTTACCGGCAAGGGCAGTCTAAGGGTTGAGTTTGAGTTTATCTTTCCCAACCTGAAAGCAGGAAGCTATTCTTTTTCCGTATCCATATCAGACGGCACCGTAGAAAACCATATTCAAAACCACTGGATACACGAAGCCTATGTAGTCCATCTGATTAACAGCGACATCAGGTATAACATGGGCTGTTATTTTGTAATTGACAATGCCTCTATAAAGGTGGCCGCAGCGAGGGTGGATTAGGCTGGCGGCATAGCGCTTTGCGTTTGATTTGTGGTAATATGGAGCGCCGGCGGTTATAGCCGCCAATAATGTAGGTGGACTGTATAGGCGAGGTGGACTGTGGAGGCTGTTACCAGAACAAAAAGCGACAGGCAGGCGGCGGTTTTAGCAAAGCTCGGCGAGGCATTGCTGAAGGCCGGGGCGATTAACGAGACCGAGTTAAGCGCGGCCATTGCCGAACAAGAGCAGACAGGGCAGAAATTCAACCGCATACTAATGGATAACGGCTATGCCACGGAGATGGAGATTGTCAATGCAATTGCCAACAACATGGGACTTGAGTATGTGGTGCTTCAGGATATCGAAGTAGAAGAGGACGCAATTAAGGCAGTGCCGTTAAAACTTGTCGAAAAACACCTTGTCATGCCGGTTAAATTTGCCGGAAACCGCATAACTATCGCAATGTCAGACCCGCTTGATCTGGGGGCAATCAGCGACCTTGAGTTTGTTACCGGAAAGAAAGTTCACGCGGTAGTAACGACATTGGCCGAAATCCGAAAGGCTACCCAGCACTATTATCATAATAACGAGCCGAAAAGACTGGGCGAAATCCTCATAGACGCAAAAACCATTACACAAGAACAGCTTGACGACTGCCTTGAAAATCAAAAGACATCCAAGAAAAAACTTGGCGACGTTATCGTGCAGATGGGCTTTTCCACAGAGGGTGAAATTGCCATGGCGCTTTCGTCACAGCTCAATCTGCCATACATTGACCTTGCCTCTACTGCCATAAGGGAAGAGGCCATTGCCTCGCTGACAAGGGATTTCGTATATAAAAACACGATTATCCCGATAAGCGTTACAAACCGACTGATGCAGATAGCCATGGCCAATCCAATGGACATTGATACAATAAGAGAGATTAAGTACTCGCTCAACAAAGATGTCGAGGTCGTCATCTCAACGCCGGCAGATATAGAAAGCGCCATCAAGCTGTATTACGGCGCCACAGACGCTGTGGAAGATGACGAAAAGGACAGCAAGGAGGATGGGCGCACCGAGGCTGAAACGCAAGAGACAACGGCCGATGTGGCTGAAGTTTACGCAGAGGCAAACAAACCAACGAAGGACAGCGAGGCCGCTCCTATTGTACAGCTTGTAAATAAAATAATTTTCGGCGCCATAAAGGCCAAGGCAAGCGATATACACATAGAGCCAAGCGACGGCGGGCATCGCGTCAGATTGCGCGTTGACGGCATGATGTCCGGCCTTACGCAGATCTCAAGGGCTAACTCACACTCGGTAGTCTCAAGGATAAAGGTGATGGCCGGCCTTGACATAACTGAAAAGCGCATCCCTCAGGACGGCGGGATAAAGGTCAAGGTGGACGGCAAGGGGATTGACCTAAGGGTTTCCACGCTGCCCACTCAGTTCGGAGAAAAGATTGTTATCAGGATTCTTGATCAATCGGCGGTTAATTTGTCGTTGATTGATATAGGGTTGAGCGACCAGGATTACCGACTGCTCATAGAAATGATAGAGAAACCGCAGGGATTTGTGATTGTTACAGGTCCTGTGGGAAGCGGAAGGAGCACTACGCTGTACTGCTGCCTACATCATCTTGCCGGCGACAGAACCAGCATAATAACGCTGGAAAACCCTGTGGAACATAACATTATGGGCGTAAATCAGGTCAGCATTAACGAAAAGGCGGGGTTTACATTTCCTGCGGCGCTGCGCTCGGCGCTAAGGCAGGACCCGGACATCATAATGTTAAGCGAAATGCACGACCCTGAGACCGCAGAGATTGCCATACAGGCATCCATAACAGGGCGTCTTGTGATAACCACTATGCACACAACCACGGCGGTCTCTGCGTTGACTATGCTCAGGGGGATGGGTATCAAAACGCATCTGATCGCAACATCGCTTAATGGAGTCGTTGCCCAGCGCCTTGTAAGAAGGCTTTGTCAGGCATGTAAACATCCCTATAAGCCGACAATGGAAGAGCTTGTCGTATTGGGGCTTAGCGGGGAGTATCTCGGCGGCGACATCAGATTCTATGAGCCTAAGGGATGCGACGAGTGTGGAGGAACTGGATATAGAGGGCGCATTGGGATTTATGAAATCATGCCCGCAACCATTAAGGTGAAAAAGCTGATATATGAAGAGGCTGCGGAGGCAGACATATTCCGCGCCGCTTCTGAGGCCGGAATGATCTCCATTGTGGAGGATGGCCTTAAGAAGGTGATGACAGGCGCAACATCTCTGGATGAGGTGCTTAGAGTAACGTCCAACATAGCGAATACGGAGGTAATTCTCTGCCATAGCTGCATGGCGCCCCTGAGTGTCGAGTATAGATTCTGCCCGTTTTGCACCATACCGTTGAAACACAAGTGCTATAATTGCGGCAAGCAGAGAAATATTAACTGGAAATCCTGTCCATTCTGCAATACGGTGTTTAATGGATGATAAGCCCCCCTGGCGGCTAAGATACCCTGAGTGCGAACAGAGGCTTCCCTGGCTTTCCATGCTCCTTGAATCATACGCGATTTTTGACAAGGGAATAGCCCATGCCATAAAGAAAGAGATTAAAAAGCATAAGCTGCGCCTTGCCTGTATGAATAACTGCGACAACTGCTGCCGCACCCACGCTGACATTCCCGTATATCCGCATGAGATGCCCGGTATATATTGGTATGTGGCCGAGCAGATGGACAGTTCGCTGCGTACCGCTCTGCGAGGGCGTATAATTAGCCCTGCCGCTGATTCCTCCTGCCTGTTTCTTATCAATTCCTCATGTGCCGTGCATCCGGTTCGTCCTGCCGCCTGTCGGCAGTTCAATGTCTTTAACAGGCAGTGCGCCGAGGGAGAAGACCCATTTTTCACCAGAAGGAAAGATGTCCTGACCCCGGATAAACAAAATACAGACAAGGCCTTTTACGCCGTGCTCCCTTTTTATGGAATTACCTCTGAGGCTGAGAAAAACAAGGCGATAAAGACTCAGATAATCCATACACAGGCAAAAAACCTGAAGTCGCTGAAGTGGCAGGCACTGCTTAAGGCTATGGACGACTTCGACAACCGATAGATGTCCCATACGCTCTTATCTTTTGGCTTTATAATAGCGGCGGGCATCGTCTTTCGGCGGTTAAACGCCGCCAATGCCGCCACAATAAGGCATTCGATAAATCAATGTGTCTTTAATGTCTTTCTGCCGGCCTTATGCATTACAATATTCTATAAGGCTAAGGTGGACGCCGAGGCGCTCCTTGTGCCGCTCACTGCCGCTATCACTATTTTCATCTGTTTGGCGGGCGCCTCTGCCATTTATATCCCTTTGTCTAAACGCATACAGCTCAGCCGCGATGAGACCGGCATCCTAATCATCGCCTCCGCCTTTGGCAATGTTACATATCTCGGCCTTCCAATAGTTACCGAACTATATGGGACGGCAGCGGCGAAATATCCTATATACTACGACTTGTTTGCCACAACGCCAATACTGTGGATAGTTGGGGCGCAAATAGCCGGCAGATTTGGCGGCAGCGGCGCTGCTAAGCCCAGCGTGAGTGACTCTGTCAGGACGGTTGTGTCGCTTCCTCCCTTGTGGGGATGCCTTACAGGGGCGGTCTTTCAAACAGCCGCCATTGCACCTCCCGATTTTATAATGAAGGCGCTTCAGATGCTTGGCGGCCTTGTTACGCCGCTGATGATTTTCAGCGTCGGGCTGGCTATTACGCTGCCTACGCTAAAATACGCTGCCGCCTCCTCCCCGGCAACGTTGATTAAATTAGTCGTTTCGCCGCTTGTTGGATTTGCAGCGGCAAGATTTCTCGGCCTCGATGGCACTGCGCTGCGGTCATGCGCCATCGAAGGGGCGATGCCCTCTATGGTTTTGTCATTGCTTATTGCAGACAAATTCAATCTCAACGTGCCTCTTGCCGCCTTTATGATTGCCGCTACGACGGCGTTATCATTTGCCGTGCTTCCGGCAGCTGCAACGCTTCTATCGAAGATATAACTCAGGAGTTGCCCCCACAGGGCAAGGTTCAAAATAACCCTTGACAAATTGCTCCATATGTGATAGTATGAATCATCACCCCTGTATGTGTACGTGTCTGTATGTGTACGTGTCTGTATGTGTACGTGTCTGTATGTGTACGTGTCTGTATGTGTACGTTGTAGCCGTATGTGTACGTCGTGTCTGTATGTGTACGTTGTAGCCGTATGTGTACGTCGTGTCTGTATGTGTACGTCGTGTCTGTATGTGTATGTCGTAGCCGTATGTGTATGTTGTAGCCGTATGTGTATGTTGTAGCCGTATGTGTACGTCGTGTCTGTAAGTTGGGGGTGATAGCAGGAGGTTAGTAGTATTGGAACGTCGCACTGCGTAAGGGGCTGGCGTTTCTCATGTAGCCAGCCCTTCCAAATTCTTTCGTGTCATTGCTAACTGATTTAATTCGTGTCATTGCTGACTGATTTAAAAGGAGGTTAACCATGGTATCGAAAATTATCACATTCGTAGGGGAATCGCCAGCTAGTTGGGAAGAAGCCACGACGCGCCTCATCAAGGAAGCTCAGTCCAGTCTCAGAGGCATCACCCGCATTAAAGTTACTGAGTTCGATGTCAGAATGGAAAACGAACAAGTGTCCACATTTCGTGTCAAAGCGGAGGTTGCATTCAAAGTCGAGGCAAAAACGTAATAACGTGCCTGTGTGGGCAGGACACACCGTTGCGATGTTGCGTTGTGGGCAATAGTAGTCCCGTTAACTGTGAGGAGGTATTGGCTATGGAAGCCATAAAGAAGCAGCATATAAGCTTAGACAGAAGACAATGCCCCGATGTAATCGTAAAATCAACAAAGTGGACAATTGCTGCCTGCTGGCTGACAATCTTCATAGCATGTTTGTTTGTGTATCTTGCGATGCCTGGGCGTCCCTCAATACATCTGTCAATTGATATAGCCAGAGATGCAAGGTCATATTGGGCTATATCCATGTTAAAAAATGCGTTTATAATGGTGGTTGTTTTATTTGTAACATCGTTGTTCGGCCTTGCTGAAAGCATTTTAAGGCATAACAGAGGAGTGGACAAGATACCCAAAACACTCATAATCGCAGCCATTATGTCGGTCGTAGGAATGGTTGTTATCTATTCCTATTTTTAGAGATGTAATTAAACCTGAGGTTTTGCTGCGGAGGTTTTGAACCGGGACTAAGGAGGTGTACAATGGGTGCAAAGCTAAATTGCTGGGAAGTCATGGCTGGTTGTGACCTCGATAAATGTCCTTGCCGGGTTTTTGAATTGGCCGATGGCTTTCTCGGCGGCAGAGCCGGCGGCAGGGCGTGTATGTTCATTCCAAATACATGCTGTAACCGCAATGAACAGTCAATGGAAGTTGAGAAAGTCCATACCTGTGTTACCTGTGATTTTTTTAAACAGATGTGCACTGAAGAGGGGGGAAGGTTAAACAGGGAATACTTCAATCAATACGTATCATATAGGTCTCTATAGATAGACGACACGCATCCTGAAAGAAGGCGGTAGGCGCAGCTATCCCCGCAACGGCTGGCAAGATATTCCAGCAAAGGCAGAAGTGGAGAAAGCCATGAGGTACAGGGCAAACGCATTTCAACTGCAATAGTAACAACTTAATCGGACAAACTGGTATAATAGCTCCTTTTAGGATGAAAGATGAAT
>JAKOEO010000058.1:21150-22526 GCA_022321325.1 Candidatus Magnetominusculus sp. LBB02 | reverse complement strand
AGCATGTGTTTGTCTTTGGCGAGGTGGGGCTTTCCGGGGAGATAAGAGGTGTATCACGCCCTTCGCTATGCGCGTCTGGGGCGCGAGGCCGGTATCTCTGACTTTGTCAAACTTGAGGTAATCGGCAGCGATAAGACGCTGTTTCCTGACGTATGCGGCCTCCTGACGGCGACTGAAATCCTGGCTAAGGAGGGTTTTATAGTCCTGCCATACTCAAACGACGACCCTATTGTTGCCCAACGGCTGGTTGACGCTGGGGCGGCAGCCGTTATGCCGCTTGGCGCTCCTATCGGCTCCGGGCTTGGAATCAGAAACCCGTACAATATTAAGATCATCCTCGAGACGGTAAAAGGCGTACCAATCATTGTGGACGCCGGCGTTGGCACCGCCTCAGATGCGGCCATTGCTATGGAGCTTGGCTGTGATGCCGTCCTTATTAACACGGGCATAGCAGGGGCGGCTAATCCCATTATGATGGCCTCCGCTATGAAACACGCCGTCATTGCCGGTAGATTTGCCTATAAAGCGGGCAGAATCGCGCGCAGGCTCTATGCCGCGGCAAGTAGCCCATTTGACGGGATGTTATAGCGGATATGGCAAAGCCTGATTTTAAATTGATGCTGATAACAGACACGGCTTCCTCAACTTTGCCGCTTATGGAGGCGGTTGAGGCGGCGCTTAAGGCAGGCGTAAAGGCCGTTCAGCTTCGAGCTAAGGACACCTCAGCACGGCAGCTGATGACGATAGCCATAGCACTGAGGCAGATGACACGCAATTACGGCGCGGCCCTCTATATCAACGACAGGGTTGACATTGCCATATGCGCAGAGGCCGATGGCGTACAGCTTGGGGCTGGCAGTATGCCAATTGACGCAGTCAGAAGGCTTACAGGCGATAGACTTCTCATAGGCAAATCAACGCACAGCCTTGACGAGGCATTTGAGGCGCGGCGCAAGGGGGCTGACTATATCCTGCTTGGCCCGGTCTATGAGACCCCGTCAAAACAGAAATATGGCGAGCCTATTGGGCCTGAGATAGTACAACAGGTCAAGCACAGGGTGAAGCTGCCGGTGTTTGCCGTTGGCGGCATTAAGCCGCATAACGTTAAGGAGGTTATGGAGCATGGGGCGGACGGCGTTGCCGTCATTTCCGGGATACTGTCTTCTGACAATATCTCTGACGTAACAGAAAAATATCTGGAGCTGCTAAGATGACAAGAATAGAAGCTGCCCGTAAGGGTATCATTACAGATGAGGTCAAAGAGGTGGCCGCTGCCGAGTGCCTGGCCCCCGAGACAGTCTCATCAGACATCGCTAATGGTTATAGCGTTATCACCAGAAACACAAAACACGCCATCACACCGCTTGGCATAGGGC
>JAKOEO010000058.1:1227-21140 GCA_022321325.1 Candidatus Magnetominusculus sp. LBB02 | reverse complement strand
TATAGCGTTATCACCAGAAACACAAAACACGCCATCACACCGCTTGGCATAGGGCGCGGTATGCGCACAAAAATCAACGCCAACATAGGCACATCAAAAGACCGTGTCTCAGTGGAAGAGGAACTTGAGAAACTTTCGCTGCTGGTAAAATACGGCTCAGACGCGGTGATGGACCTATCCACAGGCGGCCCGATTAAGGAGCTTCGCCGTACGCTGACCGCACATTCCAAAGTTTCCATAGGCACGGTGCCCATTTACGAGGCGGCAGTACGCGCGGTTGAAAGACACGGCTCGGTTTTAAAGATGACTGTGGACGAGTTGTTTGAGGTAATCGAGGCACATGCAGAGGAGGGCGTGGATTTTGTTACCGTTCATTGCGGCCTCACTCTTGGGGCAGTAAACCATTTGAAGGAGCAGGGACGAATACTTGACATCGTAAGTCGCGGCGGCTCTATCATGCTTGAATGGATGATTGTCAATAACAAGGAAAACCCGCTCTTTGAGCAGTATGACAGGCTGATTGAGATATGCAGGAAGTATGATATGACGCTAAGTCTTGGAGACGGGATGAGGCCTGGCTGCCTTGCCGACGCCACTGACAGGGCGCAGGTAGAGGAGCTGATAATACTTGGCAAGCTCCAGAAGGCCGCCCTTGAGGCGGGAATTCAGGCGATAATAGAAGGCCCCGGCCATGTGCCGCTTCCACAGGTGGAGATGAATATAAAACTTCAGAAATCCCTCTGTAACGGTGCGCCGTTTTATGTGCTTGGGCCATTGGTAACAGACTGCGGCATGGGATATGACCATATCTCTGCGGCCATAGGAGGGGCGATTGCAGGTGCTGCCGGTGCAGATTTCCTCTGTTACGTTACCCCCTCCGAACACGTAAGGCTGCCAAATGTGGACGATGTCGTAGAGGGCGTCATAGCCTCTAAGATAGCCGCCCACGCAGCCGACATCGCAAAGGGGATACCGTCGGCCATTGAAAGAGACAAGAAGATGGCGCGATATAGAAAGGCGCTCGACTGGGAAGGGCAGATCTCTATGTCCTTTAACCCTGAGAAGGTTAGGGCGATGCGCGCCCATCTGCCACCTGCAACGAAAGAGGTATGCAGCATGTGTTCAGATTTCTGCGCGATTAAGACGGTTGAACGCGCCCTGCACGGAAAGTAGTAGTTTGGCGTCGGTGGTTACAGCGCTTACCGTGGCTGGGCTTGACCCATGCGGCGGGGCCGGCATCGCGGCAGACTTAAAGGTCTTCAATGCCCTGGGCGTCCACGGCATGGCTGTGGCGACATCTTTAACGGCTCAAAACACATGCGGCGTTGAAGGCGTTTACGCTGTCAGTGGAGATATTTTCCAAAGACAGCTAACCGTGCTGCTTGATGACATCATCCCCAATGCCCTAAAGACAGGTATTCTTTGCAACGCTGAAATCGTAGACATTTTAGCGGCGATCATAAGAAAGTATAAGTTAACAAACCTGGTCGTTGACCCCGTTGCGGTATCGTCCTCAGGGAAAGAGGTGCTTACTATGGACGCGGTTGATGTGATAAAGAAAGACCTGCTGCCGCTTACTAAGGTCTTTACGCCAAACATTGCCGAGGCGGCGCTTTTTAGCGGCATTGCTGTCAACACAGAGGCAGATATCAGAGAGGCCGCGGCAGTTCTTCACGGCTTGGGCTGCGAGGCTGTCCTGATAACCGGCGGTCATCTCACGCAGTCCGCCGCTGATACGTACTACGACGGCAGCGAGTTTATCATAATAGACGGCACGCTTTATGAGGGCAGCTATCACGGCACGGGCTGCGTGCTTTCGGCGGCCATAGCGGCAAATATAGCCCTTGGCCATAGCGCCCTTGAGGCAATTCAACGCGCAAAACGCACCGTTGATGCTGCTATTATATATGCTTACCAGATTGGCAAAGGCATGGGGCTGCTATATGTCTAAGACAATATTCGAATGCCAGTCATGCGGGACAACATCTCCTAAGTGGCTGGGAAAATGCCCGGACTGCGGGGCATGGAATAGTTTTACAGAGGAAAAACAGGACAGGGTAAAGGCAATAAAAAAAGACAGCGCCGCAGCCCCTCAATCGCTTGCCGCTATAACGCTGGATAGTGAAGACCGCCTGAGCACCGGAGTTGAGGAACTCAACCGCGTCCTTGGCGGCGGCATTGTAAGCGGTTCGCTAATTCTGATTGGCGGCGACCCGGGCATTGGCAAATCCACATTAGTCCTTCAGATGCTCTCAACGCTATACACAGAAAATCCCGGCCTTAAGGGCACGGCGCTTTATATCTCCGGCGAGGAATCTCTGAAGCAGATTAAACTTCGGGCAAACCGCCTCAATATCACAGGACATGCAATCAGCGTCCTTTCCGAGACGTGTATGGAAAACATATTTGACCACATAAAAAAATTGAAACCCTCGGTAATTGTAATTGACTCGATTCAGACCGTGTTTACGCAGGAGATTCCATCGGCGCCCGGCTCTGTTGGACAGGTGAGGGAGTGTGCGCTGAAGTTAATGCTCTTTGCAAAAGGCTCCGATACGCCGGTGTTTCTTGTTGGGCATGTAACAAAGGAGGGCGCAATTGCCGGCCCCAGAGTGCTTGAGCACATCGTTGATACGGTGCTATATTTTGAGGGTGACAGAGGACATGCCTACAGGATTTTAAGGGCGGTAAAGAACCGCTTTGGCTCAACAAACGAGATTGGGGTTTTTGAGATGAGAGACGGCGGGCTTGCACAGATTACAAACCCGTCAGAACTATTTCTGTCAGAAAGGCCGCAGAGTGTGGCCGGCACCACGGTAGTGGCAACAGTAGAGGGGACGCGCCCAATAATGGTAGAGCTTCAGGCCCTTGTCTCAAGTTCGACATTTGGCGTACCGCGTCGAACGACAATCGGCGTGGACGTAAACCGTGTCAATCTGCTGATAGCGGTGCTTGAGAAGACCGGAGGACTTCACCTTGGCGGAATGGACACATTTCTAAACGTAGTAGGCGGGCTAAGGATAGCCGAACCGGCGTTTGATCTTGGTATAATAACAACGATAGCGTCATCGTTTCGTGAGCTTCCCATACGGCAGCATGTGTTTGTCTTTGGCGAGGTGGGGCTTTCCGGGGAGATAAGAGGTGTATCTCACGCGGAGGCGCGGGTAAGAGAGGGGGCAAAGATAGGCTTTAAGGAGGTCATCCTTCCAGAGTCAAATCTTTCAAGGCTAAATGCCGATATTAAACCGGAGATAAAACTAATAGGGGTAAAGACAATTGATGAGGCGATTAAGGCAGCTCTTGATATATAGCGCCTGCGTGTGCGTGATTTCATGTGCCGCGGCAATAAAGGAAAATGAACCACCCGACAATGAAGTCCTGACATTACCCGTTCTGATGGAGAGATTGGGCAGGGTTTCGGAGATAAAAGGCTCAGCCGCTGTGGATTTCAAGGGGTTAGATGGCGGCATGTCAGGCGACGCGGCAGTTAGGGTATGGCGCGATGGCTTTGACGTAAAGATATATGCGATGGGTTTCCCGGCAGGGGAGTTGAAACTAAAAGACGGAGTATTTGAAAGCAGCCCAAAGTTAAAGGAAGAGGACGAACCGGCAATTGCCAGATGTATAAAGGACGGGCTATTCTGGTGGACATCAGATGATATTCAAAGCGCCGGCGACGACGGCAAGATTTATTTGAAAAGCCCCGGCCAAATCATAGTCCTCGATAACAGTACGCTGAAACCCATAGAGCAGGCAATAGCGCTGCAAAAAGGCGAGGGGCTTTATATCAACTACAAGGATTCAAAGAAGATAAACGGCATATGGGTTCCAGTAAAATTCGAGGCCACATCAGAAAGATACCACCTGATAATAGAGTTTGACAAGGTGGAATTGATAATGAAAACCCCTTGACTTTAATATGCCAAACAAAACTGTTTTCTAAACAAGAGGTTTATATGAACGCTGCTCCTGATAGACAAGAGCTGTATCACAGCATATTTGGTTCAATCCTTGACAGAACCGAAATGACGCCTTATCTGATGCTGCCTGCCTATGATTATAAAACCGCCCTTGCCCAGGCTACAAAGATGATGGGAAACCGAGGATTTGATATAAAAGCAGGCGATGAGCTAAGCGTGGGCGAACATAATAGGGCAAAAAGATACATAAACATGGCGCTTGATTATTGCAATACGTATATGTTTCCATTCTTAAAGGAACAGCTTTCAACGCTGATAAGATTAAACTCACGGGCTGTTTCTTATTATAAAAATGCAGTTACTGATATTCAAGAAATAGAAGATAAACTTGCTGAGAGCGCCTTTTCACGCCTCATAGACGAGGATCCCCGACATCTTTTTCTGATGGCCTCATCAAGGAAATACCCCCGCCTGTTCTACGGTTACAAGGGGCAGGATATGGCCATATCAGATGGTTATCAGCACATGGCATGTGCGCTTCTGAAGGTTTGCCATCTGATAAAATCGTCGGAGGAGGACAGCCAGGATATAAATGATTTTGTGCAGCTTGGACTATATTTTACATCTAATGGCCTAAGCCTAAGCAATCTGTTTAATTTTGACTGGAGATACCCGCTTCCATCGCTTGCCGAGAATGAGGCTTCATTTAGGGCATATGTTAAGGTCTCCACTTTTTTTGATCGTCTGAAGGAGTTCATTGTTTTCGACAAGGAGAAGAACCTCTATATTTTTAAAAGCGGCGACGGCGTAGATGTTGAGATTGCCGAGATCTCAGCCAGACTTAAAACCCTGTTTAGCATGGCCACAAAACTTGGAAATGATTTTGAGGGCGACGCCTATATTATTAAGGACCCGCTGGCCGTAACTTTTATATTAAACGATGGAAACGATACGCTCAAACTCTTTCACGCCCTGCAAAAAAGAGGCGTAATCCTTCAGGAAACCGTTGTGTCTTCCTCTATTACGCAGACCATCTTCGATAACCCCGAAGACATGAAAGAGGCCGTCAAGAGCTTGATGGCAAGCCTCAACAAAAGCGGCCGCAGCGACTACATGCCTGATGATGAGGAGATTTTACAACACGCACAGGACTTCTATAATGCACTCGGCAGAAACGCAACGCGAAATGCTCATACCTCTAAGGGCCATAAGAAATTTCAGTGCAAGTTAAACTTCCCTCTGCCTATTCACAGGTGCAAAAATACGAGGAAAATCCTTCTGCCGTGTGCCGCTAATCTTGAAACAACAACATCTGAGGCTTATTTTACCGAACAACACACGCTGTCGGTTGAACTAAGAATATCTGATAAACGCAGTTGGGATGAGTCTGAACAAAGAGGCGATACACATCACGACGCATACAAATTCAGACAATTAGTTTCAGTTATGAACAGGCTGTTTAAGGATGACTTTCACTTCCCAAAAGAAATGGATTCAATGCTGAGAGAGGACCAGAGGGGTATTTTTCTTTAAAGATATCAGAGGTTTTTATTGCTTTCATTGACAATGCCGCCGCCCCTGTGGTAGATTCAATATCAGAGACGATTGGCCTGATTACTAACTAGCAGAGCGGCGGTGGTGCACTTTGGATAAAACTCGGATTGTTATTCTTGGCGGCGGATTTGGCGGCGTTTATACCGCTATGGCCCTTTGTAAAGCACTCAAAAAGCGCCCATCATGCGACCTCGAAGTCACTATGGTCAACAAGGAAAACTATACCGTCTATACCCCTATGCTTGGCGAGGTTATCTCTGGGAGCCTCTCACCGCTTGACGTATCAGTGGCCATTCGTGACCTCTGCCCACGCATCAATCTCTATGTCCAGGATGTTGAGCGTATTGATTTCGACAGAAAAGTAGTCATTACCTCTGTCAGTTCGTCTTCCGTAAATAACGAAATCCCATACGACCATCTCGTCCTTGCCCTCGGCCTTGAAGATAACTTCTCTATTGTGCGCGGACTTTCAGACCACGGGTTTCATTTTAAAAACGTGGCAGACGCCCTCATCCTGCGCTATCACATAATTCACATGCTTGAACAGGCCGACACAGAATCAGACGACGTCAAGCGGAAGAGAATGCTTACGTTTGTAGTTGCCGGAGGCGGCTTCTCAGGAGTTGAGGCAATCGGAGAGATGAACGACTTTGTGCGTGGGACTGCCCGCAGATACAACAATATCAAAGACGAAGACATTAGGATGATACTGCTTCACGGCTATGAAAGAATATTGCCGGAGTTTCCACCTTCGCTAAGCGATTACGCATATAATATCTTAAAGAAAAAGAAGATTGAAATACGATTAAACGCCTTTATAGAGGCTGTAACCTCCGGTGAGGCCGTCCTAAGGGGGGCAGAGCTGATACACACTAAGACCGTTGTGGCTACTATTGGGGGTGCGCCAGGGGCAGTGATGAGGGCGCTTCCGCTGAAAAAAGAGCGCGGTAAGATAATTGTAAACCAATACCTTGCCGTCTCTGAAATGCCTGACATTTGGGCAGTCGGCGACTGCGCATATATAATTGACAACAAAACCAATAAGCCATGTCCGCCAACAGCACAGTTTGCCGTGCGCGAAGGGAGGCGTCTGGCCGGTAATATAATTGCCGAAATTGACGGCCTGCCCAAGAAGCCGTTTTCATTTAAAGACCTTGGAATGATGGCCGCCTTAGGACATCACTCCGCCGCCGGCGTGGTGCTTGGCATAAAGGTCTCAGGGCTTCTGGGCTGGATGATGTGGAGGTTTGTCTATTGGTCAAAACTTCCCGGCGCGGTGAGAAAGATTCGCGTGGCCTTTGACTGGATACTGGATTTCGTCGTACCTCTTGATATTGTCAATATTAACTTAGACCCAACTGAAAACATTTCGAGAATGCACTTTGAGCCTGAAGAGATGATATTTAGCGAGGGCGACCCCGGCGACAGGGTTTTTGTCATATTAAGCGGAGACGCCGAGGTTCTCAAAGGTCTGGATCAAAAACCGGTAGGAAGGCTCACCATAGGAGACTGCTTTGGCGAAGGGGCGCTGATGCACGACAGGCCGCGAAGCGCCTCAGTGCGCACGGTAACGGCAGTAGATGTCCTAACCGTTGAGAGAAAGGCCTTCAAGGCGCTCTTTACCAATGTTCCCGTGCTGCGCGAGGCGTTTGAGAGCATTATATATCAGCGCAAGGACATTGCTTAGCCGCGATGTCTGTTGAAATCATTAGCATATAATATTTTTTGACGGCAACGATAAAAAGTAGTTGAATATAAGTCGCGCGTTTTGTTAAATTATACGGTGGGTAAATTTTGCGGCAACCGCGCGGTAACCGAGTGGTGGCTGTGGGGCAATCGAATGATTCACGAAACCTTATAATTAGAAGATAAAATGATTAGGATAAATAATAACAATGTGGCCAATTAAATCTGATATTGGCAAGGAGCAGGCTGCCACTGATCCAAGTCAGGAGAAGCTCATCTCGATTGACGAGCAGATTATCTCGCTCCTTAATAAGCGTGTCGAGGTGGTTACTGAGATGACCAGCGGGGCCTCTAATATCTCAGAGGTGTTTAGTCCTAGTAAAGAGATGGAACTTATCGGCAGACTGCAAAAGCTCAACACCGGCCAGTTTCCCAATGACGCGATTAAGACGATTTTCAAAGAGATATTCTGCGCAACGATGTCTTTAGAACACCCAATGACAGTTGCCTATCTCGGGCCTCAGGCGACCTATACCCATCAGGCCGCCCTGAAGTACTTTAGCTCCACCTGCAAGTATATCTCCACGGACAGCATAAAGGAGGTCTTCGAGGGTGTGGAGTCAGGCAAGGCCAGCTTCGGCGTTGTGCCCGTTGAAAACTCAAGCGAGGGTGCGGTTAACTACACGCTTGATATGTTCGTTGATTATAACCTGAAGGTATACGCAGAGGTTTTGCTTTCAATCAACCACCATCTGTTGTCAAAGAGCGCTATTGGAGAAATCAGAAAGATATACTCCCATCCGCAGCCGATAGCGCAGTGTCGCAAGTGGCTTGAGAGACACATGCTTGGCGTACCGATATTCGAGGCTGGCTCCACCGCCCAGGCAGCGGCAATAGCGGCAGATGAGAAGGGCGTGGCTGCCATTGGCAGCGAGTTGGCCGCTAAAATATACGATTTGAATATCATTGAGAAAGACATAGAAAACGAAAAAAACAACGTTACAAGATTTCTTGTAATCTCTAAAGACGCCCAGGGCAGCACCGGCAACGACATGACGTTAATAATGTTTACGGCAAAAGACCAACCAGGTTCGCTTCACGAGATTCTTGCGCCGTTTAAAAAACAAAAAATAAACCTGACGAGGATAGAATCCAGGCCGTCAAAGAAAAAGGCATGGGACTATGTGTTCTTTGCGGATATGGAAGGGCACATAGAGGACAAGAAGGTGAAAAAGGCTCTTGACGATGTAAGAAAGCACTGCGTATATCTGAAGATTCTGGGGTCATATCCCCATATGGAAACCATTGAAAGGTAAGTACGGGGCAGTTGCCCTGATAGTTAAGACGCTGTTGGAGGTCGGCATTGCTTAAAGTGCCGCAGTATGTGGATGACATATCGCCGTATGTCCCCGGTAAGCCTATAGAGGAGCTGGAGCGTGAACTTGGCATCAGCAATTCTGTGAAGCTGGCGTCAAATGAAAATCCTTTGGGGCCGTCGCCCTTAGCCCTCGATGAGATTGCTAAACATACGGGTACGCTTAACAGATACCCTGACGGCGGGGCGTATGCTCTGAGGTCGCTGCTTGCGCAGGCGCACGGCGTTGATATCGAAGAGGTCATCGTTGGAGCAGGTACCAATGAACTTATTGATATTGCAATACGGGCGTTTCAACAGCCTGGCGATGAGACCATAATGGGCAGCCCATCATTTATAGTTTATTATATATCGTCGGCAAAGGCCGACGGCACTCCGGTTAAGGTACCGCTTACGCAAGACTACTGTCTCGATTTAATAGCTATGTGCGATAAGATAACAGGCAAGACAAAGATTATCTGCATAGCCAATCCTAATAATCCCACGGGTACGATTGTGACAAAGGATGACCTCAGGGAGTTTTATAAGCGGCTGCCCGACAATATTCTGGTAATAATGGATGAGGCGTATTATGAGTATGCCGTCAGCAATTCGTCATATCCCGACTCGATGGTAAACTTCAGAGAGGGTAAGAACATACTTATACTAAGGACATTTTCTAAGGCCTATGGGCTTGCCGGTCTGAGAATTGGATACGGCATTGCCAAAAGCCAGATAACCGGTGCGATGAACAAGATACGCGAGCCGTTTAATACCTCGACACTGGCGCAACATGCGGCCATAGCAGCCCTCAAAGACACTGAACATGTGAGGCGCGCGGTGGAGGTCAACGCAGAGGGCAAGGCATATCTCTACAAGGAACTTGCGGCGCTGGGGATAGATTTTGTTCGGTCAGAGACAAATTTTATTTATATGGACTTAAAAAAAAACGCAGTGGAAATATATAATAAACTACTGAAAATGGGCATGATAATACGGCCTATGGGAGCAGCAGACACTACCACTATCAGGGTAACAATAGGTCTGCCCGCAGAAAACGAAGCGTTCATACGCACACTTAAGGAGGCATTGTAAATGGACATAATAGTACTAAGGCAATCAGCTAAACAGGATGAGATAGATAACATTCAAAAGCGGCTTGAGGCAAAGGGACTTTCGATTAACCTGTCAAAGGGGACAGAAAGGACAATCATCGGGGTAATCGGCGATACGTCCAAGATATCTGAAGAGGAGGTTGACTCTGTAAGGGCAATGCCAGGGGTTGATGATGTCATGAGAATAGTAAAGCCATACAAGCTGGCAAGCAGGGATTTCAAAAAGGCAAATACGGTGATAGATGTGGACGGCCTGAAGATAGGACAAAAGAAGATACATATTATAGCCGGGCCATGCGCCATAGAAGGACGCGACATACTGCTTACGATTGCAGAGAAGGTCAAAGCGTGCGGGGCGTCGTTTATCAGAGGCGGTGCATTTAAGCCGCGCACGTCGCCATATACGTTTCAGGGCATGGGCGAGGAGGGGCTTCAGATCCTGCTTGAGGCAAAGAAGCTGACAGGAATGCCCATAGTAACCGAGCTGATGGACCCAAGGGATTTAACCCTGATGCTCCAATATACTGACATAATTCAGATAGGGACGCGCAACATGCAGAACTTCAGGCTGCTGCTTGAGGTTGGTATGGTAGATAAACCGGTGCTCTTAAAGCGCGGTCTGGCGGCAACGATAAAGGAGTGGCTGATGGCTGCCGAGTACATAATGTCGCGAGGCAACCACAAGGTAATCCTCTGCGAACGCGGCATCAGGACATTTGAGACGACAACAAGAAATACGCTTGATCTGAGTGCCATTCCCGTGTTGAAACAGCTTACGCATCTGCCGATAATAGTTGACCCGTCACATGCCGTAGGCAGGTGGGATTTGGTGAAGCCGATGGCGCTGGCTGCGGTAGCGGCGGGTGCTGACGGCCTGTTGGTAGAGGTGCATACGAAGCCTGAGGAGGCGTGCTCAGACGGCGAGCAGTCGCTGAAACCTGATGTATTTGATGATATGGTGAAGAGTTTACGGCTGGTAGCTGCCGCCGTGGGAAGGGAAATATAGAAAGTCATGTGAGGAAGTATTGTTGTTTGAAAAAACGGCGATAGCCGGCGTCGGCCTGATAGGGGCATCAGTGGCCCTCGCCTTAAAAAAGAATAGAATAACAAAGACGGTATGCGGTTTCGGAAGAAATGAGACAAATCTGAAAAATGCCCGCGCAAGGGGTATAATAGACGACTATGCGCTCAATTTGAAGGATTTGGCCGGAGGGGCAGACCTTGTTGTGTTAGCGGCCCCTGTGCGAGCGTTTAAGGCGTTGGCAGACGGCATTGCCCCGTATCTTAAAAAAGGGGCGATAGTAACAGATGTTGGAAGCGTAAAGGGCGCGCTGGTTTATGAGATGGACTCTGCCATGCCGCAAGGTGTGGCCTTCGTAGGGGCGCATCCCATTGCAGGCAACGACAAGTCTGGCATTGACGCAGCAGACCCTGATATTTTTATCGGGGCTAAGTGCGTAATCACGCCAACGGCTGTCACCGACAAAGCCGCCTGTCAGACGATTATCTCCATGTGGGAGCGCTTGGGCAGCAAGATAGAAATCCTCTCGCCAGAAAGGCATGACGAGATATTGTCCTCCATCAGCCACCTGCCGCATATTGCGGCCTATGCCCTTGTCAATACTGTGCAGGAGCTGAATCCCGGGTTTTTCAACTACAGCGGACCGGGCTTTATGGATACCACGCGCATTGCTATGAGTTCGCCGGAGATATGGCGCGACATCTGCATATTAAATAAGGATAACATCATCAAACACTTAATCGCTTATAAGCAGCAGCTTGAGCTTATCACGGCCTACATGAATGAGCTGGACTGGACATCGCTCACGTATGAGTTTGAGAAATCCAGCGATGTGCGAAAAAAATTAAGAGATGAGAGGAATAACTCAAATAATGAAGACAAGTAGCGTAACATTACAAAAAGCTAAGCATCTCAGGGGCGAGATGACGCCGCCCCCTGATAAGTCCATATCCCATAGGGCGGTGTTTTTTTCGTCATTGGCCCATGGTAAATCCACTGTGAAAAATATCTTAAAGGCAGGCGATACCAACTCCACAATAAACGCATTCAGGATGTTAGGAGTGCTCATTGAGGAATTGCCGGATAATTCGTTGTCTATAGATGGCCGGGGCTTCATGCAATTGAAAGAACCGCAAGACGTGATAGACTGCGGCAACTCCGGCACAACGGCAAGATTACTTTCCGGGGTGCTTGCAGGAAAGAAAATATTTTCAGTTTTAACCGGCGACCAATCCCTGCGATACAGGCCAATGTTAAGAGTGATAGAACCGCTTACGCAAATGGGTGCAAAGATTTTCTCAAGAGACAACAACTGTCTGCCGATGGCGATAAAAGGAGGCAGCTTAAAAGCGATAGAATATAGAATGCGTGTTGCCTCAGCGCAAGTCAAGTCAGCCATTATGCTGGCCGGGCTTTTTGCCGCCGGTGAGACAGTAATCGAAGAACCAGTAAAATCCCGCGACCACACTGAGAGAATGCTTAAGGCATACGGGGCTGATGTACGTGTGGATGGCCTAAAAGTAACCGTTAGATTTACGGGCGATTCGCTTACTCCATGCGATATCGCAGTGCCCGCTGATATATCCTCGGCGGCCTTCTTTAGTGCAGGGGCATTGATGGTGGAAGACGCGCAACTCATGATTAAGGATGTTGGATTAAATCCTACCAGAGCTGGTTTTATAGATGTGCTTAAAAAAATGGGCGCTGACGTGAAGGTTCACGATGAGAAAGAGGTATCTGGTGAAATAACCGGTACCTTGCTCTGTAAATATACAGATAGACTTCAACCTGTCACTCTTTCTGAAAAGGACATCCCATCATTGATAGACGAATTTCCGATTCTCTGTGTGCTGGCCACGCGTGCATCGGGCGTTACCGAGATACGCGGTGCAACTGAACTTAGGGTAAAGGAATCTGACAGAATCTCTTCAATCGTGACAGAATTGCGAAAGATGGGCGCAAAGATTGAGGAATACCCTGACGGCGTGGCAATAGAAGGCCCCGTTACCCTTAGGGGCAGCGACAATCTGCAAAGCTATGGCGACCACAGAATTGCGATGGCGCTTTCAATCGCCGCCATTTCAGCAGAGGGTGAGTCGGTTATACACGGCACTGACGCCGTGGGGATTTCATATCCCGACTTTTATGATACCCTTAAGAGGCTTACACATTGACAGGCAAAAATGGCATGAGGGTGATAGCGATAGACGGGCCGGCAGGGTCTGGTAAATCCACCGTGGCGCGGGCGCTTGCAGAGCGTCTTGGGTTTGATTATCTGGATACGGGGGCGCTTTATAGGGCTGTGGCGCTGAAATTGGTGCGCGCCGGGCTTAATGAAGGCGCGGGCGACGATGTGATTTCTTCTGTCTTACGCGGCACATCAATAGAGTTTAAGAATGCGGCTGTTTACCTTGACGGCGAGGACGTATCTGTTGAGATAAGGACGCCGGAGGCCGGGCATTTCTCAAGCATATTCTCGGCAAGAAGGCCAGTCAGAGACTACCTGCTTGATATTCAAAGAAATGCTGCTCTTTCGGGCAGCATAGTGGCCGAGGGACGCGATATGGCAACTGTGGTCTTTCCTGATGCGTGGAGAAAGTTTTATATTACCGCGGACGAGAGGACGCGCGCCCACAGGAGATTTGCCCAGTTAAGAGAAAAAAATACCGACATAACGCAGGCAGAGGCGCTGTCAGACGTCTCAACACGAGATACACGCGACGCGGCAAGGGCAATTGCCCCGCTGGCTAAGGCCGATGACGCTATAGAGATAGACACGACTGACCTTGCAATAGAAGAGACTATACAAAGGATAATGGCGGCACTGTGATATGAAAATAACGGTGGCAAAGATGGCAGGCTTTTGTTTTGGCGTAAAGAGGGCTGTCAATATGGCGTTTGATATGGCCTCGAACAAGGAGGGCGTATATACGCTTGGGCCGATAATCCACAATCCGCAGGTAGTGGCGAAGTTGAAGGAACGCGGTATAGAGGATGTGGAAACACCATCCAATGATATGAAGGCGGTAATAATAAGGACGCACGGCATTCCCGTTGAAACTTACGAAAATATTCAGCAAATGGGAATAGAGATAATAGACGCAACGTGCCCCTTTGTAAAAAAGGCTCAGCAATATGCTAAACTGTTAAGAGAGGAAGGATATCAGGTGGTAGTTCTTGGCGACAGGAATCACCCGGAGGTAAAATCCATAATGAGCTATGCCGGAAGCGATGTATCTGTGGTGAAAGACGGGGAAGTTCCCGTGGGATTAAAGCCGCGCGTAGGCGTAGTAGTGCAGACAACGCAGCCCGTTGACGCCCTGAAGAGATTGCTTTCAAACATAGTTGATAAAATAAAAGAGATTAAAGTGTATAATACAATCTGCAACTCAACGGCATTGAGGTTGAAAGAGACAAGCGAGATGTCAGGCGATGTGGATGTGATGATAATAGCGGGTGGGAAAAACAGCGCCAATACTACGCAGCTGGCCAATCAGTGCGAATCTGCGGGGGTGCCAACGTATCACATAGAGACGGCTGATGAGCTTGCCGAGCCGTGGTTTGACGGCGTTGGGCATGTCGGCATAACCGCAGGGGCCTCTACGCCGGACTGGATAATTGAGGAGATAATAGAAAGAATTAATCATATAGGGGGCAAGACAGGTAATGGAAGTTCAAAATAGCGATCTGGAACAACTATACGCAGGGACATTCAAAAGCATCGAGGCCGGGACGATAATGACCGGGAAGGTCATATCGAAAAAGGCCGACGCCATTGTCGTAGACATAGGTTATAAGTCGGAGGGGTTTATTCCGATTGAAGATTTTACGCCGGACGAGCTGAAGGAATTAAAGGAGGGCAGCGACATCGAGGTACTGATAGCCTCGATAAGAGATTCTGAAGGTACAATAACGCTGTCAAAAAGCAGGGCAAAGATTCTCAAGACACAAAAAATGCTTCAGCAGTCCTTTGACGAGGGCGCAATCATAGACGGCAAGATAGTGGAAAGGACAAAGGGCGGTTTCTTTGTTGATATAGGCGGGGTGAAGGCATTTCTGCCCGGCTCGCACTATGATGTAAAGCCGTTGAGATCATCAGACGAGGTCGTCGGGCAGCAGTGCCGCTTTAAGGTGCTAAAGCTCAACAATAAGTTAAATAACGTTATAGTATCGAGGCGTGCGGTTATTGAAGAGGAAAAGAAAGTAAAAAAATCTCAGACCTTGTCAAACATCAAAGAGGGCGCTGTAGTTACCGGCATTGTGAAAAATGTAACCGACTACGGGGTCTTTATAGACCTGGGCGAGATAGACGGTCTGCTGCATATATCGGACATATCGTGGGGCAGGATAAACCACCCGGCAGATTATTTTAATGTCGGTGACGAGGTGCAAGTGCTGATTCTGAAATATGACCAGGAATCAGAGAAGGTAACGCTTGGCTATAAGCAGAAGAAGTCCGACCCATGGCTCGATATAGAGACCAGATACGCCGAGGGAAAGACAGTAAGCGGCAGGGTTGTGGGCATAACGGACTACGGCGCGTTTATAGAGCTTGAGGAGGGGGTAGAGGGGCTTGTGCATGTGTCAGAGCTTGACTGGTCGGCAAGGCCGGGACATCCATCCAAGTATTTGGAGAAAGGCGACACGGTAGACGTGGCGGTTCTGAAAATAGAGAACAATCAGAGGCGTATATCGTTGGGCATTAAGCAGCTCAAGCCAAAGCCGTGGGAACTCGTGGCAGAACGCTATGCGGTGGGGCAAACGGTTACAGGCAAGGTGAGGACAATAACAGATTTTGGCGTATTTGTGGGAATGCCTGAGGGGATAGATGCCCTGATTCATATATCTGACATATTCTGGACAAAACATATAAAGCATCCGTCTGAGGTATTTAAATTAAGGCAAAAGATTGATGCCGTTGTGTTGAGCCTTGAGCCGGAGAAAAAGAAGATGCTTCTTGGCGTAAAGCAGCTAAAGCCAGACCCGTGGACAACTGAAATACCGCAGAGATTTAAGGTTGGCAGCGACGTCAGCTGCAAGGTGCTGAGGGTAAGTGAATATGGCCTGTTTGTGGAGATAGAGGAAAGCGTAGAGGGGCTTGTCTATGCCTCTGAGATAGTGAAAGGCGCTGATGAGAGCTATGTCGAGGGTACGCTGATACAAGCGAGAATAATCAAGCTGGACTTTGAACAAAGGAAGATAGGCCTAAGCATGATTGCAGCGCTTGATACAAGGCGGCGCGATGAGCAGCAGGAGCAATGAAAAAAGTAGTCTTTTTTTTCTTGGGGTTGTTTGTCCTTCTCATCGTGATAAGTTTGGCGTTGACGATGGTTGGAAAGCGAATTCCTATTGGTGAGAAGATTGCCATAGTAAAGGTAGAGGGTGTGATAATCTCCGCTAAGGATACGGTAAAGGAATTGAAGAAATACCGTGAGGACCCCTCGATAAAGGCGATACTATTAAGCGTTGACAGCCCTGGGGGGGCGGTTGTGCCCTCGCAGGAGATTTATGAAGAGGTCAGGAAGACGGCAGCCAAAAAGAAGGTGATAGTGTCAATGGGTTCTGTGGCGGCCTCAGGCGGTTACTATATCAGCGCCCCGGCAACGAAGATAATGGCAAACCCGGCCACCGTAACCGGCTCAATCGGGGCATACATGGAGACCGTAAATGTCAGCGGTCTTATGGAAAAGATTGGCGTATCCAGAGAAGTGGTAAAGAGCGCGAAATTTAAGGATATGGGCTCGCTCTATCATGGGCTTGGCGATGACGAGAGGGCGATGTTTCAGGGACTGCTTGACGACATACACAGCCAGTTTGTAGAGGCCGTTGCCAGCGGCAGAAAGATGCCGTTAGAAAAGGCGCAGGCCATTGCAGACGGCAGGGTTTTCACTGGCAGGCAGGCGCTGAAGGCCGGTCTTGTGGATAAACTTGGCACCCTTCAGGACGCTATCAAAGAGACGGCTGCCCTTGCCGGCATAAAGGGAGAGCCAAGCATAGTCTCAAAGAAAGAGGATTTTACAGTATCAGACCTGTTTTCAAATAAATTTGTGAGTGAAATATTTATGAAGATATTTCCGGCATATAAATTTAACTATTTAATGATGAGTTGAGGGGGACGTATGACCAGGTCAGAATTAATTGAACTTGTAATGCAAAGGACGCCGGGGCTGACGCGCGTACAGACTGAAATCATTGTAGAGGCTTTTTTCCAGAGCATCATAGACGCCTTAAACAGAGGCGAGAAGATAGAAGTCCGTGGTTTTGGAAACTTCAAGCTGAAACAGAGAAGCCCGCGCAAGGCGCGAAATCCTAAGACAGGCGAGATAGTAGAAGTTCCCGCAAAAAAAGTACTCCACTTTAAGATGGGCAAAGAACTCCGAGAGCTGATTAACAAGCGCTAATTGCACACACACCTGATATGGCTGCGCTATGACAAGGAGAGGCTTTCTGACCGGAACTGTTAAAGCGGTTATAGCGGCGGTTATAACGGGCGTAGGCGCAGTGGCGGCGTATTTCATGTATCCGGCGGGGATGCGGGCGAGGCAGCCCGTGTACTGTGAGTGCATGGAGGAGGAGGCGCTGCCCAAAAAGGGCGTTAAGCGCGCCGAGTACCGTTTCGAAATAAAGGGAAGGCAGATGACGGCAAGCGTTTATATTGTAAGGCATGATGGCGGTCTCTATGCCCTTTCCCCCGTGTGTTCCCATCTTGGCTGTATAGTAAATTATAACCGGCACAAAAACGAGTTTATCTGTCCATGTCACGGCGGCAAATATGACGAGGGCGGCAATGTCATAGCAGGGCCGCCACCGGCGCCTCTTTCGCGGCTGCCGCTAAAGGTAGAACAGGGCAGAGTATATATTGGCGTCATGTTGCCACAGACGGCGGCGGCTGCGTAATGGGCAGGGTTTTCGATTGGCTTGATGAGAAGTTTAAGATAAAGGCCCCGCACAAGAGATTTCTACAGAGGCGGCTGCCCCCCGGCATCAACTATTTCTACTGTCTTGGAGGGGCTGCGTTCACCTCATATCTGCTCCTATTTATAAGCGGACTGCTGCTCTCGCTATACTATGTCCCCTCGGAGATGGAGGCCTATGAGAGCATTGTGAGGATTCAGAACGAGGTGCATTTAGGATGGCTCATTCGCAGCATACACAAGTGGTCGGCGACATTTCTGATAGTGTTTATACTCAGCCATACGCTTCGCGTGTTCATATCGAGGGCATATAAGTCGCCGAAGGAGTTAAACTGGATAGTAGGGTGCCTAACGCTGGTAGGCGCATTTGCCTCCGGGTTTACGGGCTATCTCCTGCCGTGGGACCAGAAGGCGTACTGGGCGACGACCGTGGGGACTTCGATGGCGTCAACGATACCATTAGCGGGCAGGCACTTGATGTACATAATACGCGGCGGCATGGATGTAGGGGGAGCAACGCTAATCAGGTTTTACAGTTTCCATGTGTTGTGGCTGCCTATAACGATGGCGGCCTTGCTATGGGCGCACTTTCATATGATAAAACGGCTGGGAATTAAGGGCAGGTTGTGATAAGCAAGGTGCAGACAAGGAATAATCTATCAAAACGAATCCTAAGCGTCTAATGTTCAGGAAGCCTCTTAATCGCCGTAAACGGTCGCAGCCCCAACTTAGCTGCTCATAATGATATAGTAACATATAGGGTGCGGCAATGACTATATCGTAATGGATAACGACTATTTTAATCCCTGTCTCTATATAATAAATCTCCATAATTCCTTTCGCATGCACGGTAAATTTGTTCTGACTGATAAAACAAGTTTTCATAGGAATTTGCAGTGATTTCTGGACTGTTTTTTTCTTAGTCCGTCATTCCGGCTTGTCCGGAATCTTTCCTTACATCTCAGAATTGGGAAAATCATCATGAAACAACCATTTAAGGGACGATTCCGGACAAGCCGGAATGACAGAAAGGGACAAGGATGGCAAAAAACTAAGCAACTACCGCTTATTTACGATGGAGAATAAATTTACCGTGCTTTCGCATGTTATTGTCTTTACTACAATTAATATAGTAAGATATTTTCTAAAGGTAAATAACTAAGATGGCTGAAAAAGATAAAATAGAGAAGATGGATGTTGGCGAATTTGCACGTCAATTGAAAACATTGGCGGATCAAGCGCAAGATAGTAGATTCATCTTCTTCCTCGGCGCTGGATGTTCAATATCCTCTGGTGTTCCTGCCGCTGGTAGGTTGGTTGAACAATGGTTGTCTGATTTGAAATGGCGCAAAACAGGAAGCAGAGACAACTTGGATGGATGGATAACAAGTAAATATAGTACATATGACAGAAATAACGCTGCGGAGTTGTTTAAAGATGTAATTGAGGAGTTATTTAAATCTGAAATATCAAGACAAAATGAAATTATAAAGATAGTTGATGGTAAAGACCCCGGCTTTGGCTATGGTATTTTGGCCCAACTTATGAGTCATAATAAATATGAACGCCATTTTAATACAATACTAACTACCAACTTCGATGATATGGTAGCTGATGCCTTATATCTATATGCGAAGAGAAAGCCGCTTGTCATATCCCATGAATCCCTTGTTGATTTTGTAAGAGCAAAAAGCACACTCCCTCTGGTATTAAAGGTGCATGGAGATGCCAGACTTGCGCCGAAAAGTACAACCATCCAATTAAAAACATTAAGTCCTGCACTGAAAGATGTTTTGCATAAAATATTATTGGAGACAGCTATCATTTTCGTCGGCTATGCCGGTAACGACGAAGGAATTGCAGAAATGTTTATTGAGCAGTCAAAATCAGCTATTGATGGCGGAATTTATTGGGTGAACGACAAATTGCCTGACGGTATTATGCTCAAATGGCTCAACGATAATGATGCCATCTGGGTTAAGCACCTTGATTTCGATGAGTTAATGTTTCATATCCAAAAAGAATTTGAAATAGATGATCCAGACAGAAGACGATTAGAGAAAGTTTACAATACTTTTTATGACAAAAGCAAAGAACTCAAATTAAAATTTAGACCAAAACATGAAGATGAACATAAGCCATCTGCAACGGCAAATACCGAAACTACAAGTTCATTTAAGAGCTGGTATGCGGTGGAGGTTAAGGCAGCGAAGCATAAGAAATCAGAACCGGCAAAAGCCGATGAAATCTATAAAGAAGGATTAAAGAAATTTCCCAATAGCGCGCCTCTGATGGGTAATTATGCGTCTTTCTTACATACCATACGCAAGGATTACGACGAGGCCGAGA
>JAKOEO010000058.1:0-905 GCA_022321325.1 Candidatus Magnetominusculus sp. LBB02 | reverse complement strand
TAAACAGGCCATTGCCCTTGACCCGAATAGTGCTAATAATTTAGGCAATTATGCGGTTTTCTTAAAGGACATACGCAAGGATTACGACGAGGCAGCCCATTGTTATAAACAGGCCATTGCCCTTGACCTGAATAGTGCTAATAATTTAGGCAATTATGCCGGTTTTCTGCTTTCGCTTGGGAAATCTGACGATGGGTTTACACATTTACAAAGGGCTATAGATTTAGTCGGTGACAATACTGCGTTATTGTTAGAATGTCTATTCTATCGTTATGCACATCTAAAAGGCGGAGGCGGTGTTGACATTCAATATGCGCGAATGGACGACCTTGTTAAGATTAAGAGGCTGATTAAAGATGGCGTCCGCTCCCCCGGTTGGAACCTTCAGGGCAATGTTGACAGGGCGGTTGCCGATGGTTTCCCTGAACCAGAATTACTTGCTACACTGGCTAAGGTCATCGTAGATGAGGCACAGGCCGAGGCGCTTGATAAATTTCCAGCGTGGACTTCCATTAAGTGATTTGCCATTTCAGCTTAGGGGTACCGGCGCAGGGCAAACGCATTTGAAAAATAAAGCAGAAGATATCTATGCAATCTTGTCGGCTTGTCCCTTTCTAATGCGTTTGCCCTGTATGAAGCATAATTCCTCAATTATTTATTAACTGCAAATGGTAAAATACAAGGAGTTTTCTATCCTGTCACCAACACCTAACATATATAAGGAGGGCGCTATGAAAAATGAAAAAAAGAAGTTGACAACCAATGCGGGGACACCCGTCGTTGACAACCAAAATGTCATCACAGCAGGGCCTCGCGGCCCGATGTTGCTTCAAGACATATGGTTCTTGGAAAAACTTGCCCATTTCAATAGAGAGGTTATCCCTGAGAGGCGGATGCACGCCAAG
>JAKOEO010000057.1 GCA_022321325.1 Candidatus Magnetominusculus sp. LBB02 | reverse complement strand
AATGAGGCAGTTAAGCTTGGCATGCTGACACTGAGACAGAGCGGGTTGGTGAAGGTTAACGAAGGCGTAACAACAATAGATGAGGTGCTTAGGTGCACATTCGGCGATTAAATAATAAGGGGCGAGGTGGCAGCTGATGTCAAACATGGTCAAACTATTAGAGATGCTTAGCGATGAGGATATTCAGTGGTTATTGTCAATGGGCATGGAGGAACACCTTGAACCTGAAACTATGGTAATAAAGGACGGCGAGTTTACAGAGGCTGTGTATATAGTGCTTGAGGGGAGCTTGGGCGTGTTTGTTGCTGCCAACGGCTACAAGCAAGTGGCGACGATTGGCGCCGGCGAGATTTTAGGAGAGATGTCATATCTGGAGAATGTCCCTACATCAGCCGCGGTAATAGCGATTGAGCCTTCAATATTGCTTGCCATCTCAAAGGATGCCCTTGATAACCGAATTAACTCAGACCCGACATTTGGCAACCGCCTTTACAGAGGAATAGGAACGGCAATATCGCAGCGCCTGAGAAAGGCGATGGCGCGCATTGAGTTTATGCTTTCACAAATGGAAATTGCAAAAAGATTCCCTATTGAATCAGAAGAATAACGGTGAGCATGAGCACTGCGAAGTCTGATCATAACGGCTCTGCAAGGAGATTTGACGGCGCGGCGGCGGCTGTAACAGTAGTGCGCACGGCGCCGATGTACAGTGAAAAGCAGAAGAATTTCACTGAGCTAATCCCTCATCCGCTAATCCCACGGGTCTCGATTATGTGGGCATTTCTTGAGAGTTATCTTAAAAAGACCGCCGATGTGTTCAGAATCTATCTGGAGACGCACACGATTTTAGAACAGCGCATTGCTGATCTGAAAGACTCCTTCAAGCTTCAGTCAGAGGGCAAGACAGTTGACGCAGAGCTTGTAGGTTTGCATCACATCGTAGTCAACTACCTGGTGCGCTACACGCTTTTAGATAACGCACTGACGCAGCAGCAGCGCGAAGAGCTTTTTTTTAGTCTACAGAAGGTTAGGGCGCAGCTCTCAAATGCCTACGGCACAACGCCGGCTGTCATCGCCGTTGACAAGATAGACCGCTATGTTGTTGACCTGATGTTTATGCTTGCTGAGAGTGTTACAAAGGCGATATCAGATATGTCGGAGAAGTCATGGATGGAGTGTAATACTGTGTTGGTTGCGGTATTGAATGTCTATCGAAACAGGCTTAATAAATTGCTTGAGGGTTTTCATGTTTTTATCAATTCTGCTGAGCTTGGCGGGGCGACGACGCCGTCCTTCCACGCCCACGCCATGTCACAAAGAAAAGACGCGGGGATTGCATGTCTGCCGGATGAGAACGACAAGGACAAGACCCTGTTGACAAAGAAACACTTCGAGCGCTTAGGTCCGCGCACGCTTGACGGAAAGTACATACGTGAAATGCTTGAGGAGACAGCCGTAGAGAATTTCATCACAGCGGCGATGGCGGCCAACAATATCCCTCTGGAAGTCAATCCCACTTCACTATCCAATCTGAAAATTGCAATGGCTCATATCGCTGCGAAAATCAACAACGGCTCTGCGTATGGCTTCACGGATTTTTTAAAAGACATTGAAGCAGGAAATGTCCTGCCGCAGCTTGAAAAAAACGAAGCCTACTTCGAGGACAATCCAAATCCTAAAGTCCTCTCGCCCCGCAAGAGGGTATCGGCATTTTGCCGGCTAATGAGCAGCATAAAGGTCGTAGGGCGTTACTGGGACAGATACTCAGACAAGGTACTGATATCCCCTGTCTCTGAGATATTTGCAGCCGCCATAATGAGAAAGATAAAAAACCGCGGCATTGAGGAAAAACTAAAGGCCGTTATCACTGCGACCATCCCTGAGGGGATGACGATACAATTCGAGTTAACCGACTACTTCTGTTTTTCAGATGGCAGCCACGTCACGCCATCATTTACATTTATTGCCGAGCCGGATGTGTGGTCGCTTTATGGGAGGCCGGTGTTGGAGGTTGCCGAGGAGAGTTTAAACACGCACTGGGAGAAGGTTTATTATATCAGCGAGGCATATTTAAGGAGCATTGGGGATGAAAATGCCGAGGCTGAAATGCTGCAGAAACTTGACGACCTGATAGGGGTGTCATCAATTCTACAGGAGATGGCGAGGGCGAACATGCCGTTTGAGCTGACGCCAAACAGTCTGCTTTATGCGGGCGCTGCCTATGGCAATAAGAATGACCCCGCTGTTGCAACGCAAAACTACCTGAAATATTTTGCTAAATGTTTTCAATTTGCAAGGAAGAAGAAAATCCTGCTGCTTCCGGGCCTCTGCCCAAGGACAACAATAATAGAGTTAAAAGAGATAGACGGCCATATTAACCAGATAACACAAGTCACGCCAATCTGTTTATACATGCCGGTGATGGAATTAGAACAATTTGAAAGACGTTTCGGCCCATTTATTCTTTTAAGGGAGGCCAATGCGAGATTCGAGCTTATTGGCGACGGGAAGGATAAATTTGTCATCCAGAAGACAGGGGGCGAATGCCGCACGAAGGGAAGGCCGGTATTTCACAGGGATAAACGGGAGCATCTCTATAGTCGTCCACGAATAGATGAGGAGCCGCTGGTTGAGGCGATAAGCGAGATGATAAAGCAGTACGTATTCACAAAGGAAAACCGCGGCAATACGATGGCGCTTTATTTTCGCTACTACATGCGCGACTACATAATCAGAGAGTACAAAAATGACCCGGACGTGACATGGAAAAAGGCCGCTGAAATACTATATAGCTGCTCAGAGCAGATATATAGCTTTAGTACAGCCGTAAACATAGACAACGCCCTACAGGAGGCATTTGCAAGGAGCAATCACGCCAACATGGAAATGATGAGGGCGTTCAGGCTTATAACCGTCATAAAAGAGGCCAGAGAAGACGCCATCAAAAAGATGAACTCTGTTGGGCAGAGAAGCGGCAAGCTAAAAAAGCAGATAGAAGAGGGGCACTTTATGGCTACCTATGAGCTAATCATGGCCACACTTGGCAAGTGTAAGGAAGCCCCCCGCTTCATGCCTCTGATAGCCAGCCTTGATCTACCTGACAATATCCAAACTCAGGAACACATTCTCTATATATTCGCCATAAGGGTTTTTGAACGCAAGGACTCGCCATCCACAGGGCTATCCATAGCACAGCGAAACGACCTTGTCAGAGACAACCTTAACACGATATCTTTTTTCAAGCTGGCGTGGATAATCGTTGAGCAGGCATTCAAAAAGGTAAAAGAGACGCTGGCCGGTGCCTGCTGCCCTGGTGAAGACCCAACAAGCCATGCCAACGATATAAAGAATTCAGAATATCTGATGGTAGAGCTAATATCGAGAATCATCTATAAGTATATCAGCGAATCACCGAAGCGACGGCAGGACTATTACTCTGCCATTAAATATTACTATGAAGACCATCCATTTTTCGTCGAGTTGCTATGGCACACGGCAGATGAGTTGAGGCGCAAGAGTTTTCAAACCGAGGAACACTGGAAGGCGCTTGGCGCTAAACCAAAAGAAGGGCACGTAGGTCTGATAGAAAAATGTATCATCCCCGCAGGCAAGATTAATCAATGCGTAGTCAACTGCGAAAAATACGGACAAACCATGAACGAAGTAATCACCATCATAGAAAGAAACCTAATAGATAAAAACATAACTGATACAACCCCAACCAATCTAACGACAAGCACAGATGCCCCATCCTGTGCAAGCTAATGAAGACACTGCGATGATAATCTATACAATAGGCCACTCGGACATATTAACAGAGGACTTTATAAAACTCCTCAATTCTGCCGGAGTTACCACGCTTGTTGACGTAAGGACCAGTCCATACAGCCGCTATGCCCCGCAGTTTAACAGAGAGAATCTCATACGTTCACTGCTTAATACCCCCATTGCCTATCTCTACATGGGCGGCCAATTAGGAGGATACCCAAAGGACGCGCCGGTCTATAGGGGGAAACATCCTGATTACGACATCCTTCGCAAGCAGTCATTCTACGTAGATGGCCTTGACAATCTCCTTGGAATTGCCACATCCACCACGCCTGCCATCATGTGTTCCGAGGAAGACCCATACACATGCCACAGGAGAAACCTAATTGGCTTTGACCTGCATGAACGGGGAATCACGGTATGTCACATACGCCACGACAACACGACACATGAGGACGACTACAAAGACATGAACAAAATCCAATTATCCCTATTCTGATATGGCATGACTATATACTATTTATTATAATATATGCTATGATTATATAAATATATATTATACTGTTTACTATGACCATATATTATTTGTTATGAAAATATACACCATAGGATTTTCAAAGAAAACGGCTGAGCAGTTTTTTTCGATACTCAGAGCCAACGCTATTAAGCAAGTGGTTGACATAAGAGAGAACAATACGTCTCAGCTTGCCGGGTTTACGAAGAAAGTGGACCTGAAATATTTCCTTCAGTCACTTCTTGATGTCTCATACATACACATCCCTGAACTTGCCCCGGATAAAGCGATTCGTAATATTTATAAGACAAGTAGAGACTTCAACCAATACACAGAGTTGTATATGAAGCTAATCGAATCACGGGGCATAATAAGTTGTTTAAAGAAATCGCCCCCATTCACCCTGCCCTTTATACTTCTGTGTTCTGAACCAAAGCCAGAGAAATGTCACAGAAGGCTGACGGCTGAACTTTTAACATTGCACCTATACCCGGATGGAGAAATCATACACTTATAGTAATCATCTAAGCCGTGTACATGTATTGATAACCGACCTCACATACATGAAAAAGGGGGTGTGCGTAGCGGGGATTAATCTTGATAATTTCAAAAACATACGTCCGATATTGTTTTCTGGCAGCATTCAAATGGATTTTGTTCGGAGGAACCGTCTCTACCCTTACGCAATTTGCACATTTGAGGGGATGCCGAAAATCAACATTACGGCACCGCACACAGAGGATTTTACAGTGAGAGACACGGTGGAGTTCAGACGATTTGTTACGCAAAAGGAGTGGTATGAGATTCTGGAGCGATGCGCCTCGCAATCCCTTGCTGACGTCTTGAACGACTCTATTAATGAAGACAAGTGGATAGTACCGGGCACGGGGGTACCGTCGCTGTCGCTTATCAAACTTCAGGGCAAGCCGCAAATTGATTCCATTCAGGTAAAAGATGGCGCTATCTCCGACATCAGGGCAACATTTCATTCTTGTAACAGGTCATTCTGTTTAAAAGTAAACGACATACAGCTTGTAGATTTTATTAGTAAGCGTTATGGGGATGTAGTGGAGCTAAACGAAGAGCTATTTAAGGGGGGCCAGTATTATGTTCGGGTTGGCCTGACGCGGCCATATCGGGAGAAATGCTGGCTGCAGATAAACGGTATATATAGTGAGGGCTTAGATAGGCAGATTAGACAATGTTCTGGTATTCAGCAAGGAAAATAGCGAAGCGTAGAATGGGTCGAGGGAGATTATCTCCCTCGCGGGAGTTTGAGGGCAGCGCCCTCATAGCTATAGTTTCTATTGCCGTCATAGATATTTGCGCCAATTGCTAAGTCAATAGGTCGCTTCTTCTCACGAAGTCTTTTTTCATTAGTATCGGAAACAAGCCATCTGAGTTTTAGTTCACGCGCTATGGATATGATTTCTAAAATTTCGTCGCCACCTACTGTTTTTACTTTCTCCTTATTACATTTCATAATCAATAACATTTCATCACCACTGATTCTGGGTGTATAGTTACTTTTATCTTTACATACAACGTTAGTAAATTTAGAAATATTGTCGTATTTATCATTACAAACAGCAAGTGATATTCCAGAATACTCTTTTATCATAGCAACATACTCATCTTGTATTAAGGCATCTGAGAATTATACCGAACCTATAATGTCGGCAAACATCACAACAACATGTACAATATTATTATCAATAATCACCCTCTATAATTAGGATAAAACATCAATACTCTATTTTATAATAACAACAAAATAATAGTCAAGTCTTTTTTTATAATATTTAAAATTAATGTTTGTGCGGCAGATGTTATTGGTTTAAAAGCAGATTTTAAGGTCGATAGGACAGTGGTTATGCTATTGACAGCATGGGTGATTGGCCTGTAGTTTTATCTTTTCAAGCAGGCCATAAATCTCTATCGGTAAAGTGGAAATCCAATTTTCGTTAACTACCTGAGAGCGGGAACGCGCGTCTTGACAAACTTGCCGTTTGTGTTGTGTACTAAAACGCGCGTATGGACATCATAAAGAGGATTATAAAGTACCGGCAGTTGTTTATCGTGCTGGTTTGGCGGGAGTTTGCCGTCAGGTACCGCTATTCGGTAATCGGCGTCATGTGGGCTGGGCTGCAGCCGCTTTCGATGATGCTTCTGTTTACGTTTATCTTTACTTACATTATGAAATTGCATGTATCGAGTTATCCATCGTTTATCTTCTATTTTGCGGGGCTGATACCGTGGACTTTTTTCTCTCAATCCCTTAACGCCTCCATCCCGTCGCTGACTAACCATTATCAGCTTATTACGAAGATATATTTCCCGCGCGAGCTCTTGCCGCTTTCCAGCATTGCCGCAGCGCTGGTTGATTTCTTTATCTGCGCCGCAATTTTGTTCGTGTTCATTGTCATATATAACATTCATCTGACGTGGAACGTGTTGTGGGTCTTGCCGCTGATAGTGCTGCTTGTCATATTTACTACGTCAGTGTCGCTGTTTTTGGCCGGTCTGAATGTCTATTATAGGGATGTCAGGCTTGCCTCTAATTTTCTCATTCAACTATGGTTTTTTATGTCGCCGGTGATGTACTCGGTTGACTCACTTAGTACGCGGGTCAAGCTGCTTCTGTTTCTCAATCCCCTTACGTTTATAATTGAAAACATGCGGCGCGTGCTTCTTGAGGGCAGGGGGATAGTGCTTTGGCAGATGGCCTTCGTGTGTGCCGTGACCGCCGTGTTTTATATTGTGCTTTGCAGGTTCTTTATTAAGATAGAGAGGGCGTTTGCAGATGTCATCTGACTATGTGCTCAAACTTGATAACGTCTGGAAGAAATACTCAAAGACAGAGTTTTTTCATAAATCGGTGCGCGAGGAAATCACGGGGCTTTTCAGTCGCAAGAAAGACGGCGCGCTGACAAAGGACGAATTTTGGGCGCTGAAGGCAATTAATCTGGAGTTTAAACGGGGCGATGTCATTGGACTGTATGGGTCAAACGGCGCCGGCAAGACCACGATTTTAAAAATAATCTCCTCGATTACATATCCAACGACTGGAAGCGTAACAGTAAATACCTCAGTTGCTCCGCTTATTGAAGTAGGCGCGGGGTTTCACCCTGATCTTACCGGCAGGGAAAATATCTACGTAAACGGCACGATAATCGGCATGGAGATTAAGGAGATAAGGGCGAAGATGCCCGACATCATCGCCTTTTCAGAACTCTCTGATTTCATAGACATGCCCGTAAAGAAATACTCATCCGGCATGTACCTGCGGCTTGGCTTTGCGGTAGCGGTAAACAGCTCTGCGGGAATTATGCTGTTTGACGAGATAATGTCAGTAAGCGACGGTGCGTTTCAACAGAAATGTATCAACAAGATAAAGGAATTAAAACAAGATAGTAGAACCATCGTCATGGTGTCGCATAATTTGAGCCTGCTTCAGCAGACCGCAGATAAGATTTATCTGATAAAGGACAGCACGGCGGTGCCGATGCAGGCAGGCGATATTTGATTTATGATTTGATAAATAACCCCCAAATCAAGTAAAATTAGTGATGAATTTATATTTAAACTCCCGTAGGCGGCCATATGCGCCTCGCCATTGACGCCACAATCTTAGAAGACGCCCGTCCTACCGGTATCGCCACGGCTGCTTATAATATAGTTAACGAACTGGCCGCCATACACGACGACCTCATTGTGTGGACTATTGACGGGTCAATGCTGAAGGTTGATAAGGGACGCGTAAAAAAAATATTTGTAAATTCACGGCGGCTGATTGGCCGCAACATTTATGTTGCGCGCGCCGCGTGGACTCAGACTGCCCTTCCCGCACTTTTAAACAGGGCGAAGGCCGATGTGTTTTATACCCCCATACCAGAGGGAATTATCAAGCCGCCCGTGCCTCAAGTTGTTACGGTCTATGACGCTGCCCCGCTTCTTTACAAGAATAACGTCCCGCTGCTGAGACATCTTAGTTTCAAATACAGGCTGCCTCTGGTCTTTAAGGCATCAAAAAAACTAATCGCTATGTCAGAGAATACAAAAAAAGACATAATAGAGCACTATATGATTTTGTCAGAGAAAGTTGAGGTCGTCCACGGCGCCATTGACAGGGGGCATTTCAGACCGCCCGCGGCGTCTGATAAGGCCGCAATACTTGATAAGTATGCCCTGATTGATGGTCGGTATTACCTCTATGTCGGCAACGTGCTACCGTCGAAAAATATCGAGACTATGATAAATGCCTTCTCTGGCATTGGCCGGGGTTACACGCTGGTTATTGTCGGCAGCAGAGCTGACGAGGCATATGAGCGGCAACTGCGCCGCCTGATAGGAAAACGCGCAATGAGCAATGTAAGATTCCTTGACTATGTGCCCTATGATGATTTGCCTGCGCTCTATAACGGCGCGTGCGCCAATGTGCTGGTGTCTTTGATTGAGGGGTTTGGGCTTCCGCCGCTTGAGGCAATGGCCTCAGGGACGGCAGCGATTGTCTCAAACAGGGGAAGCCTTCCAGAGATCGTGGGCGACGCGGCGATTGTTGTGGACGCTATGAATACAGGAGAGATTGCCGGGGCGATGAGACGGCTGGCCGATGACGAAACGCTTCGGGACGGGCTGGTTAATAAAGCAATAGAGCATGTCAGGAAATTTTCATGGCGGCAGACGGCACAAATGATTCTCGATATATGCAGTAAGACATGCGGGAGGGATTTACGTTGAAGGTTCTGGTTACCGGAGGGTGTGGTTTTTTAGGGTCTCATGTCTGTGAGTTCTATGTCAGACAGGGCGCTGAGGTAATTTCCTATGACAATATGACAAAGCACGAGCTTCTGAGGACGGGCTTTGCCGCTGATGAGGCGCGTACATATAATCTCGATTACCTTAAAGGAATAGGTGTTGCGGTTGTTACCGCCGATGTGCGTCAATTTGATGAGCTTCTTGAGGCGGCCTCCGGGTGCGATTACATTATCCACACGGCAGCCCAGCCTGCAATGACCATAAGCTGGGAAGACCCGCGCCTTGACATCACGTCAAACGTCATTGGTACGTTTAATGTCCTCGAGGCGGCAAGGAAATTGAAAATCCCGGCGGCAAGCTGCGCCACCGTTCATGTCTATGGAAATAAGATAAACGAAACCCTCACAGAGGGAAAGTTGAGATACGAAAGAGACCCGGACGCCATAGACGAGCTGCACCCAACGCTTGAGGGAACGCTGACGCCGCTTCACGCCTCAAAGGCGGCTGCCGATATTTATATTCGTACCTACATAGATACATATAAGGTTGAGGCTGCCAGCTTTCGCCTTACAGGCATATACGGCAGCCGACAATTCGGCGGCGAGGACCACGGCTGGGTGGCAAACTTCGCAATTCGCAGCATCCTTGGCCTGCCTATAACCATATTCGGCACGGGCAAACAGGTCAGGGATATTGTCTATGCCACTGACGTATGCGAGGCCTTCCATGCGTTTTATAAGACCAGACAGCCGGGCATTTATAACATTGGTGGCGGCAGAAAGACGGCGATTTCTCTTTTGAACTGCATTGATATTCTTACAGAGATTAACGGCACAGCCCCTGATGTGCGTTTTGCCCTGGACAGACACGGCGATTTGCGCTATTTTGTATGCGATATTGAAAAGGCGAAGAGGCAGCTTGGCTGGTCTCCCACAGTTACTCCGGGAAAGGGCATAGCCGCTCTTGTTGACTGGATAAGAAACACCGGCCTATTCTTTATTAATAAGAAGGCAAAATAGAGTAGGAGGCAAGGTGAAGGCATTGGTCTTGGCCGGAGGCAGAGGCAACAGGATTAACGAGCTGTCCTCAGAGCGTAACAAGTGCATGATAAACCTGGGCGGTATCCCAGTCCTTGAATATTCCCTAAGGCGTGCGGCAGAGGCCGGCGTTGAGGAAATTGTCATCGTCGTAGGCTACAGGGCCGAGGAGATTATTAATACATTTGGCAACAGATATATGGACAAGCCGGTTAAGTATGTCATCCAGTGGGAACAGAAAGGTCTGGTGCACGCGATGGAATGTGCTAAGGAGACGATTGCCGGTTCTGATTTTGTTTTATTTTTGGGCGATGAGCTTATGGTAAATCCCCGTCACAGGCAGATGTTGGATGAGTTTAACGCAGACGGGGTGTTTGCCCTCTGCGGCGTCCTATGGGTTGATAACGCCGAGCTGATTAAGCGCACATACACGATGATTAAAGACGATGAGCGGCGCATATACCGCCTTGTAGAAAAACCCCGACACCCGCTGAATAATTTCATGGGCACTGGAAGCTGCGTATTTAAAAACGAGATATTCGATTATGCCGCCGTAACGCCTATTCACCATCAGAGAAAAGAAAAAGAGCTGCCTGATTTAATCCAATGCGCCATAGATGACGGCAAGACCGTCAAATCGTTTGAAATATGCGACCAGTACGCAAATATAAATTCATTTGACGATTTTAGCGAGGCCGAAGGGTTTATTGTGACATAACCGGCAGACCGCCGGTCGCGTTTAAACGCCTCAACTGCCGCCGAAGCCTACTATAACCTTCTCGCCCTCGCAGATAACCGGCACCTGTCTTACGCCGTTTGAAAGCCTTAGCATCTGTGCCATCTGTTGTTCGCTCCTAAGGACGTCAACGTATTCAGCCCGCTTGCCGTAGGCCGACCTGGCCTTCTCGGTATATGGTCAGCCGGCCTTGCCGTAGATGATTACTGTGTCAGCCATTGCGCGCTTAACCTCCGTGTTTAAGCCATGATAACTTATCATAACATGCACCGTGATACTTTGCAAGAGGGTGGCTGTCTTGATATTTTTTCTTGCGGGTATTTTATTTAGAAAAGTTTGCCAGAATTGACAAAAATGATATATAATAGTCAGCGTGGTATTGAAGGTGTAAGTTTTATTCAGCGTTTGCAGCGGTAATGGCAAAGGGCACGGCGTTATAGAGATGAACTTAACTTATTTCAGAGGCGGCGGTTAGTCCATAATTTATTTGTAGCGAATTATACTGGAGGAGAGGCAGGCTATGACAGAGGATATGTTGAAGTGCTTATGTTTTGCCATTAATGAACTAACCATATCGGAAAATGCGGCGCATACGATTCACGAAATTATTTTTAGGTTAAAGGATACAGTTAACATTGTGTCTGCCCTGCTTGTGGAGAAGAATGTAAAAAACGATAACCTTGAGATTAAAAACAGGTACAACATCTCTGAAAACTTTACCCGGGCGTATAAGAGGGGGGTTGGCATAAACGTAATAGGGCGGATACTATATAGCGAAGAGTTTGCCGTAGTGCGTAAGGGGGAAAACGAAGACGATTGCAAAGATATTTGTGTAGACCGTGAATTTGAGACGGCAGTAGTGATGAGGATAGCGGTTTCGGGCAGGGCGGTAGGGTTTCTGTCCCTATATTTTGCCGAAAGGCTTGAAATAACCGACCAGCTCCGTCAATTCCTTATGACGATAACAAAGTTATGCGCCGAGGCAATCAGCAAAGAACGGCAGCATCATCTGATGACAAAGATGCGCGCCGTTGACCCGAATACCGGCTTGCTATATTACAACCACTTCCACCAAAGGTTAAGAGAGGAGTTCAACAAGAGTAAGAGGGCAAACATGCCGTTGAGCGTTGCCATAATAGACATGGACAATTACAAGCGAGTAACGGGCGTCTATGGTACGGAGACTGCGCATGAACTGTATAAAGAACTCGCCGATGAGCTGCGCGCCTGCCTCAGAGGGGTTGATGTGATAGGACGTTACGGTACAGATGAGTTTATCATATTTCTGCCGAATACGCCGCTTGAAGGAGCTGAGGTAATCCTTAACCGTTTCATAGAACAAATTGAATGTAAGAAATTCACCGATTATAAACTGTGTACTTCGTTTTATATGGGCACTGCCACTATGCAGCAGAATGACACGCTTGAGCAGTTCCTTAATAACGTCCAGAGCGCCATCTATGATGCGAAGTTGAAGGGAAAGAAAATCGTAAAATGCGGTGAGCGCTGAGTAAACTTGGCCGGTAATCTCTCGTAAGGCGCTTAGAGGCGCCAGCTTTAAGGGTACTGATGACAGAAGAAAGGCTATTGAAGATTTTGTGCAAGTTTATGGCCCTGCGGCAAAGCCATTTCTCTGGAGCAAAAGAGAAGTCAGCTGCCCTCGCAACTAAGAAATACTACCTCTAACTTATTCAATTAGACATTAGCTTTGTCCTGTTTAGCCCTGTTTTGTCTAAAGTTGCAATTTTACTGGACATTGTGTTTGTATTTAGGAATAAAATTATGGGGTCGCTTGATTTTACCGAGGCTGAGATTGCCTAATTTTGCAAACGGCATCACAGAGTAAAGATGTCATTGATATTAATTGGGATGTATCCCCCTAATTAAAAAATTATAAGGAGGCAAAATATGCCGAAGAGAAAGTTATTGTTGCTAATCGCAGCGTCGCTGATGATATTACAGACACAGATATTCACATTGGCGGATGAGGCATTGAGCCAGTCCTCGGTCGTCTATCCAGTTGTAGGCACCGGGCAGTTGAAATGCTATGACAACAATAATGAAATGACACCGCCTGCGTCTGGCAGCGCATTCTACGGTCAGGACGCACAGTTTGCAGAGAATCTGCCGGCCTATGCCATAAGCGCTGACAATCTGACAGTTCTCGATAGAAACACAGGGCTTACATGGCAAAGAAGCCCAAACGCCACAGGCGCAGCCCCGGCTTCGTCTGATAAGCTAACGTGGACACAGGCGCAGACGCAGCCAACATCCTTGAATGCTATAAAATACGGGGGCTTCAGCGACTGGCGACTGCCAACGATTAAAGAACTTTATTCGCTGATTAACTTCAGTGGAACTGACCCAAGCAGCTACACAGGCACTGACACCTCCGTGCTGACGCCGTTTATCAATACGTCATATTTCAAATTTGCCTACGGCAGTCCGTCAAGCGGCGAGCGCATAATTGACGCGCAGTACGCCTCAGGCACGACCTTCGTAGTCAACCCCGATGAGACCGGCTCTACAAAACTCTTTGGGGTGAATTTTGCCGATGGTCGTATCAAGGGCTATAGCACAAACGTAGCCGGTACGCAGAAGACCTTTTTTGTGCAGTGTGTGCGCGGCGGCACGACCTACGCTAAGAATAATTTTGTTGATAACGGTGACGGCACTATTACCGACCAGGCCACCGGCCTGATGTGGACAAAGGCCGACAGCGGAGTTGGTATGACATGGCAGAACTCACTATCATGGGCGCAGTCAAAGAACGCGGCAGGTTATCTGGGGCACACCGACTGGCGTTTGCCCAATGCCAAAGAGTTGCAAAGCATTGTCAACTACTCCAATGCCCCGGATTACAACGGCAAGCCTGCAATTGATACGACATACTTCAGCGCCACATCAATAGTCAACGAAAACGGCGATACAGACTACCCATACTATTGGACTTCGACAACGCATGTCAGCTATACATCTGCCGGAACCACCGGAGAAAGGGCTGTTTACGTGGCATTTGGCCAGGCACTGGGCTGGCCTAACAATGCCTGGGTTGACGTACACGGTGCAGGCGCCCAGCGCAGCGACCCCAAGGCTTCCCCACCCTACTCTTATGCAACCGTCAAGACAGTCACTAAAAACGGGGTGACTTATACGGGTTACTCCTTCGGGCCTCAGGGCGATGCCCTTCGCGGCCTGAACTTTGTCCGCCTGGTCCGCGATTCAAATACTGCCTCAGATAATGCTGCTGCCTCTGCGGCATTTAATGCAATCTATACTCAATATGCCTCGTGGTTTGGGTCAACATCAGGCAGTACTCAGACTGGAACATCATGGATAGCCTATTACCAATTATATACCAACGGAGCTTATCTTGCAGCCGGAACAGATGGAAATATGTATGTTTATTATAATGGCGTTTTGACAAGTTTAGGGATAAACTGGCAGTCATTAGGCAAGGCAGCCACTGCAATCAACACAGTTTATAATCAATATGCCTCCTCTTTTGGGACAAAAAACGGAGGAGTGGGCACGGCAACATCAGGCGGCAGCACTTACCATTACCAATGGTTTACCAACGGCTCTGCCATTGTGGCATGGATAGATGGAAAAATGTACTCGTATTTTAATGGTACGGTGTATTCTTTAGGGATAAGCTGGAACTAAGGAAAAGCACTATGGTGATTGAAGGCAATAGCGCTGCATTAGGTACGGAATTAAATACAGGCAATGGAGGATATTTATGAGATCTGTTAGAAGCAGCGTGTGTCATGCAGCCGCAGTGTTTGTCATGGTGCTTGCGACTTTGTTTTTTTCGATTCAAACAGTGTATGCAGCCGGCAGTTTCACGCTAACCATCAATAAGAACGGCCAGAGCGTTGGCAGCGTATGGAGCGAGCCAAACGGTATAGATTGTGGTTCTATGTGTAAGAATCCCTACTCATCGGGTACGGTGGTGACGTTAAAGGCCATACCCACTCTTGAATCGAGGTTTGACGGATGGAGCGGCTGTGACTCTGTTAGCAGCGATGACGCTCTGAAGTGCGTTATGACAATGTCTGCGGATAAGACAGTGACGGCCACGTTTAACAAGAGTACGGCCGTGCACGTTAATCTGGCCATAAGTAAATCCGGCGATGGCAGCGGTATGATACAGAGCTATCCCCCGGGCATGGATTGTGGATCAAAATGTAAAGATGTTTATCCCCAGGGGGCGAAGGTGAGATTGATGCCAATGCCATATCAAGGTTCCTTGTTTGCCGGTTGGAGCGGTTGTGACAATAACTCCACTGTAGGCCCAAGTTCAAGTCCGCCTCCGAATTCAAATCCTAATGAGTGCGTGGTAAACCAATTGATGTCGGACCAGACGGTGACCGCTAAGTTTATCAAGAGTGCCAATGCCCTTATGTTGAACGTCAATAAAGCTGGCGATGGCGGCGGGCAGGTGATGAGCAACCCGCCAGGTATGGAATGTGGCTCAATATGTAATGGCCCCTACCCAAATGGTGCTGTAACGGTATTGATGGCTAAGGCCGATCCACTTTCGTCATTTGTCGGCTGGGACGGCTGTGACTCCGATAACGGAAATACAGGTCTGGACAACAGCAGTAACGTTTCATTGTGCCGGGTGACAATGTCAGCGGATAATAAGACTGTAACGGCTAAGTTTATGAAAAACACGACCCCAGGCATTACCCTCGGCGTGCATACCGCCGGTAGTGGGACCGGCACGATAACAAGTCTCCCTTCGGGTATAAGTTGTGCCTCAGCCTGCGCTGCCACCTACGACCAATATACACTTGTTACCTTGACTGCTACAGCGGACTCGAATTCACTCTTTAGCAGATGGTCAGGTTGTGATAACAGCGATAATTCAACAAGCGCCAAGTGTAAGGTAACGCTTACCTCCAGCAAGTTGGTAACTGCCACCTTTACCGGAAGTGGCGCTGTTACGCATAAAGTGATTCACGACTTTGATGGCGACGGCAAGAGCGATATCTTATGGCATAATCAAGACACAGGCAATGTTGTATTATGGTTAATGGACACAGCCACGGTAAAAAGCTTCGCATCAGTCGGCAGCGTATCTCTTGATTGGCAAATAAGCGCTGTAGGGGACTTTGACGGCGACGGCAAGACTGACATTCTATGGAAAAATACAAAGGATGGCTCGCTGCATATATGGTTTATGAACGGTCTGACCATAGCCAGCCATAAGGATTTATCTACAATAGGCAGCGACTGGGATATCAAGGCGGTTGGAGACTTCAACGGCGATGGCATAGCCGATCTCCTCTTCATAAACAAGGCCAATCGCGATAAGATGGTTATATGGTCTATGAATGGCGCTGATTTTATAGACGCCAGGTTTATTGCTCAAAATGTTGCTTCGGGTTGGGAAGTAGCCGGTGTTGCAGACTTTGACGGCGATGGTAAAGACGACATCCTCTTCAGAAACGAAAGCCTTGGATTGCTTGCCGTGTGGCTGATGAATGGCCAGGCGCTCAAGACTGCAACGATGGTGTCGCCATTAACCGACCCACAGTGGCGTATAGTCAGGGTAGGGGATTTTGACGGCGATGGCAAGGCCGACATCCTCTACAAAAACGTCAACACCGGCGACATAGCCATATGGTTTATGTATGGGTCAACCGTAGACAGAGCAAAGACGGTTGCTACTGTGAAGGATTCTAACTGGCAGATCATCAGGGTAGGGGATTTTGACGGCGATGGTATGCTCGACATATTGTGGCAGAACATCTCTACAGGTCAACTATATGTGTGGTTTATGAATGGCGCGACGATCAAGTCTCAGGCCTCTTTGGGCGCTGTTAGCGATCCTAATTGGTTTGTCCTTAGCAATGAGAGGGTGCAGGTATCACCGGCAAACTTGACTATTGCCTCGAAGGTGGCCGGCATGGCTGCCTCATTTACTGTCAGTGGCGGCGAAATGCCATACGCGTTTAATGTCAGCGCCCCTGACTTAGTGAGCACGTCCTTTGACGCCGCCAGTAAGCTGCTCACAGTAATGACGCTCAAGCCCGTCACAGCCACAACGCAGGTAGTCATCACCGCTGAGGACGCCAACAAGGAACCATCATGGGCATTTTTGACGCTTAACCCATAAGAAAAAGAAGGAGACTTAGCTTTATGAAGAAGGAACGACAAATATCAATCATGCTTATGTTGTTGATGATGGCAGTTGCAGTGGTGTTTGGCAGCGCGGGGATAGTGTTTGCGGATGAGTTGGCAGCGACACAAGCAACAACATATACCCTTACTATAACAAAAGCCCCCAATGCTGGTGGTTCTGTTGCAGTTTCTACTGGTTCGTTAAGCGGGAGTAATCCCTTTACAGCCACATACACCTCCGGTACGCAAGTCATTATTACGGCAAAACCTGCCACTGGCTATACCTTTGCTGGCTGGAGTGGCGACGGCTCATGCTCAGGGACGAGTTTAACCTGCACGGTAACGATGTCAGCGAATAGGAGCGTAACTGCTTCGTTTAGCCCCACACTTACTGTAACAGAATCCGGTACAGTCCCATCGGGTACTGCTATTACAGTCTCAACAGGCGCGTTAAGCTGGAGTGGAACTACCGGTACCGCGACATATGTATTGGGTACATCAGTTACGCTTACCGCAGTCACAGCCACTGGCTATTATGTCAACTGGGGTGGAGCATGCTCAGGGCATAGTTCAACCTGCACGGTAACGATGTCGGCTGCGACGAATGTTACCGTGACATTTAGTGCTGGATACGTCCTTACTGTAACAAAAACAGGCGCTGGTTCTGTGAGCGTTTCTTCAGGTACGTTATCCCTATCCTCTAGTGGAGACACATATACAGCGGGATATCCCGCTGGTACATCAGTTACCATTACGGCAGCAGCTGGACAAGTTTCCAATAATTTTTACTGGGTTTCTAACGTGGGGGGTGATTGCCAGCAAGATTGTTACGCTGACACAACTACATGTAAAGTAACGATGTCGTGGAACAGGTTTGTAACAGTGGCGTTTGTTCAATCTTCGGACAGAATTCTTGCTGTAACAAAATACGGCACAGGCTCTGGTAATGTTACACTCTCATCAGGTTCACTAACATGGCACGGAAACAACCTCGGTACACTTGAATATTTTTCTCCTCCAGCGTCGTCAATTACCCTTACGGCAACAGCCGATTCAGGTTCAACCTTTTCCGGCTGGAGTGGTGACTGTTCTGGTACTAGTTCAACCTGCACAGTTGGCAATTTGTCTTCCCTAAACGGATATGGAAAGACTGTGACCGCTATTTTTAGCAGCAATACAGCTAACACCTTGACTATAACAACATCTGGTGGAGGTACTGTTACAGACTCAACCGGGGTACTAAAGAGTGTTGGAAACAACACATCTGTGGCGTCATATCCCAGCGGTACGTCAGTTACGCTTACGGCAACACCCTCCAGCGGCTACGCCTTTGCCGACTGGAGTGGCGACAGCTGTTCAGGGACAAGTTCAACCTGTACACTAACAATGTCGGCTGCCAAGAATGTAAAGGCTACATTTAGCACCGCATACACCTTAACTGTTACAAAACCCGGTACAGGCAGCGGTACTGTTACAGGCTCAACTGGCACTCTAAGCTGGAGTGGTAACACAGGCAGCGCTACATATGCCAGTGGTACATCAGTTACTCTTACGGCAACACCTAACGATAGCTCCTACTTTGCGGGTTGGACTGGCTGCGACAGCTCCGCGCCTTTAACCTGCGTTGGCTGCTACAGCTCCGGGGCATCAACCTGCACGGTAAGTATGTCAGCGGCCAAGAATGTGACGGCGGCGTTTAGCTCAGGATTCGCCATTATTGCAACCAAGATCGGCAGCGGCACCGGTACTGTTACAGTCTCACCTGGTACACTAACCTGGATTGGTAACACCGGTACAATGGCTATCAGCGACCTTGCGTATGTTACTCTTACGGCAACAGCCGATTCAGGTTCAACCTTTGCCGGTTGGGGTGGCGACTGTGGAGGGGTTGGGACAGGTAAATGCACTATAGATACGTTTATATCAATTAATGCCATTGCGATGTTTTCCCTGCCATGTACCAGTACCACCACTGCCTCTGTTAACAACTCATATACCGGTTCGTGGAGTAGTAGCAGCTGCTACTCTGTACAGAGGTCAGGGAGTTATTCCACTTACTATACCCTAACCTTGAGCAGCGCAACAAACTTACAGATTAAATTGACGTCAACCTCCGCGGACGCCTATCTTATCCTGCACTCTGGCAGCGGTACAAGTGGCACAGTATTGGCCGAGGACGATGACAGCGGTGGTGGCACGGTCGGCACAGATGCACTGATAAGCCAAACAGGGTTAGCAGCCGGTACGTACACAATCGAGACAACAACCGCTGACACCGGGCAAACGGGGATGTATACGCTGACGGTAACCTCATGGTAGCAGGCAGGTGTGTGTACGTGACTGATTAGGATTAGCCCTGGATGTAAATTGGCAGGGGGGTGAATCCCCTGCCGTCCATTGCCTGAGCGATTGATTAAAGAGACAGTAATTCTCGTTATGATAAATACTCATTGGATCATACCAGCATGGCACTTTCAGTCCGCAGAGCGATATTGACCTACTTGTCGAGTTTTACCCTGAGCATATACCAGGTCTAATAGCCCTATCGGGTATGGAGATATCATTGAGCGAAATTATCGGAATAAAGTTGACTTGAGGACACCAGAAGATTTAAGCCGATACTTTCGTAAAGAAGTGGTCGAAGCGGCAGAGGTGCAATATGTGCAGCAGGAAAGATGAGATTCGGATACGTCATATTCTCGATGCAGCGAGGGAGGCTATTTCCTTTGCACAAGGCAATACGAGAAGTTCACTGAATAAAAATCGTATGCTGACGCTTTCCCTTGTCAAAGTCATTGAGATTAAAGGAGAGGCAGCAACGACAATTTCATAAGATTACCGCGAAAAGTATCCTCATATTCCGTAGAAGAGCATAGTCAATATGAGAGACAGGCTCATTCATACATATTTCGATATTAATTGGGATGTGTCCCCCCTTAATTCAGTATTGTGTCCCCTGAACTGCCCGCCCCATAATTGATATGACCCATGATTTGCGTATTGGTACATCGGTTCACCCCCACGTGCGTGGGGAAAATGTCTCTACAAGTCCACCGGATGCCGCTGCGAGCGGTTCACCCCCACGTGCGTGGGGAAAATCTTCTTTTCGGCCTCTATGAAGTATCTGCGGGCGGTTCACCCCCACGTGCGTGGGGAAAATACTAAAAAAAGTCTTTTATTTCGGCACTCGAACGAGAAAAAGGCCGTCGAAGTCTTCAATTGACCGTGCTGTCCGCCCCCAGTTACGAACTTGAAACCCCTGTTCATTGTTGCTCGTATGGAGCATAACGCAGCCGCCTTCACCAGACTGTCTACATGCCTTCTCCCATAGTTGGTCACGAACCAGTGCAGAAACCCGCCCTACAAATACGCCCGCCTTTGGCTCCAGAAACCATCGTGTCAATTCCCCACGTAATCCCAATGGCACACGCTCAAGTATCAATACTACCATCGTCAGCCTCCATCTCAGCGGCATTAAGCGGATGGATACGTCCGCCTTCCACTTTTCCCCCATCAGGGGCCCATAAATCTCCAGGTGCGGCGGCATCCACGTTAAAGGTTTCACTTTCTGAGGCTATCCCTTTTTTTGACAGCATCAGAGCCGTCTGAATATCGGGAATGATTCGCGCCAAAAGTCGTGTCGCTGCAAAACTATCCCGGCATAACAAGCGAACACGCCGCTCAAGATCGTCTTTCTCGTCGGCAGCCGCCCTGAATGCCGTAGGAATGGAAATCTCTGCCTTATACAGGTCGGCAACATCGTACACAAATGACAGCATCTTCCCCGTGTGTATAAATCCAAGCGCCGGTGAGAATCCTGCCGACACTATCGCGGCATGGCAAATACCGTACAAGCACGAATTAGCGGCAGACAACGCCCGATTCACAGGGTCTGAGTCACTCCACTTGTCCCGGCTGTAGTTTCGCCCTGACCATGCAATCCCTGTATCACGTGATGCCCTGGCGTAAGCCTCCCGAACACGTATCCCCTCCATTCCACGAATCTGCTGAAGCGTCAACGCCGGGTCGAACTTCTCAGAAAACCTCATCTGATAGAGGCGGTGTACTACCTGCATGTGGAGTTCAGGGTTTGCCCATATGCGCGCCTGATGCAGGAGATTGGATGAGCTGCGCGTCTCGCCCATACCTACAGAATAAAACCGTACACCAGCCTCCCCGCACCATGCAACAAGACACCCATGATCTGCCAACACCGACACTGCGGCGTGGGTTATCGAAACGCCGGGACCCAGCATCAACAGCGCAAGATTGGCGCAGGGTACCGGCACCTTGCCATCTTCATCATGCACAGCAATGGCCTTGGCCTCCTGATCAATGCGGCAATGTTCAACGTAGAGATAGCTCCACCCATCACTGAACTTTGGCAAATCATGAAGATCCTTAATCCTCATACCGCCTCTGCCGACTGACCTGACTGTAAAGGTATAACGGAAAGAAGCCCAAATCCAAAGGATTTTCCAGGCCCGACGCCGCGGGCGAGCGTTTTATGAAATTGGACAGCGTCGGTAACTTCAAGAATACCTTCGTAGCGGACAGAGCGCAGCCGAATATGGCAGTCTCTATCTTTAGTTTTATTAAAAGCAACAAAGCCTGGCTTAATAACGATGGAATTGTCAATGAGTGAAAATCCTTTCTCATCGGCACGGAGAATGAGCCATTTACAAAGGTCAGACACCGGGACGCGCCTTTTTGTGATGCTATCGCGCCGCGTCGGATTCGCCACGAGACGAAATCGAAGACGCTGTCCCACTGTGAAGCTGGGGTTGTATGGACATACGGCGGCTGGGGCTTCCAGTAGATAATCTGCATTATGGAAGGCGTATTCCCAGTTTGGCTTTATTGCGGACTGCACGACAATCATCACCTTACCGCCTGCAAGCGCGTCAACGCGAAAGAGGAATCCCGTGTCCTCAGCACGTTCTACGTGAACGTGCGCACCTCCAAAATCTTCTGGTTCATAGGGTTTCAGAAAACCCCTGTCATTGGTCAGCCGTGAAGGCGTTGGAAATGCCATGCAGAGGCGCTGATGAACGTGGTAGAGATTTCTGAGCCACAACCGGCCCGGGCGCGGTCTATCGGGGTTGCTGCCCACATTAATCAAAAGATATGATATGAACATAGCTATTCCACCTCCTCAGGGGCAAAACGGCGGCGGCGTGTCTCAAGAGAGCGAAACTTGATTATCTCTTCCGGCAGACAACGCCCGATTCACAGGGTCTGAGTCACTCCACTTGTCCCGGCTGTAGTTTCGCCCTGACCATGCAATCCCTGTATCACGTGATGCCCTGGCGTAAGCCTCCCGAACACGTATCCCCTCCATTCCACGAATCTGCTGAAGCGTCAACGCCGGGTCGAACTTCTCAGAAAACCTCATCTGATAGAGGCGGTGTACTACCTGCATGTGGAGTTCAGGGTTTGCCCATATGCGCGCCTGATGCAGGAGATTGGATGAGCTGCGCGTCTCGCCCATACCTACAGAATAAAACCGTACACCAGCCTCCCCGCACCATGCAACAAGACACCCATGATCTGCCAACACCGACACTGCGGCGTGGGTTATCGAAACGCCGGGACCCAGCATCAACAGCGCAAGATTGGCGCAGGGTACCGGCACCTTGCCATCTTCATCATGCACAGCAATGGCCTTGGCCTCCTGATCAATGCGGCAATGTTCAACGTAGAGATAGCTCCACCCATCACTGAACTTTGGCAAATCATGAAGATCCTTAATCCTCATACCGCCTCTGCCGACTGACCTGACTGTAAAGGTATAACGGATGCCGTCCATTGCCTGAGCGATTGATTAAAGAGACAGTAATTCTCGTTATGATAA
>JAKOEO010000056.1:11184-23138 GCA_022321325.1 Candidatus Magnetominusculus sp. LBB02 | reverse complement strand
AGCCTGCCTCCCATGTGATTTTCGACTATTATCTTCGACATATAGAGGCCAATCCCGATGCCGTCTTCTTTTGTAGTAAAATACGGTTCAAATATCCTGTCAATAACTCCGGCGGGGATGCCCGGGCCGTTGTCCTTCACCTCTACAAGCGTACTGTCTTTGAGGTCGGAAAGATATATTGAGATCTCGCCCCTGTAGCCCGTGTTGAAAAAATCACGCCGCCTCTTCTCTCTTATAGCGTCTCTGGCGTTGCTTATCAGGTTTAGGATTACCTGTTTGTATTCCTCCGGATAGCCAAAAATTGTTATCTCAGACATACGCGGCGAATCGCTAAGGGCGCGTGCGCCGACATTTACATTTTGTACAACGAAGTCTATGTATATCTGGTTATTCTCATACTGGAGTTTAATAAGCGAAATGCAGTCATCTATTGAAGCCTTTACGCTGAAATGGCTTTTTTCGCCGGAAGGTTTAAAGAAATCCCTGAAATCCGTTATCGTTTTTGACATAAGATTAAGCTGCGCCATGGAATCGCGTGTCATATCGGTAACATATTGCCTTGAGATCTCGCCAAACTCATATGCCTCCTCAAGGTCCTGTACAAGCAGCCCTATGACGTTAAGCGGCTGCCTCCACTGGTGCGATATGGCTACCATCATCTCGCCCATAGAGACAAGCTTCGATTGATGAATGAGCAGGTGCTCCCTCTGAAGCCCCTTTTCTATTTCCTCTTTTACCCTTTTCTCAAGATTTTTGTTCAGCTCTTCAAGCTGGCGCGTCTTTTCTTTTACCACACTTTCCATCTTATGCTTGTATAAGGCCATTTCTATCGCATACTTTAATTCCATCTTTTCAAAAGGCTTAACCAGATAGCCAAATGAATTGGCATCTCTGGCGCGATTAAACGTTTCCTCATCGGTGTTTGATGTAAGAAATACAACGGGAATATCAAAAAGCGCCCTAATTGTGTCCGCAGCCTCAACGCCGTCCATTTTGCCGCGCAGACTGATGTCCATAAGGACAAGCTGCGGCCTTTCGTCATCTGCACATCTGATGGCCTGCTCGCCGGATGGCTCTACAGACGTAATCTCGTAACCAAAATCCTCAAGCGTGGTGCGTAGGTTTTCAGCTATTATCCACTCATCCTCTACAATTAACACCTTTGCCCCTGACATGTTTTTCAATAATCCCTCTTTAAAATTCAAAAACGGCCTCTATGCCGCGATTGCAGCTAATATAACATAATTTAATCCTTTAGTCAATTTTACGTTTTACAAAGTCAGGGCAGCCGGTGATTTTAGTTGCCGTTGACTTTGGATAGATAGATGGTGTAGTTTAACTGATGTCATAAGGGCTGACGGAGGTATGTTTTAGATGAGGAATAAGATAATAATCATTATGTCAGTTATTTCGATAATCGGTTATGTTACGGTGGTTGCCCCTGCGTTAAAAAAGCAGAAGGAGATGATGGAACAATATGTCATCACCGATGTTCAGGGCAATGTTACCGTAAAAAAGGGCATGGCGCCTGAGGTTGCCGCTAAGCCATATACCGTCCTTAAACCGGCGGATGAGATAAAGGCGAAAGAGGGTTCAAATGCCGATATAGTGTTTAAAAGCGGCAAGGCAGTCAGGGTGAAAGACAATACGCAGTACACGGTTGAGCCAAATGCGGACAACGGCGCGCCGCGCACATCGTTACGCAAGGGGACAGTCCTTGTAAAGGTATCGAAAGATCTGACAAAAAATGCCAATAAGGACACAAAAACATACGTGTTTTCAGTGCAGACGCCACAGGCGGTAGCCGGCGTCAGAGGGACGGAGTTTCTGGTAAGCTACTATGAGACAACCCCTCCTCCCGGTAAACGGCCTCATTATGAGACAAAGGTTGCTGTTAGCGACGGGACTGTGCACTTTGAAGACCTGCAGTCTTTTTCTCATGCAGATCTATCGCCAGGCGATAAGGCCATAGTGCCAAACCTTACCGTATCTGCCCTTACGCCGGAGGAAAAAAAGCAACTGGCGGAGATTAATAAGATGAGTACGCAGCTGCCATTTGTCCCTTCGCTGATGGCTGCCATCAGCCGTTCCTTTCTGGAATGGAAATGTTCGATGGTAACGAAGGTAACAACAGCCGAAATGACCCATATTGAAGCTGCGTTAATCAGATATAATGCAGACAGGGGCAAGGTGCCTGATACCTTGGCTGACCTGCATATTAAGGAAAACGACTCCTGCGGCGTGCCATATCTATACACAAAGAAAAGCCGCACCGAGGCCGAGGTAAGGTCGGCTGGCCCTGACATGGAATATTTTACGGGCGACGACATCGTGTTAAATTACGCGGGCCAGTAGAGGACTGTACTCTGAAGGCGTTGTCATAGGCACTCTGCGCATGACGCGATATTTTAATGTGTCGCGCTGCCTTGATTCATTCTCCGAATTCCTGCCCTTGCGATGCTGATTTTTTTTATAATCCTTTCATCTTCCGGTTTAAGATTTAATGCCTTAATATAATACTCCATGCTATGTTTATATTCGCCCATGTACAAGTATGACTGGCCTATCTGATAATAAGCCAAAGCGTATTGAGGAGCAATTTCTATCGCCATTTTAAAATTATCAATTGCCTCATTAAGTTTCGCCGTTCTTTCAGAAAGAGCGGTTAAATTGTCATAAATTGGTATTGTATATTTGGCGTATGCAACTCTACCGCTGACTATATCGTCAAGATAAACTTCCTTAAGAAGTGAAAATCCTATATTCTGGTATGCAATGGCATTGTTTTTCGTAACTTCTACAGCGTGAGTAAACAATTTCTTAGTGTCACGCCATACAAAAACCTGAAGGCAGGAAATCTCTATTAAAAGTATGGTTATAAACGAAATCATTATGATACCTAAGTATCTTCTTATCTTCAGCCTCTCAAATAGATCGGGTAAGGCATACGACAAAATTAAAAAAAGTCCGACATATGGAATGTATGTATATCTCTCTGCAATAGATTGGCCTCCGGCCTGAAAAAATCCGCTTACAGGAAAAAGAACAATGACAAACCAGAACCATCCAATAAAATAGTATGTATGTCTTTGAATAATCTTTATCACATATGCCGATACACAAATAATAAAAAGCCAGGCTAACAAACTCTGATAGACAACAGTAGTATCGTATGGATGAAATATTGACAGATTGTCAGGATAAAACATTTTAGCTATGTATGTCATATAATGAACCGGAACATTTAAGAATCTCCGAGAAAAAGGTGCTGTTGAAAATGACATCATAGCGCCTTGTTGTGTATATATGGCTGCGAAGGAGAAAATTAAAGAAAGAATAAATAGATGTGCTTTTTCCTTAATTAAATACATCAGGCTGCCTCTAATATTGCCGCCTGAAATCCGTTTAAGAGGCCAGTAATCAAGAAGTAACAGGATAACAGGCAGCGTTACAGCCATAGATTTTGACAGCAGGCTTAGTATAAACAAGACGGTTACTATCGCCATACGCGGTCTGGACGGCGACTTAGTATAGCGGATATATGCAAAAACCGTCAGCAGCCAGAAAAAACAGCTCAGTACGTCTTTTCTTTCAGAGACCCATGCGACAGATTCTATGTGCATGGGATGAATTGCAAATAATAAGGCGATAAAAGCGCTCCGAAACCTGTCTATTCCCAGATATATAAAGACAAAATAAAATCCGATTGAGTTAATAATATGGACAATTACATTGGTCAGGTGAAACATGCCAGGATTTATGCCATGCATCTCTGCGTCAAGCATCAATGAGAGCATCGTAACAGGGTGCCAATTGTTTGATATAACACTCGTCAACGACCATTCAATATTGCTTAAAGTCAATCCGCCAATTACATGACGATTTTCTGTTACATACTCATCGTCATCATATGATAAAAAATCGAAGTACACTACCGGATGATAGATAAAATAGCACGCAGAGACAATTATGGACAAGACCACGATGTCCTGGATGAGCCGGGATTTTATTATATCATTGAGTGTGCTTTTCATAATATGAACATACCCCTTAATGAGACGCCTCTGCTGCCTTGCCCATATATGTCATTAAAAACAACCGCTGATCATCGTAGCCAAGGATGCCATTTGTAAAGGATTCTAAAAACAATAATCCATACTGTCTTACCAGAGCGTCGGTCAATGGATAGTTTAAAATAAGCAGTACGCTGCTTTGTTTTATCAGCATGTATTTTCTGACCTCATCAAGTATCAGGGCTTTGTCGGCTTCATAGCCGAGGGGTGATTTCATGCGCCTGAAATTTGTAATTAAGCGTTTACTGTCGGAAATAATATAATTGCCAGACCTTCCGGTAACCGGAAAGTAGAAGTCTTTTCCCAGATAAACCGAAATGTTGGCAGTGTGCCAATCAAGGTCTGACGCTATGGGGAAGCGGTCAAGCTTCTTTGTTTCTATATAGTCGGCTGCCTCTTTGGCTGTTGTAAACGGGTATTTGGCATGTAAGGTAATAGCTATTATGGCCGCTATGATGTGGATTGCGATAAGAAAATTCAAATATATCCCTCTTTTACTTTCAAAGAAGGCGCATAACTTATTTAGCAAGTCAGATTTAAATGAAAATGGCTCATAGTAATAACTGAGCCATAGTGAACAAATAAGGACAAAATACATGTGTCCAATGTGTCTGATGAGGTAACCGTAGACGAAACTGATAAAGACAATAAGCCCTATATTTGCCGATATATAGAAAGCCGCCACAGTCGGCCTTCTTAAAACCATAAAAAAACCGATAAACAATAGACACAGACTTGCTGCGGCTTTAATATGAAGCAAAATGAAAATATTTGAGGAAAGGTATAAGATGGCATTGCTATTCCAGAAATGCTGTGTCAATAACGGTATCGGCAGACATGCGTCCCAGAGCCACGATACGCCTTTTATAAGATCAATGAAAATATGGGGCAAGCTAATTGTATGTTTTAGCTGATTAAATTGCCCGAGATAAACGGAATCATTGGGAGGCATGATGTTATAAATCGAGCAAATAATGCCTATAGTGGCAAACAGCGTAAACAGTATAAATTTTGTCCAATTCTTCTGACTGTTCGCATCTGTTAAGTATTCGCATACTAAAGTACATGTAAAGGCAATCGCTATTATTATGCTGTAGAGATTTCCCTGGCACATGAGCATAAGCGCCATTGCCATTAAAAAGTAGTTTCTCTTTTGCAGCGTAGGCCTCATCATATAACTGAAGATAAAAATGCCAAGAATCCCTATCGGGTAGTTTCTGCTTATGATGGCGTATTCAAAAGAAGGGAAATAGCCGAAAATAAACAAAATCCGCTGCCATTTAGAAAACGGGGAGTATTTTAAAAAAACAAAGGCAGCGGTCGTGGCAATAATCAGGTGCACTGCCTGTATCGAGGCCATATTATTTGTAATCAAGGTAAGGATATATACGATCGAGATCCAAAGTTTAGGCAGTCCTTCAAACCGAAAATTGTAGAAGAGTTCGGAAAATGATGAGCTTTTCTTTGCTATCGCCCAAACTAATAGCTCGTCGCCCCACATGACATGTTTGAGTATATTAATTAAGGCAGCTATAAAATAAACTAAGATTGCCGAATATATAAAACCGTCAGGCCGCTTTGCCGGATTGCAAAGTTTATCTGGCATTATCGTCTATGCTCCGTATTGTGTATAACATTGATTCGCGATTATATCATACGCCCTGCCTTTTTGTAATCTGTTCAGATATCGGGCCACTCACTATTAACCCAAATCGCACGCCGTGGACAATCTGTCGGCCTAAGTGCCACCTCGTCCAATCTCAGGCAACGGCAGATAGGCTTAAAAAATAAAATTAGACAAGGGGCTGGAAAAATAAAACATCCACATGGTACACTCACATTGACGATAAGTGCCATCAAAATAGTTTAGGATAATATACTATACTATCTTTAATGTTTTGGAAGACACAGAATGACAGCGGAGACTGAGATTTTATGCAACGCTCTGGCAATCAACCAATAAAACAGCCCGATAGCTTTATCTATCCTGTCATTGCCATATACTTCGCCGTTAGCTTAATTAATATACTTAAACACGTCATGTGGAGGGATGAGCTAGATTCGTGGGCAAAAGCAAAGACCAGCGCATCATTTACGCAACTTTACTATAATTGCCTGTACGATGGACACCCCCGGCTCTGGGTTACTATCCTGCATGTTTTGACCATGATTACTGATAATATAGTCTCTATTAAGATGGTACATCTTATTATAGCTACAGCCGCGGCCTTTATATTCTTAAAATACTCACCGTTTTCAAAGTGGCAGCGAATTTTATTTATCTTTGGTTACTTCACTTCCTTTGAATATGCCGTTATAAGCCAAAGCTATTCGATTGGGATTGTAATGATCTTTGTCGTAAGCGGCATGATAAGACCTAAACAAGAAAGACGAAATTACATCTTAATAGCGGCGGCGCTGACTCTTATGTGTCAGGGGACTGCCTATAGCTGCGTCATAGCAATAGCGTTTGCACTGACGTTTGGCTTTGAATTTTTAGTGCTGACCAAAGACAAAAGGACTAAAAGCGATTGGTTGATATTTATAATCAGTGCGGTTATATTTATTTTCGGCCTTGCGCTAACCATTGTTCAATTGATTCCTCCTTCTGATATATTAACTACCCTTGAGTACAAACGTATATTTGCGAATATCTTCTACGCTATTGCACGTATTCTGACCGTAATCGGCAATTTCACAGATGCCTTTCTGCCGATACCTGTTATATCACGGCACTTTTGGCTTACTAATGCCGTAACGCACATCATAGAGCATGTTTCTAATAGTTCATTTATAGTTTTACATATAAGAGTCGCAATTAGTTTATGTTTTATGTTTGCCGTCTTTTTCATGATTTTAAGGACTCCGGTTGCAGTTTTTTTCTTTATTATTGGAAGCATAGGGCTTGTTTTCTTTAACTTTTTTATATACGCTCCCTATATCAGACAGTTTGGACACATATTTATTGTAGTTATTTGTTCCTTGTGGTTAAGCTATTTCTACAAGCCATACGTATTTAAATCTGACATTTTAAATATAGTATGCGCCTTCTTTGAAAATAAAAAAGGCATGTTTTTGAGTTTTTTGATAGCAATCCAACTCATCGCGGCCTTAGCAGCTATTACATTGCATGCAAAATACCAGTTTTCTTCCTCTAACGAGACAGCCGAATACATTAAAACCAAACACCTTGACGACTTGCCGATAGCGGCAGATGTTGACTGTGCAACTGCGGCCATTTCAGTTTATCTTGGAAAAGGATTCTATTATCCAAATTCTGGAAGAAGCAGCATTTATGCAGTTGATAATAATAAACTCTTGATTCAAGACCTTATGCGCGAACTTCCAGGCAGTCGTTATGACGCCGATAAGGCCCTGATACTTAAAGAAGCCAGAAAATATATGCTTCTTAAACAAACCAGCATTTTACTTGTGTTAAACTATGACTTGCCTGATTATATGATAAAACAGAATGGACTTACACATATTAAATCGTTTATGAACAGTGTGGTTGAAACTGAACAATACCGTCTCTTTATTATGAAATACCCAATAGAAACGTCAAGCTAATGAAAATAAAATACAATCAGTCAATAAAACAGCCTGAGCGTTTTATCTATCCGGTTATTGCCATATACTTCGCACTTACCTTATTTAACATACTGCACCACATAATGTGGAGCGACGAGTTAATCCCGTGGGCAATTGCTAAGGCCAGTTCATCTTTTTCGCAGATGTGTTACAATTACCTGTACGAGGGACACCCAAGGCTCTGGGTGAGCATCGTGTATGTTCTTGCCAAAATCACTAACAGTATGGTATCTATGCAGATAGCGCATCTTTTCATAGCTACGGCTGCTGCCTTTGTTTTTCTAAAATACGCCCCGTTTTCTAAATGGCAGCGAATTTTGTTTATCTTTGGTTACTTTATCTCTTTTGAATACGCTGTAATAAGCAGGAACTATGCAATTGGGTTTGTAATGATCTTTGCCGTATGCTACATGATAAGACCGAAACAGGGAAGGCGAAACTACCTCTTGATAGCGGCAGCTCTTAGTCTTATGTGTCAGGGGCATGCCCTTAGCTGCGTCATAGCAATTGCGTTTGCGCTGACTATTGGATTTGATTTTTTAGTCCTTGACAAAGACACTAAAAACGATTGGCTGATGTTCATAGTTGCAGCGGTTATTTTTGCTTTAGGATTAGCGCTGACGCTTTATCAGATAAAACCGCCGTCAGATTCCTTATATTTGACTGAGTATAAACATGAATTTCCGTCTGGAGATATTTTACATGATATAATGGCCGTTTCTATCGTAACTTCCCATATTGCGGAGGCCTTTATACCGATACCAATGCTGAAAATACATTTCTGGGAAACCAATATTTTCTCATATATTTCGACCAAAGATTTCTATGTATTTGTAATACGCCTGTTTTTGAGCATAGGCTTTCTTCTTACCGGTATGTTTATGGTTCTAAGGAGACCTGTTGCTGCATTTTTTTTTATAGTCGGAGGCTTCGGTCTAATTGCGTTTAATATACTTATTTACGGTTATGGATATATCAGACACACAGGGTATTTCTTTATTCTCCTGATTTGTGCCTTATGGTTAAGCTATTACTATGAACCGTTTTCTTTTAAATCTGCCGCATTAAATAGATTATTCAACTTCTTTGAAAGGAAAAGGGGCGCATTTTTGAGTTTTTTAATAGCAACTCATCTCATTGCCGCCTCAGTAGCCCTGACATTACATGCAAAATACCCGTTTACTACGGCTAAAGAGGCAGCCGAGTTTATTAAGACCCAAGAACTTGACGGCTACCCCATTGCGGCAGACAATGATTGGCAAACGGCCACTATTTCTATTTATCTTGGAAAAGAGTTTTATTATCCGGTTCTTGCCAGGTCCGGCACTTATATCGTTTCTAATAACAAGCGTCTGCTTTCTAATAATGACCGGGCGCTGTCAAATCATAGTTACTATGACGACAAAGCCTTTATTCTGAATGAAATCAGAAAATTCATGCTGACTAAACATAGCAGTATACTAGTTATCCTGAATTATCAAGTGCCTGAAGCTCTGGTAAAGGACTATGGACTCTTGCCCATTAAAAAGTTTAAAAACGGTATTGTTGTCTATGAAGAACACCGCCTGTTTCTCATGGTCAACTCTGACAATGTCACGGTACGCTAAACCGTTGCTGCACAGCGGGACCATGGTATCGCTTCTAAAATAATTTTATCATGTATTACTATGTGACACTTGACATTGTTTTTTCATACATGTTAAGTTAGCATGAAGCAACTGTTGTATTTAGGCTATTAGCATGGCAGGGTCTTCCCTTTGGGAAGCCAATATAGCAGGGAAGCGTAAGAGTTTTAAGGAGGGTGTGCATGTTAAGAAGTAAGAAAGGTTTTACCTTGATTGAAATTGCGGTGGTAATCATGATTATCGGTATAATCATAGGCGCCGTGATGAAGGGGAAGGACATAGCAAGGACGGCGCAGGTGAAGGACTTTCTGCAGGGATTTGCAGGCAAGTGGAAGGCTGTGGCAGAGACTTATTACGACAGAGTAGGACAGGAGTTAAGCGACGGCAGCAAAAACGGCAATACAGGTTCCTCGGATGGCTACATGGACGGCATATCGGCGGATTCCGGTAATGGCAGCGGCTCCAGCAGCATTATTGGCGTAGCCAAGCTCAACGCAGGTATGAACTTATGCGATATCGTTAAGAGCAACGTTATTCAGGGCGGAGCTTGTTCCAACCAGAAAGACATAGCCAACTTCAGGGTAACAGGTGAGACAGCCGGTATTGTGACTGTAACAGCGATTTTGGGCAACTATAAATCAACCAATACGCCTACTGACCAAAGAAATGCGGTAATACTGCAAGGCGTACCGGGTGACGTAGCGGAGGCCATTGATAAGGCGTATGACGGCATACCGGATGGTACAATTGGAGTTGTCTTAAATTGCGGTTGTAGTAGCTCAAACGGGAATCTCGGACGCAGCGCGACTGGATTCATTAACGGTTCAACTGTCTGCGGCCAAAACGACTATGATACGACAACAGGTAACTTATGTACTGTTGCGCTGACTCTGGATCACTAAAAAAGTGGCTATTGTGGCTGGTACTGTAATGTTATATAACTACCCCGCGCTTGCATTGTAAGCTGTGGCGGGCTTAATAATGGGTTTATAAGAGGTAGTATTGAAATTGAAGCAGAGATGCATATTAGGCAGAGCAACGGGGAGTGTCGGCTTTACACTGATTGAGATGGCAATTGTTGTACTGATTGTGGGCATAGTGTTTAGTATTGGCGCCTCATCTATCGGCTTCCTGCTTAAAAGGGCTAAAGCTCGCGAGACACAGGCTAAGCTCGATTCAAACGTGGATTCAGTAGTTAGCTACACTGCTGGCCCAGACGTAAGCACAACAGGTGTTACCGATGGCAAAGCCGCAGACAATGGAGTAATCGCAGACATAAAAAATAAGATGCCATATGGCAAAGATTCTTTCGGGATTGATTTTCACCTTATATTAGATTCTAATCTCTTCCCGCCTTCAGGGAAAATCAAAGATACCATCTGTGGCAGCAGTTCAACGTATATCGTTGTCTGCAGAGATAAGGCATGCAGCAGCAGTAATCAGATTCAAAATGTTGCCTTTGTAATGGCAAGCGGCGGCGAAAATCAAAATATTCAGACAGATAATGCTACAACGAGGGTAGGAGCTGCGTGTCCAGCCGGTAAAACCTGTGTAAGCATTCCTGATTATAACGAACCTGGCAATACAATGGATGACTATGTCGGTCTGGATGATACTTATAATAGCGGGGCAGCGGTAACGACTTTAAATTATGATGATATTACCAAATGGGTAACTCTCGATGAGCTAAGGACAAAGATTGGGTGCGAAGGTTCGCAATTGAAAATATTGAACAACGAGCTGCCTTCTGCTAAGATTGGCTCGTATTATTACGCGGCTGTAAATGCAAGCGGAGGCATCAAGCCAAGCGCGGGATATTACTGGTGCGCTGAAAGTAACTGTGGAAGTACTATGGCCGGTATATCGGATATAACATATGATAATGCATCAACAGCATTAGCGATTCAAGCGGAAGGTACTTGTTCATCCTGTTCGACATCTACATGTTGGAAGCAGGGTAATCAGTTCACTTTGTACGGGGATGGGGGGGCTGGAATTATTCCATCGGCCGTGCCCTACGCAAGCCCTGCTTGTTCAGGCACAAACATTTCGGGAACATATAAGATTAATGTGTATGTCAAGGACTATAATCCTGCAACTTCCGGCGCTACAGGAAATAGCGCTAATAAATCCTACGCTCTGACGGTGAATCCTAATTAATGATTCGTAAAGACATGAGAATAGTCAGACAGACATTGCCTAATCGAAAAAGGGTCAGTTGGTTTTTGCTGAGAGTCCTCTTAAACGACAGAGGCACATTGATGTTGTTTATAATTGGGGCGCTTGCAATGGCGACGGCCTTGGTAACGGCGGCGCTTTTAAGCACGTCATCAAAGGGTAAATTAGCTAAGGTCAGTGCGTCGTCAGATGTGTTAACCGCCACGCGGGATGCTATAATTGGATATGCACAGAAAGGCAGCCTACCGCCAGATCTTACTCTTAATAACACCAGAACCATACCAGTTGATAGTTATGGCCAGCCCATTCTATATATATATGATTCGACTCTAACAACAAATATTTGTTCGCAGACAACAACAGGCTTATCTCTTTCAACGGGGACTACGAACGTTGCGTTTATACTGTTTAGCGGCGGGGCTAATGCCAAGGTTGACTCAAAGGTTGGCGCTGCGACGATAACTGCGTCAGGGGCGCAAAGCGGCGT
>JAKOEO010000056.1:8091-11174 GCA_022321325.1 Candidatus Magnetominusculus sp. LBB02 | reverse complement strand
TTGACTCAAAGGTTGGCGCTGCGACGATAACTGCGTCAGGGGCGCAAAGCGGCGTAGTTACAATAGACAGCACCGATGTGGCAAAGGTAGTAACGCTGGCAGAGCTTAAAGCTAAAATCAGGTGCGGAGGCAGCGAATCGCAGACGAAATTTGAAATCTTAAATAGCATCCTGCCCACAGCCGCTTGCGGCTCAAGCTCCTATTATGCGCAGGTCAGCGTAAACAGCGACTGCACGGCCAGCGGCAGCAATACCTGTCAATGGACATTGACTAGTGCCCCGGCGTGGGTAAACTGTTATAATACCGCCGGCACTCAGATTACTTGTTCGGCGGCATCTAACACGACGGGAAGCTCGGTTTCTCTAAAATCTACAAGCGTACCTGTCAGCGCCTCCGGCAGCAGCTCGTCTATGACATTTGCGGTACAGGACAGTAAGGGGAACTTTACGGAGAAGTCTTTGGCTTTAAATGTCAATTTATGTACAACTACAACAGTGGCAACACCAACGCCGACACCAACACCGACCCCAACGCCGACGCCGACACCGACAGCGACACCTACTGTCAATCTTACAACATTTACCAATACCGATTGGACTGACACTAGTAATGGGGTGTTAGGGGCTAATAGAGTTACAGGTACCAGAACCGGCGCTAGCTCTGCTACCTATCCTATTATAAATGCACAAGGTGGTCAGTATTTTAAGAGTATATCAGGCCTAAGTTTCGATTCAGCACAGAGCATAACAATTTCCTACTGGGTATATAATGTTGCCGGCAATACGTCTTCAATATTTGAATTGTCAGATACTAAATCGCTTACTCCTGCCAACTACATTAGATGTACCCACACCAAAAGCGGCGGTAATTGGTCTGCACAATGTAATGTAGTTATTAATAACGGGGGAACAACTTATACCTATTCTACAGCAAGTACTGATTTTACAACATTTGACATTTCGAGTTGGAAGCAGTTTGTCTTTGTCTATAATGCCGCCGCAAATCCAAAATCACTGTGGTATTTGAATGCTGTCTCAAAGGCAACTTCTCTTTCTGGTTTAACAACTAGTAAGATTACGGCAATGAATTATTTGAGTTTGTCTGAAGCTCAATTTAGTTCTATAGAAATTTATAACGGCACTGCACTCACACAAAGTCAAATTACAACGCTTTATAATAGTACTAACTAACAATGGAGAAAATAGATGAACGTAATTAAACAGTTATTGACGAAATCTGATGATTATCAGAAGAGCTATGATACGCCGCCGCATCTGCAGGGGCTTGTTAAACAGAATAAGAATAAGAGGCTGGTGATACTGCTTGTCGTCGCAGTTTTGATTACCGCCGCGGCGGTTGTCGGCTTAGATATGATGAGTAAACAGGTAGGTGAAAAGTCTGCGTTAATTGCCAAAAACACAGATGGTTTATCTACACCGGCGGACAAAAAGGCGTCTAAATCCAAAGAATCTAAAAGAGAGAAAGAACTTCAGGCGTTAAAGGGCGATATCGAACCGGGAAGCGCCCCGGCTGCCGCCCCCACCACCAAGACACAGGCCGCGCCAATATCAGTGGAATCTGAACAACGCGCGCAAACGGCAGACCAACCTGCAAAGAAACCGGCAGAACAGCCCTCTATGGCAAAGGCGGAGACGCCGCAAGCGGCACCAAGTCAGCTTGAGCAGGCCGGTAAAGCAGTGGAAACACTAAAGAAAACTATGGCAGCTGCCGATATGAGTAGTGCGTTGGATATGAATACTGAAAAGGCGTCAGCGGCTCCCATGCCGCAACAGGGCGGACAACAGCCAGTTGCACCAGCTAATGTCGCACCTGCGCAGCAACCATCTGTAAAACAGCAGTCGGCACCGGCTAACAACGCCCCGGCAGCGCCGCCGGTTAAAAAGCTCAACATCACGGTAACAGATATTGGCGATGAGCGCCCGGCAGGCAGCGCCACCTCCGCAAATGCCAATAGACGCATGGCTAAACCACCTAAGATGGACAGGGCGGCATATCTGGCAAAGGTGAAAAGCGACGAAATTGACAAATCCCTTCTGGTTGCCGATGAGTTTGTCAAAAGCGGCGACTATAGGGCGGCCTTAACCGAATATAAAAAGTTAGTCGGCAGGACGCCCATTGATTACATAATCCTTAATCAAATGGCATATCTTATGCTTAAAGATGGCAGGTACGAAGACGCCGCGGCATACGCAAAGCAGTCCGTCTCCGTTAAGGACGACTATGTACCGGCCATTGTGAACCTTGCTATAGCCGAAAGCGGCTCAAATAGGATGGCAGAGGCCGAGAGAAATTTCAAAAAGGCGCTGGCCCTTGAGCCGACAGACGAATTTGTCATTAGAAACGCAAGGCTCTTTCGCGAAAAACAGGATGCGCTCAATGACGCTGGTAGTGGAAAATTAAATGACGCTGGTAGTGGAAAATAATGATAAATAAAGAGGGTGCATAACCAATGTCAACGAAAGTTATCCTTAGCATAGACAGAAAAGACATACGCATTGCCCACGCCAAGTACGAGGGCAATAAGGTGTTCCTTCATCAATTCAGCAAAATAGCGGCCACTAAGCTTGACGATTTTCTAAGGAACGATAAGAACAAAGAATATGTCGTCGTAAATAGTTTTCAGGACATCTACTTTGATAACATCAAGCTGCCACCCGCCGACGACAATGCCACAAAGACCATGATAGACAATAATGTCGCCCGCTTGCATCCTGAGATAACAAGCGCCGCGTCTATTTCATTTTTCGTTTCAGAACGGGTGGAAGGCAATGTCTTAGAGCGCGAGTACTTTGTAATAACCGTTAAAAAGGATGAGATTAACTCCCTGCAGCGGCGGTTTCTTGCCAACGGGAAACAGATGGAGGCCCTGTACATAGACTATTTGACAATGATGGCGTTTGCCCCGTCCTCTGAAAAGCCATTCATTCTTGACTTTGTAAGCGGAGAGTATAGGAATTTTCTCCTGATTAAAGAAGGCAATATAGTGTTTGTGCGCTCCTTTGACCAGTCAGAATATAGCTCTGGATATGGCGCTGTGAACATTCCCGAATCAGCCCCGGAGA
>JAKOEO010000056.1:0-8081 GCA_022321325.1 Candidatus Magnetominusculus sp. LBB02 | reverse complement strand
TCAGAATATAGCTCTGGATATGGCGCTGTGAACATTCCCGAATCAGCCCCGGAGACTGTCGCCGAGAGCAGTTCCGGCTATAGCGCCGCGCTTGACTCAGGGTTAGGCATTGCAGGCATCTCAGATGACAGCGCTGAGAGCAGTTCTGGATTAGACATTGCGGGTCTCTCTGAGGACAGCAGTGAAAAAATCGCCGAGGTCAGCGTCGAAAAACCCTCCCAAGCTATCCCTAAAGGCGTTTCTGGGTATAGCGCCAGCAGCTATGCCGGCAGCACCGGCTACGACGCATTGACGCTTAATATGACAGTGACTCACTGCAGACAGCTGCTTAGAATATCGCCGGAGTTTGCCCTGTTGATAGAGCAGATTAAGGACTCAGACTTAGACTCAATTCAAGCCTCTGTCCCTGTGACCGCGTTAGGCCTTCCGCCGGAGCTTCAGGTACACTCAAAGGCGGAGTTCTTTGAAAATATCCAGCCAGCCGCCGCATCATTTATGAAGACAGCCGTCAAAGACAGTGAAAAGTACAATATGCTTACTAATGAATATAACTACTTCAAGTACACAGAGGTATTCATAAAGGCCGCAATGGCGGCTTGTGTCGTAATCATTTTGGCGGCCTTGTTAGGATTAAGCAAAACGGCTGTGGCTATAAAATCAGACAAAGATCAGATATCGTCGCTAAGGCTTAGCAATTCGGACATGGACTCTGTACTGAAAGAAAACAAGCAGCTTATGGATGAGATAGCCTTTAAACAACGTAATGCAACGCTGCTTTTGAGCAGCGTTGCCGAAATAAAGCCTTTAGAGGTGCTGTCGCAGGTATTTCGGGCTGACCCTGGCGAAATCACCATAAACCAGCTAAGTTATGAATCAAAGAGCGCGGGTATCGCAAATGTTCTTATCGGGGGAGCGGTTAAAGAGGATGAGTATGCAAAATTACAGGAAAAGGCAGACGCCTTTGTTGATAAATTGAAAACCATTCAGGGGACAAAAGAGTTTAATGCCAATGTGTCGTTAGGCCAGAGAGGCTTTAATGTTAAATTCACCTATGAGAGGCCGAGATGAAGGAATACATAGAGATACTAAAAACTAAGCTGACGGTGTATTTTATTATCGCAGCGGCAGCCGTTGCGCTCACAGGGGTCTATCTATATGCAAACCAATATGAACAGTCGCTTGTCAAGACAATAACATCGCTAAATGAAATCACTGAAAAGAAGAAGAGCATCCTATCAGAGAATAAGAAAAACCTGGAGCTTTTGGACAGCTTTAACAGCGTTATGCGCGATGTCCCAAGAGATGTAAATGCTAAGCAACAAATACTGATTGCGGTTGACGGCATAAGAAGTAGAAAAGAGGCAACGGCGACATTTTCTGAGTTACAGAGTGACAAGGATATTATTAAGATGACAGTTACTCTAAGCCTCACCGGCTCGGTCAATCAGGCAGGGGAGCTAATGGCATATTTATCTAAATTACGCTTTCCATTTTTCAAGGTTGAGAGTCTGAATATGAAAATAGATACAGGTATGCTGAAAACAGACATTAACGGGACGCTTTATTTCCCAATTCTTGAAACCCAAAAGACAGGAGAAAAGGCATAGGATATGGTTAAAATAATCTCTATGATGATAGTTCCGTTTATGCTTACAATCGGTATGTACTTTTTTCTTCACAATCATGAGGTTCCTCAGGGTTTAACGCAGACTGAAAGTTCATTTCTGAGATTAAAACCAGCGCAGCCGATGAAAGATCTTGATGCGTTGCTTAGTCAGGGGAAGAAAACCACGAATGCCGACAATGGGCTGTCATCCAGTTTTATAAAACAACCCGGCATTAGCATCCCTCAACAAACGGCATCTGAGGCTGCGCAGGGCGCGAATAATGGCGCTAATAAGGGAGGGGCCGCCTCGGCGTCGGCAGGCGCTGGTAATACCGCCCCCGTGTTCAGGGTTACGCTGATTATGAAGACGGATGGCAAATATGCGGCAATAGTAAATAGCAAGGTGGTGAAAGTGGGTTCTAAAGTGGGGGCGCATAAAGTTACGAACATAAAGGACGACGGCGTTATGTTAACTATGGACAACAGCAAAGAATGGATTTCATTCAATAAAAAATAGCCAACAAGACTCAATATAGGGGGACACAAATGCGAGTAATGCCCAGCAGGTTTTTGATGAGAAGTATAAGTGTTTTGACTTTGTCATTTTTATTAGCAGCCAATATGTCTTGCTCATCTGTGCCGAGGAAGGAGATATTATCGAAAAACGAGTTTTCTACCGCCGTTTCCGATCCGACGCCCACGCGAAAGGCTGAAGTTGAGCCGTTTGAGCCGGTTGCTGAAACTCTGAATCCGTTAAGGACAAAGATAGTCTCGATAGCGGTGAATAATGAACCGTTGAGGAGCGTTTTGGAGGCTGTAGGTTCGTCAGCCGGCCTGAACATTATTATGGAAAGCGATGTTAACGCCAATACGCCTGTGTCGGTATCCCTAAACAGGGTAACGCTGGACGAGGCGCTCAAGTATATCTTCGCATCCGTTGATTACTCCTATAAAATAGAGCGTAACACAGTAGTCGTATCTAATTTGGAAACAAGGGTTTTTGAGATAGAGGTTCCTATAATTACAAATACGTTTTCGACAGACCTCGGCGGGGATATTATAGGCGGCGCGATGTCGTCTTCGTCCGGCAGCAGCAGCGGCGGCAGCAGTGGCGGCAGCAGCGGAGGATCAACTATCAAGGGAGATGTAACCCTGAAGGGAACAGCCGAAAAAACTGATGGCTGGGCAAATATTGAAAAAGTCATAGCCGGCATAATAGGTGCATCAACCACGGGGGGAGCGCAAAGCGCGCAGCAGACAACTATAACTGATGTCTCCGGCTCTGGCGCGTCGTCGGCAGGGCGTGGAAAAAATAAGTTCCCATCAGTTTACACTGACAGGGTTTCCGGAACCCTCGTAGTTACGGCATCTAAAAGGGACTTAGAGAAGGTTGATAATTTTGTTAAACGGCTGATGAAGGCGGTTAGCAGACAGGTCATGATTGAGGCAAGAGTTGTTGAAGTTCAGCTTTCCGACGGCTTACAATATGGCGTTGACTGGAATGAGTTCCTAAAGGGGCGTCTTGGCAAGGTACTGGAAGTTAACGCAAGCGGTTCCAATTTTTCTAAGGTCGTATCATCTAATGGGCCGAACTTTCACCTGACTGTCAGCGGTCCCAATAATTTTAACACCGTTCTTTCAGCCATAGAGTCGTTTGCCGATATCAATATCTTGTCGAATCCGCGTCTAAAGCTGTTAAACGGCCAGTCCGCCCTGCTTGCAGTCGGGCAAAAGACAGACTATACCAGAAGCGTCCAAAGCACAACAACAGCTACGGGCACAGCAACCGCTCAAACTACATACACAGTGAACATATCAAGTCTGCTTGACGGCTTAACGCTAGGTATCGTGCCCCGAATTGATAACAAAGGCGATATCACGCTTACAGTAACCCCTGTAATATCTCACTTTGTAAGTTTCGAGAATATGTCAACGGCCGATGGAAGCTCATACAAGCTGCCTACGATAGACCTAAGAGAGATGTCCACTACCGTAAAACTTAAAAACGAAGAGATGGTCATAATCGGCGGCTTGATATCCTCGATGCAACAGAAGAAGAACTCCAAGATACCAATCTTGGGGAGTATTCCGATATTAGGCGAACTCTTTAGTAATACTGATAACTCGATTGTCAAAAAAGAACTTGTCGTTATCATAAAACCGACGATTATCGAGAACTAGATATGGCGAAGAAAATAGGCGAACTTTTAAAGGAGAAGGGTTATGTAACCGACGAGATGTTTACGGTGGCGTATGCCCAGCAGAGAATCACCGGTCAGTTGATAGGTGAGGCCCTGCAGCAGCTTGGCTTTGTCACCTCGATAGAAATGGCGAAGGTGTTATCTGAGCAGACAGGCATACCGTATATTAACATAAGAGATATTGATATACCGAAAGAGATCCTGCAGTTAATCACGCGCGATGTTGCAGAGAGTCTTGAGTGCCTCCCGATAGGAAAAGAAAATGGGCGGCTTAACGTCGGCGTGGTTAATCCCGCAAATGTGCTTTCTATTGACAGGATAACGAAGCTCACCGGAATGCCCGTCAATATGCTGATAGTGGACTCGGATAGTTTTAAAGAAGCGGTTGAGAGGGTATATTACTTCTTAGAAAATCCTATTTTATCAATGCTTGAAGAAACCATAGGCCATATGGTGAAGACCGTAGGCGCTGACCCCAACCTTATTTCCAAGCTTACAGAGCTGATTTTACAGGACGGAGTCAGACGGGAGGCCACAGATATACATATAACGCCTGAGAGCAATGCAATGCACGTTTTTTACAGAGTTGACGGCGTTTTACAATATGGCCATTGTATTCCTAAAGCGTCTCAGGCCGGAATCACGTCCAAAATCAAGATCATGGCGAGTATTGATATCGCCGAGCAAAGGCTTCCGCAGGACGGTTTTTTCAACTACACGTTTCTAAGAAAGAAGTACGATATCAGAGTATCAACAATTCCGACAATATTCGGAGAGAACATAGTTCTACGATTGCTGTCAGGTTCTGGTACGCTGTTTCGTTTTGATTCCTTGGGTTATGAGAAGGATGAGGTTAACAAATTAGAGAAGGTTTTTCATAAACCTTTTGGAATTCTGCTGGTAACCGGGCCGACTGGCAGCGGTAAGACTACAACGTTGTATGCGGCGCTGCGTCAGCTCAAACTGCTGGAGAAAAACGTCATCACCGTAGAAGACCCTGTGGAGTACCGCCTTTCGTTTGTCAGGCAGACCCAGGTCAATACGAAATCGGGGTATAATTTTACGCTTGCGGCAAGAAACTTTATGAGGCAGGACCCGGACGTTATGCTTATCGGTGAAATAAGAGATGAGGAGACTGCCTCTATAGCAATAAGGGCGTCAATTACCGGTCATTTGGTTCTATCAACCCTTCACACAAACGATGCCGTTGGCGCAATTCCCAGACTGCTCGACTTAGGCGTCGAGAAATATAACGTTACAGCGGTGCTCGTCGGCGTCATTGCTCAACGGCTTGTAAGGAAGATATGTCCAGCCTGCAAGGCAAAATATGAACTCACTGACAGCGACAATAAGTATCTTGCAGACATAGGCTATACTATCAAGGCATCGAATATATACTATGGCAAGGGATGCGAGCTGTGCTTTGACACGGGATTTCTTGGAAGGCTTGCCGTGGGCGAGGTTTTAGTGCTTGATGATGAGCTGAAAGAATTAATCAACGAGGGCGCCTCTGTGATAAAAATTAAACATGTCGCCGTAGAGAAGGGAATGAGGACAATGCTTGAAAATGCCTTGATTAAATTGGAAGCAGGCGTTACCTCGCTTCATGAAATACAAAGGGTGTTGGGCTAATGCCGACTTATCAATATAAGGCGCTTGCTCAGGGCGGCGAGATGCTGACAGGCACCATGCTGGCTGACGATATGGCCGCTTTCTACACCAACATGTATATTTCCAATCTTCAGGTAATAAAGGTAAAAGAGGTCTCCCAGAAGGGCTTTAATGCACTGCTGCAAAAGATATCATCCAGACAAATTCCAAGAAAAGATGTCATTGAGCTTTCGTCTAATCTTTCAGTAATGATAGAGGCCGGCGTTCCTGTTCTCAGCGCCCTTGACGATCTTATCGAGACTGCCTCCACAGGCCATATCAGAAATAAACTGACGTCGCTTAAAAGGCAATTGCTGTTAGGCTCAAGCCTCTCGGATGCGATTTCAAGAGAGAGCGCGGCTTTCCCCGATATCTTTGTCAGACTGGTGCGTATTGGTGAAGAGACCGGTACGCTTGCAAAAAATTTAAACGATGTTGCCGAGCATCTTCAGCGAATCGAGGATTTATCCAGTGTAATCAAAAGAGCGCTGATGTATCCCATATTTGCTATTACAATAACGCTGATGATTCTGGCTTTTTGGGTTGTCTATGTACTGCCTAAGATGAATAAGCTATTTTCAGAGATGGAGATAAAACTGCCTGCGTTTACCAGATTTCTGTTTGAACTAAGCGACACTATTCCAAAATATTGGTATTTTATCCTGGTGGTACCTGTGCTGGCTGTTGCCTTTCAGATGTCAAAACGCAATGAAAAGGTAAGGTATTTTTTAGATTACATGAAGCTGCATGTGCCAATTTTTAAGTTGGTAATATACAATATGCTGGTCTCGATGTTTGTAGAGCAGTTAAGAATATTGGTGCTCTCTGGAATAACATTGAGCCGGTCTTTGGAGCTTTTACAGGATACGATTAAAAATGTAATTTTCAGGAAGGCGTTTGTCAATATAAATGAAATGATTCTGAGCGGTACGAGTTTAACGGAGGCCATTAAGACTCAGAAATTGTTTCCGGCGTTGGTGATAAGAATGATTTCTGTTGGCGAGGTCTCTGGAAGTCTGGACGAGCAGCTCGGTTTTTTATCGAAGCATTATGAGAAAGTATTAAACGCTATAGCCGATAGGATGTCAAAGATTATTGAGCCGGTCATAATGTTGTTTTTAGGCGGTTTCGTGGCTATTATAGTGATAGGGCTGATATTGCCGATTTACGATATGCTCACTTCTTTAGCAAAAATGTAAGAATCTATAAATGCAGATTGTTTCGATATGAGCGTTTTAAAATATTACGAGTTAAAAGAAGACCCGTTTAAGATATCCCCGGACCCTTCGTACTATTATCCTTCCCAGCGCCATGCGGAGTGTATTTCGTTAATAGAGTACTCAGTCAGACAGCGGGAAGGGTTTACTTTAGTAACCGGAGAGCCTGGGATGGGCAAGACAACGTTGTTGAATGTGTTTGTTGACAGATTCAGAGACAACTCCGAGTTTGCCATCGTACTTACGCCAAGGCTGTCGCCTAATGAGCTGCTTAATGCCATTTTGCAGGAGTACCAACTGCTTAAAGGAGGCAGCTGTCGTGAAAGTGATATAGTAGATGTAATAACAGGCCAAAACAAGAAGCATCACCATGGAACAGCGGCGCTGCCTTCCAAGAATGATCTGCTGATATCGTTTAAGGACTTTTTGGTAGAGAAATCTAACGCGGGAAAATATGTAATTATAATTATTGACGAGGCGCATAATGTACCAGATGATTCGCTGGAGGAACTGAGACTGCTCTCGAATTTTGAAACGCGCGACGGGAAATTACTCCACATAATATTCTTCGGCCAGCCGGAACTCGATAAAAGACTGCAATCCCCATCGCTCACGCAGCTAAACCAGAGAATTATTACGCGCTACAGGATTAAGCCGCTCAATAAGAAGGATACATGTGATTACATTAACTATAGATTATCAATCGCCGGAAGGGGCCTTGTAAGATTTCATAGCTCCGCCATAAGGGCATTTCACAGAAAGACAAATGGCATTCCGCGCCTGATTAACATTCTCTGTACCCGTGTGATTATGACAGCCTTTCTAAGTCAGGCAAAAGAGATAACGAATACACACGTAAATATTGCGGCCAGGAGTTTGACCTCCGATTATGAAGGCAGGCCGCTAGGCGGGCTGGTTGCCGGCTTCTCGAAGGCTCTGATTATTTTGATATTGGCAGTCATTGTAGCCTTTGGAGTTGTTTATGTTTACAATAGGCATCGCTCTGAAGGGACTTTTCCCATAGCCAAGGCGGCAACGGCAGTAACGCCGACGCCGGCGCCAATAGCCAAGGCCGTACCAGTGATAACGCCGACACCAACGCCAATAGCCAAGGTTGTACCAGTTGTAACGCCGACACCGACGCCAATAGCCAAGGCAGAGCCTGTCATAACGCCGACACCAATAGCGAAGGCTGTACCAGTGATAACGCCAACGCCGATAGCGAAGGCAGAGCCTGTCATAACGCCGTCACCAACTCCAATAGCCAAGGCCGTACCAGTGATAACGCCGACACCAACGCCAATGGCAAAGGCTATACCGGTGGTAACGCCGACACCAACGCCAATGGCAAAGGCTATACCGGTGGTAACGCCGACACCGACGCCAATGGCAAAGGCTATACCGGTG
>JAKOEO010000055.1 GCA_022321325.1 Candidatus Magnetominusculus sp. LBB02 | reverse complement strand
CGGTGACCTCATCCTTACCAAGGATGTGCTCTGCCGACTGAGCTACATGGGCACAGTCTATACCCGCAACCGCGACAATGGAGCGGGAAACGGGATTCGAACCCGCGACCCTCAGCTTGGAAGGCTGACGCTCTACCACTGAGCTACTCCCGCGCAACACGCCGACTGGCTGTATGGTGGAGAGGGGAGGATTCGAACCTCCGAAGGCGGAGCCAACGGGTTTACAGCCCGTCCCCTTTGGCCACTCGGGTACCTCTCCATGCGTAAGGCCATTTTAGCACACTGTGTCATCTATATCACTCTGTCCCTGTCACACTTTCTCTATACTCTGTGTTTCAACCGGCTATGCCCGTTTACCGACTCTGCCCGGCTTGCTCAAGCCCGACTACGAGACCCTAATCATTAATAGAATTGATTATTATAAAGAAATAAAAAGGCATTGTCAACATTATTTTGCACAATTGCCCTAAAAAAGATTTTATCTGGACAGTTCCGGCTAAAAATAGATATAATTGACGGCGCGATGTACTTGTCTATCAGAAATAAGATCTTGTTTTCACATTTTGGGATAGTCCTGTTTGTTGGGCTTGCCATTGGGGGCAGTGCGTATTATTTTATCGCAACGAATATTTATACTGAAGGGGTCAAAGACATTGAATTTATGGCAAAAACGCTCAAGTTCAGGGTGCTTGATGCCGTTAACCGTAAAAAAGACAAGCTCCAAAGCGTGGACGCCTCAAGTTTAGAATTATATTCGGCAGACCACAACCAGTATGACCTATCGAAATATCTATCCGGATTTGCAACAGAATTCCCCGTATTAAGTTACACAAAATTAAACGGCGGCCAGACCAGGGCGGTAAACGGGATTATATACGAGGGTAAGGTTGACACATTGAACTCCCCAATTTTCAGGGCATTACAGTCCGACCCCAATAAGACTATTGTCTCATACGAGCAAAACAACATAGACCTCGGCGTACCGGCAGTTACCTTGGCAATGGCAAAGCAGGGCGGCGGGGCAGTCATTGGATTTATAAAGGCAAGTGTGCCGATTGCGGACATAGCCTCAGTCCTGTCTGAGACGCCAAACTCTGGCTTTGTCATGTTGATTGATAGAAAAAAGACTGTGATATATGCAGCAAACAACGCCGCTATGGCGGGCACATCAATTGATAATATCAGCGCTAAAGGCCATGCCGACTTAATAAAGCCGGGCATTAACAGGACATCCATACTAGGCGTTGACAGCATTGCAGCCCTTGCCCCGGTTGAGGGGCTTCAGTGCTCGGTATTGGTGGTTGTGCCCATGGCTGTGCTTCAGGCAGAGGCGGACAAGATAAAATATGCCGCCGCTGGTATATTATTTGTCGTTTTAGCTGTCAGCGCTGTTGTCTTTACGCTTATTACAAGGACTATTGACAGGAACATCACTAAACCGCTGCGGCAATTTATCTCGCTTACAAAAATGATAGCAAGGGGCAGCTACGCCCAGATAACCGGCATTAAATCCAAAGACGAGGCCGGCGTTCTTGCCGCTTCTTTTAACAAGATGCTCATGGAGCTGAAAAAGACCAGAGACGACCTTGCTAAGGCAAAAGACTATTCCGACCATATCATCCAGACCATTGCAAGCGCCGTGATGGTGCTGGACGAGGATGCCGTTATTACAACGGTTAATAAGTCTGTTCAAAACATGTTAGGGCGCACAGAGGATGAGCTGATTGGCAGACGCATTGATGACATATTTGACAGCGACACGGTTGCAGAAATATTGTATAATGAGATAATGAAAAATGGCACTGTAAAGGATGTCGAGGTGGTTTTGACGGCAAAATATGGGGTAAAAATTCCCGTAATATTCTCGGCGTCGCTGATTCATGGCGGCAAGAGCCAAAGGGCTGACGAAATCGTCTGCTCAATGCATAATATTTCACAGCTTAAGAGGATGCAAAGAGTGCGCGACATTCATCTGAATGAATTAGAGACGGCCAATAAACACCTGAAAGACAGCCGTGTCCAATTAGTGCAGGCAGAGAAGCTGGCCTCGCTTGGGCAGATGCTGGCCGGAGTTGCGCATGAGATAAACACGCCTGTAGGGATAGGGATAACGCTGTCCTCGACCATCGCTAAAGATACTCAGGGAGTAAGGGCGGCCTTCGATGACAAATCTCTGCGCATGGAAAGGCTGAGGGAATACTTAGACGATGTGGACAAGGCCAGCTCCCTGATTTTAAAAAGCCTTATGCGCACGGCGGATTTGATAAAGAGTTTTAAGATGGTCTCTGCCGACCAGATTACACAGGAGAGGCGGCGCTTCAGGCTAAGAGAATATATAGAGGAAATACTACTAAGCCTTCAGCCTAATATGAAGCGTACCCGGCATAGCATAGAGGTTATATGCGGGAAGGACATGGAGTTGGACAGCTATCCCGGGGCTATTGCGCAGATTATAACAAACCTGCTGATGAACTCGCTTGTGCACGCCTATGGCGAAGGCCAAAAGGGCGTTATTACAATTGAGGCCGGTTTCAATAGTAAGGATATGGTTTTTATTAAATATGCAGATAACGGCAGGGGTATGCCCCATGAAAATCTCAAGAGGATATATGACCCGTTTTTCACTACTATGCGCGGGGCTGGCGGTACGGGGCTGGGGCTTCATATCGTGCATAATATTGTGACGCAGACACTTGGCGGCACTATCGAATGCCGCTCTGAGCCGGATGTGGGGACGGAATTTACTATTAAATTTCCCGCTTTGAAAAAGGAGGCCGCAGCATGATTGACGACACCACTGAGACATTCTTCTATCATGGCGGAGGCCCGGGGCCGGAGATCTGTTCACAGAGATGGAAGATAATGATAGTGGACGACGAACAGGAAGTCCATGAGATGACGCGCCTTGCCCTCAAACACTTTGTCTATGACGCCAGGGGGCTTGAGTTTATCAGCGCCTATAACTCAGAACAGGCTAAGGCTCTCATAGCGCAGCACCCGGACTCCGCCGTCATTTTGTTAGACGTTGTGATGGAAGGGGATAGTTCCGGGCTTCAGCTTGTAAGGTATATCAGAGAAGAACTGAAAAACGACCTTGTCAGGATTATTCTAAGGACAGGGCAGCCCGGCATGGCGCCGAAAAACGAGGTCATTGTCCAGTACGACATCAACGACTACAGGGAAAAGACAGAGCTGACCAACGAAAAGTTTAATATCGCCATGCTCCTGGCCCTGAGGTCATACAGGGCAATCATCAATCTTGAGAACAATGCACTGTCGCTGGAACAGATTATTGAAGAAAACGCAAGGACGCAATCTCAACTAACCACCCTGCTTGCCTCTATACAGGATATGATAAGCATTAAGGATATTACCGGCAAATTCGTCTTGATAAATAACGCGTTTAAGGAATTCATTGGGCTTGAGGCGGAGGAGATAATAGGAAAGACGTATGACAATTTCTTTCCTAAGGCGTTTGCGGACAAAGAACGGAACTCCGACAAGGAGGTCTTAGAGAAGCTCAAGGCGGTTCAGATTGAGCATAAGCTAAGCGGAAGCTCTGGCGACACTTATCTTGAGACTATAAAGAATCCTATATTTACAGAGGGCGGCGAGATCTTTGGGCTGGTCTCTGTATCAAGAGATATCACAGAACGAAAACGCCTTGAGCTAGTGCTTCGCCAAAGCAGAGACGAATACCGCATGGGCTTCCGCGCGATTGTGGAAAACAGCCAGGACATCATCACCCGCATTGACAGCGGCTTCGTATGCCGCTACATGAATCCAAGCTGCGGCCTTTATATGATGCTCAAACCGGAGGATTTCATAGGAAGGCACATCACTAAGTTTACTGAACTGGGGTTTGACGCAGATTTCATTGAAAGCGTAGTTGCCCTGACCGGCTTAACTATAGAAACAAAAGAAAAACAGGAAAGAGAAATTCAGATTAATAGCACGCAGTGGCTTCATGCCGTAGCCGTGCCGGAGAAGGACGAGGAAGCCAACGTTACTGCCGTAATCATCATAGCCCATAACATCACCGACCGCAAGGAAATTGAAGCGGCCATGACTAAGAACATCAAGTTATTGACAAAGGCCATAGAGACCACACAGGTGGGATTTACTATTACTGACGCAGACGGCATAATAATTTACACGAACGAGGCCGAGGCCGCCCAGCATGGCTATACGGTTGAAGAGATTTTAGGGAAGAATATCAAGATGTTTGCCCCCAGGGAAATATCAAGACCATTGACAGAGGATGAGCTGATAGCCTATCGGGTAAATCCGGACAGGTCCACAAAGAGATGGAAGCGAGAGAGCGTAAATGCAAGGAAGGACGGCAGCACATTCCCCGTACAGCTTACGTCTGACGTTGTAATGGATGACGACGGCACGGTGGCGGCCATAGCGACAAGCTGCGAAGACATTACAGAGAGAAAGCAGATGGAGGACAAGATAAGGCAGCACAGCGAACATCTCGAGGCAGAGGTAGAGGCGCGCACGGCAGACCTGCATAAGACCCTTACTGAGTTGCAGCTAAGCCAGGAGCAGCTGGTTCAGTCTGCAAAGATGGCATCGTTGGGCGTATTGACAGCCGGAGTTGCGCATGAGATAAATAATCCGCTTGCCTTTGTCTCAAGCAACATAGGAAACCTTGAGAAGTTTTTCCATAGGCTCATTGGCCTGCTTCAAAGATACGACAAGGTTGAATCGTCCGCCCACGACAAACAGGAGATTGAACAATACAAAGAGGAAATCAATTACGCTTATCTGCTTTCTCGCGTGGAGCCGCTTATAGTAAAGACAAAAGAGGGTGCCGAACGCATAAAGAAAATCGTTCTGGATCTCAAGAATTTCGCAAGACTAGACATTTCAGATATAACCAATATGAACATCAACGAATCGCTCGATACAACGCTTGAGCTGCTCTATCATGAGTACAAAAACCGGGTAACGGTAGTTAGGGACTATGGAGAGCTTCCCGTGCTGCCATGTTACGCGGCGAAGATAAACCAGGTGTTTATGAACCTGCTTGTAAACGCGGCTCAGGCGATAGAGGGCGAGGGCGAGATAAAAATAAGGACAACCGCAGATCCGCAAAAGATAGAGATTGCCATAACAGACACCGGCAAGGGAATCCCTCCAGAGATACAAAACAAGATATTTGACCCGTTTTTCACGACAAAGCCTGTTGGAGTGGGCACGGGCCTGGGGCTTTCGATTAGCTATAAGATAATAAAGGAACACCAGGGCGACATACTGGTTGAAAGCGCACCAGGCAAGGGCACAACGTTTACGGTGAGGCTGCCCCTGCCGGGGGCACACTGTTAGTTCTTACTTTTTGATCTTGTCTTTGACAACATCCACAAGCGGGTCGAAGTATCTGGTGATCTGTTTGCCGACTGCCTTAATCATAGTCGTGGCAACGGTCTTGGCGGCGCGCCGTCTTGGATTGTCGGCAATGGCGTCAATAATCATCAGCTCATCAACGAGGTCATCCTTACAGATACGCTTGCTGCCTTCCAGAAAACTTACTGACGGGCACAGGCTTACCCAGCCGATAAGGAGCGTGATAAACAGGGATTCCACCTCGGCGTCCTCGCCGTAGGCCGTGTGCTTGCTCTTTTCAAATATGTGCCTGACAAGTCCCGGCTGTTTGAATTTTACCGACTTTTGCTCTTTGACAAATTTTGCCTTCTCTTCTTTATTAAATTTTTTCAGATGTTTGAGGGCGCTTTGATACTTTTCTTCTTCCTGTATAACGAGATGGTGGAATTCGCACTTCGTACAGCTTCTTATTTTACTGGCAAAACTGACCTTACCGCCCTCGCACGGGAAAGGGACTGCCCAACATGCCCGGCCTGCATTTGTACCGCCGTGAAGTCCATCAAACGAGGTCGCAGTGGTTACAGGACACACGCCCAGCTCCTCAGCCTTTGCACCTCCCGGCTCACGTCCGCACTTTCTGAACTCCCAGCAGTTCAGCTTGGCCTTGCGCGTAGGGGAAACGGCCTTCAGCTCAACAGGCGGTGGTTCGACAACAGGCAGTTCAACCTTAGGCGGTTCGGCAACAGGCAGCTCAACCTTAGGCGGTTCGGCAACAGACAGCTCAACCTTAGGTGGTTCGACAACAGGCAGTTCAACAGGCTGGGATTCAGTCTCAACAACTTTCTTGCTTCCATTTCCACCCGCAACATCTTTCTTGCTGCGGCGCTCTCTCTTTACGCCGTCAGCACTCTTCGTGCCGCCGCCAGCACTCTTCGTGCCGCCGCCAGAACCCGTCGCACCGCCGCCAGAACCCGTCGCACCGCCGCCAGAACCCTTGCCCATTGTGTACCCTCCTTTGCAGAGCCTTTAAACGAACACCCCTCTCCTCTTGAACATAGCACTTTGCACACTGATTTGTCAATGTCCGGCATCAAAAGAAAAAAACTTTTGCACGCCTTGACCAAATCAAAAGAACAAGGTTATAGTAGAGAGTTATCAAATGAGGATGATTAGAGAAATAGCGGCAAGACGGGGGCCCATAGCTCAGCTGGTAGAGCGGCCGGCTCATAACCGGTTGGTCCCAGGTTCGAGTCCTGGTGGGCCCATCAACACATTTCCACCGACAAGCCCCATTAATCACGAATTTCGGGAGGCTCTATGATAGAGGAGCTTACTCTCTTAAAGGAGATGCAGGCCCTTGATACAAAAATAATACGTCTTAAAACACTAGTAGAAAATGCCCCGGCGGCAATCAGCGAATGTGACCGGCAGTATAAAGACTCCCAGAGTGAAAGGCAGAGAAAAAATACCGACCTTGAGAAGGCCCTCAAACAAAAACGCGACTATGAACTCTCAGCCGAGGAGAAATCCGAAAAGATAAAGAAACTCCGCTCCAAGTCAGCCGACATAAAGACTAACAAGGAGTATCAGCTTCACCTGAAGGAAGTTGAACAGCTTGAGAAGGAAGTAAGGTTAATAGAAGACGACATACTAATCGTGATGGAGCAGATTGAGAGGTTAGAAAAGACATCAGCCGAGGCCAACAAACAGTTCGCCAAAGAAGAGGCAAAATATCAGGAGTCAGTAGCCGAGGTCAAAAAAGGCCATTCAGACGGCGAGAAAGAGCTTCAGATCCTTCTGGATGAGCGTGCCGCGTTGGTTAAGCGAGTTCCAAAAGACGCCTATAATAAGTATATGCACATACTTGAGCGAAAGAACGCCCTTGCGGTAGTGGCCGCCAAGGACGAATTATGTCAGGGCTGCTACTTAAACATGCCGCCTCAACTATACGCTGAGGTGTTGAAAGGACAGAAGATACATACCTGCCCGCAGTGCGGAAGGATGTTATATTTCGAGCCTGAGAGCCCTTAACGCACATCGGAGGTAATAAATATGTGGCAGTGCCAGGCAAGTAATTGCGGTTATTTATACAATCCTGCAAAGGGTGACAAAAAAGGGAAGATTCCGGCAGGTACGAAATTTGAGGATTTACCTGAGGATTGGAAATGTCCTCTGTGCGGAGTTGGTAAACACCTCTTTAAGCCGGTTTAGCCTTGAATCGGGATAATATTATCCCAATAGGTCCCTTACTTCGCTGACAACCTCATCCACGGTGATTTGAGTAAGGCATTTCACAGAGTTACACGGCGGGGTATAGCCAAATTTAGTACAGGGGCTGCACGGCAGGCGTTTATTTATTATCCTGTGCCTGTTTCCCACTGGCGCCCATTTCTTCTGTCTGCCTGCACCAAAGAGGGACACCGTTTTAGTGCCGCAAGCGTATGCGATGTGCAAAATGCCGCTGTCTGCAGAGAGCTGTGCGTCTACCCGTTTAAGAATCGCTGCTGTATCTTTCAGCGATGTGCTGCCCGTTAAATCGACTGCTTTGGGGCAGCGGCCTTTAATTGTCAGTGCGTCTGACTTATCGGCCTGTGAGCCTAGGATCAGGATATTAAAGCCGCTTTCAGACAATTGTCTTGCCGCAAGGCCGAAGTTTTCGCCGCCCCATCGGCGCTCTTTCACAGAGGCTCCGGGGGCGATTGCAACTGTCCTGCCTGTCTTAAAGATTTCGCGGCCATAGGTGTCAATAAGCGCCTCGCCGGCTAAAAACACATCGGGCAGGCCGTCAATTTCGGCAACAGCCGCAATAAGGTTGAGGAAGCTCCGCCCCTCGTACTCGTCGTGGCTGTATGGAATTTTATGTGTAAAGAGCCGGCCTCTGTCGTTTGTATTAAAGCCAATCCGCACGTGCGCCCCTGTAAGATATGCGGCTACGGCTGAGAGCCTGTGCCACTGTTCGGTATCAATGACGGCGTCGTAGGTGTTACTAAGGCATTTGATAAGGTCGAGCTTAGTATCGTAGAGATATATTTCGCCAAGCGCCTCTGACATCTGAAAAATCCCGTGATTCCTCTTCTCGCAAAGGATGTCTATTTGTACGTTGGGATAGCGCGCCTTGATTTGCCTCAGGGCAGGGAGCAGGAGGACGGCATCGCCAATCCCGCCCGGACGAATAACAAGTATCCTTCCAGGCGCCCCCGCCGCTGTCGTCCCTGAGGAAAGATTGCCCGGCCTGAGGTACCCTATTATCGAGACAAGGCTGCTGCCGACAAACCCGTCAACGGCCTTCAAAAAACCGATCTTGTCCATAACACGTATTATAACAAAACAAGGGTATAATGCGAGGCCGCTAAAAACCAGGGCAACACGGTAATTTTGTTCTAACGAATAAAACAAGTTATCATGGGAATTTGCAGTGATTTCCAGACTATTCTTTTCTTTGTCTGTCATTCCGGCTTGTCCGGAATCTGTCTTATATCGCAGAATAGGAAAAATCATCTTAGAACAATCACTTAAGGGAAGATTCCGGACAAGCCGGAATGACAGAAAGGAACAAAAATGGCAACAAACTAAGCAGCTAACGCTTACTTATGATGGAGAACAAATTTACCGTGACCAGGGCAAACGCAGTAAATACAATTTATTGTGATTTCAGAGTCAAACTAATTCAAGATATAGCGCACTAAATCTGTCATTCCGGCGTGTCCGAAAACTGCCGCTGTCTATATCGAGAATCAAGGTTTGCGTTTTTAGGGGCGAGCCTTCCAGATAAACCTGAACAAGCAAACCCTGTTTCAGGCATGACAAGCTCTCATCAAGGATACTTAGTGTTACAAGCTATTGCCTTCTCTGGCCATGCCAGAGCGGCATTTGAGAGCGCTCGTCTCTGAAGCGGTAGGTCTTTGACCCCACAGTGATATAATAAGCCGATATGCACAATTCCCCTTTTCTGTCATAATATTTTGATCCTGTAACATCTAAGGCAGTCCCGGCCTTTGGGGCAAATCCAATCTTAGCTATAAACCACCACGGGCCGCTCAGCACCTTATACGTCTTATCGGCGGCGGTAATTGTGAAAACATACGGCCCCATCAGAGGCTCTGCCGCCTCTGAAACAACGCCGCTAAGCGTTACCTCCGTGTTGGCGTCATATCCGCTGTCCTCATCGGCCTGCACATTGGGGACTGTCACCAACAAGAGCGCCATTATCGCTATCCATCGCGTCATACACAGCCTCGCGCGGCAGTGCGCGATACACCATGTCGTATCGCGCACACCTCTCTTCAAAGGTTAATTAGTCCTGTACGGGCAATCTGGAACATTCGGGCAATTTGCCATACCTTTTCCCATGCCTCTACCCATGCCACGCCCTTTACCCGTTCCTGCCTTTGCCGGTCTGCTTGCAAACTCTGCTTTCTGTTCAGCCGTCATTGTCTCGACCCTCTTTGTAAGTTCAGAGTGCAATGCAGTCCTTGTTTCCACTGAGGAATTATACATCGTGCCCCTAAGCCCAAGCAGCTCGTCGGTTGTCCATGTCGAGAAATCCGCCGCATACGCGCCTCCAGCCAAAAGGGCAATGCTCAATACTACCATAATTAGTGTCTTCATTGCCTTTCACCTCCTTGTTGTTTATCTCTGATGTTGACATTGATAATGCAAAAGCCATGCCGGATGTAAAGTGATGTAATATCATGGGGTTAGAGATAGAAACAACTAATTAGGCGCTGATTTTGCATGTCTTCGCGCAAATATTGCACTGCCTCAGCTATTTCAGGCCGTATTCCTTTATCTTATACTGGAGCGTTCGCAGCGATATGCCAAGGGCCTCTGCGGCCTCGGCCCTGCCTCCTCCTGTGCGTCTTAGTGCGTCTTCTATAGTGCGGCGCTCGATTTCATTGAGATTTAGGGTATCTGCCGCTGCATGCTGCTGCACCAGTATGGCCTCAGATGGGTCAATAGTGCCGTCTTTTGACATTATTATAGAGCGCTCGATGGCGTTTTGGAGTTCTCGTACATTGCCAGGCCAGTTGTAAGAGGTCATTTTTTCAATTGCCAAAGGGGAAATATCCCTTATATTCTTCCCTATCCTTTTTGAGATAGACGCGGCCAGAGTACGGCACAACTGCCCGATATGCCGGGCTCTGCTCCTAAGAGGAGGTATGTCAATGGGAAATACGTTCAGACGATAGTAAAGGTCATGGCGGAATCTTCCCTCTGCAACCTCTCTTTGCAGGTCTCTGTTGGTAGCGCACACTATACGGGCGTCCACTTTTTGAGTAACTGTGCCGCCAAGCCTTTCAAAGGCACCTCCTTCGAGAACCTTCAGGAATTTCGCTGAGACGCCTGGTGCCATCTCTGCAACCTCATCAAGGAAAAGCGTACCGCCCGCGGCCAGTTCAAACTTCCCCCTTTTTGATGCCGCCGCCCCCGTAAAAGCCCCTCTTTCATAGCCAAACAGTTCGCTCTCCATCAGATTTTCAGGTATAGCCGCGCAGTTTAAATCAATAAACGGGCCGCATCGCCCGCTAATGGCATGAACCACACGCGCAATCAGCGTCTTACCCGTGCCGGTCTCGCCTGTTAGCAGCACTGTTGCCGTAGTGGGCGCTGCTGCCGTGACTTTTTCTAAGACGTCTTCCATTCCGGCGAAGATTACATCCAGCGGGGGCAGCCCCTTGAGCTGTTCGCCCTTTAACGCCTCATTCTCTATAAGAAGCCCCCTTCTGTCATATGCCTTCTTAACGGCGAGCCTGAGCACATCGGGGTCATGAAGCGGTTTTGAGATATAGTCCAGCGCCCCAAGCCTCATCGCTGCCACCGCAGTATCCAGAGTGCCAAATGCGGTGAGCACAATAAAATCCGTATCATGCTGCGGCAGCTCACCGTCCATATAAAACTCTTCGATAAACGTTATGCCGTCCATCTGAGGCATTTTAAGGTCTAATAAGATAAGATGCGGCCTGTAGGCTTCACACAAAGACATGGCCTCTCTGCCGTTTGAGGCCGTCCTTACGGTATATCCCTCGCCCTCCAGAATTCGCATAAGAAGCAGGCGTATGGAGTTGTCATCGTCCACGACCAGCACCCTATAGTTATCCCTGCCCATCTTAAAATGCCTCGCGCCCGTTTGATATCGGCAGCGTTACAGTTACCGACGTACCTTGTCCCATGCGGCTCTCTATGGAGACTGACCCGCCCATAGCGCTAAGCATATTGCCGACTATAGGAAGCCCAAGGCCGGAGCCTCTGGCCTTCGTCGTAAAAAACGGCTTGCGCGCCTGTTCTAATACCCTGGCGTCCATTCCAACCCCTGTGTCTGTAACTTGAAGATTAAGCATGCGTTTGCCTTGTGCTGCCGTTATTGTTATTTTACCACATTGCGAGTCAGCCGCGTTGGCGATAATATTTATCAGTACCTGCTTTAGTTTTTCCCCATCTGTGTATATCGTATCCTCTGAAAGAGACAGTTTTTTTTCAATCATAATGCGCTCATCGGGCTTAACGATGGCAATCGCCTCGTCAATCAATCCGCCAATGGATATGGGCCGGATATACAGCTCTGGCACCCTGGCATAGACAAGCAGGTCATTAGTGAGGCCCTCAAGGCGGCGTGATTCGTTTATGATAACGTCGAGGCCCTCTGTGGTTTTGTCATCTTGCCCTTGCCGAATGTACTGGGCAAACCCCTTTATAGCACTTAGCGGCGTTCTTATCTCATGTGCCAAAACGGCGGCCATCTCGCCCAATGCGGTAAGGCGTTCTTTACTCCGGGCAGTCAATTGCAGCGTGTCAACCTTTTTCATATAATATAAAAACGCTGCGGCAAGCCCCCACATAGCGGCATTAATTATCAGCAGGACAATCATATGAAGCCGCGCGCTTCTGACCGCCGCCAAGGCTGGATATGTGTGAAGCGCTATGGAAAGCGCCAAAGGCTGCCCGAGATGTATATGTATCGGCATGTTCACCACATAGACCAGTTCGCCGGTCTGTAGAGTAACATAGGAGGAGCAAGGCAGGCCGCTTGAGATTACGTCCTCAATAAACGGCTCCTTATGGGATTCACACAAAGACATGGCCTCTCTGCCGTTTGAGGCCGTCCTTACGGTATATCCCTCGCCCTCCAGAATTCGCATAAGAAGCAGGCGTATGGAGTTGTCATCGTCCACGACCAGCACCCTATAGTTATCCCTGCCCATCTTAAAATGCCTCGCGCCCGTTTGATATCGGCAGCGTTACAGTTACCGACGTACCTTGTCCCATGCGGCTCTCTATGGAGACTGACCCGCCCATAGCGCTAAGCATATTGCCGACTATAGGAAGCCCAAGGCCGGAGCCTCTGGCCTTCGTCGTAAAAAACGGCTTGCGCGCCTGTTCTAATACCCTGGCGTCCATTCCAACCCCTGTGTCTGTAACTTGAAGATTAAGCATGCGTTTGCCTTGTGCTGCCGTTATTGTTATTTTACCACATTGCGAGTCAGCCGCGTTGGCGATAATATTTATCAGTACCTGCTTTAGTTTTTCCCCATCTGTGTATATCGTATCCTCTGAAAGAGACAGTTTTTTTTCAATCATAATGCGCTCATCGGGCTTAACGATGGCAATCGCCTCGTCAATCAATCCGCCAATGGATATGGGCCGGATATACAGCTCTGGCACCCTGGCATAGACAAGCAGGTCATTAGTGAGGCCCTCAAGGCGGCGTGATTCGTTTATGATAACGTCGAGGCCCTCTGTGGTTTTGTCATCTTGCCCTTGCCGAATGTACTGGGCAAACCCCTTTATAGCACTTAGCGGCGTTCTTATCTCATGTGCCAAAACGGCGGCCATCTCGCCCAATGCGGTAAGGCGTTCTTTACTCCGGGCAGTCAATTGCAGCGTGTCAACCTTTTTCATATAATATAAAAACGCTGCGGCAAGCCCCCACATAGCGGCATTAATTATCAGCAGGACAATCATATGAAGCCGCGCGCTTCTGACCGCCGCCAAGGCTGGATATGTGTGAAGCGCTATGGAAAGCGCCAAAGGCTGCCCGAGATGTATATGTATCGGCATGTTCACCACATAGACCAGTTCGCCGGTCTGTAGAGTAACATAGGAGGAGCAAGGCAGGCCGCTTGAGATTACGTCCTCAATAAACGGCTCCTTATGGGATTCACACAAAGACATGGCCTCTCTGCCGTTTGAGGCCGTCCTTACGGTATATCCCTCGCCCTCCAGAATTCGCATAAGAAGCAGGCGTATGGAGTTGTCATCGTCCACGACCAGCACCCTATAGTTATCCCTGCCCATCTTAAAATGCCTCGCGCCCGTTTGATATCGGCAGCGTTACAGTTACCGACGTACCTTGTCCCATGCGGCTCTCTATGGAGACTGACCCGCCCATAGCGCTAAGCATATTGCCGACTATAGGAAGCCCAAGGCCGGAGCCTCTGGCCTTCGTCGTAAAAAACGGCTTGCGCGCCTGTTCTAATACCCTGGCGTCCATTCCAACCCCTGTGTCTGTAACTTGAAGATTAAGCATGCGTTTGCCTTGTGCTGCCGTTATTGTTATTTTACCACATTGCGAGTCAGCCGCGTTGGCGATAATATTTATCAGTACCTGCTTTAGTTTTTCCCCATCTGTGTATATCGTATCCTCTGAAAGAGACAGTTTTTTTTCAATCATAATGCGCTCATCGGGCTTAACGATGGCAATCGCCTCGTCAATCAATCCGCCAATGGATATGGGCCGGATATACAGCTCTGGCACCCTGGCATAGACAAGCAGGTCATTAGTGAGGCCCTCAAGGCGGCGTGATTCGTTTATGATAACGTCGAGGCCCTCTGTGGTTTTGTCATCTTGCCCTTGCCGAATGTACTGGGCAAACCCCTTTATAGCACTTAGCGGCGTTCTTATCTCATGTGCCAAAACGGCGGCCATCTCGCCCAATGCGGTAAGGCGTTCTTTACTCCGGGCAGTCAATTGCAGCGTGTCAACCTTTTTCATATAATATAAAAACGCTGCGGCAAGCCCCCACATAGCGGCATTAATTATCAGCAGGACAATCATATGAAGCCGCGCGCTTCTGACCGCCGCCAAGGCTGGATATGTGTGAAGCGCTATGGAAAGCGCCAAAGGCTGCCCGAGATGTATATGTATCGGCATGTTCACCACATAGACCAGTTCGCCGGTCTGTAGAGTAACATAGGAGGAGCAAGGCAGGCCGCTTGAGATTACGTCCTCAATAAACGGCTCCTTATGGGATTCACACAAAGACATGGCCTCTCTGCCGTTTGAGGCCGTCCTTACGGTATATCCCTCGCCCTCCAGAATTCGCATAAGAAGCAGGCGTATGGAGTTGTCATCGTCCACGACCAGCACCCTATAGTTATCCCTGCCCATCTTAAAATGCCTCGCGCCCGTTTGATATCGGCAGCGTTACAGTTACCGACGTACCTTGTCCCATGCGGCTCTCTATGGAGACTGACCCGCCCATAGCGCTAAGCATATTGCCGACTATAGGAAGCCCAAGGCCGGAGCCTCTGGCCTTCGTCGTAAAAAACGGCTTGCGCGCCTGTTCTAATACCCTGGCGTCCATTCCAACCCCTGTGTCTGTAACTTGAAGATTAAGCATGCGTTTGCCTTGTGCTGCCGTTATTGTTATTTTACCACATTGCGAGTCAGCCGCGTTGGCGATAATATTTATCAGTACCTGCTTTAGTTTTTCCCCATCTGTGTATATCGTATCCTCTGAAAGAGACAGTTTTTTTTCAATCATAATGCGCTCATCGGGCTTAACGATGGCAATCGCCTCGTCAATCAATCCGCCAATGGATATGGGCCGGATATACAGCTCTGGCACCCTGGCATAGACAAGCAGGTCATTAGTGAGGCCCTCAAGGCGGCGTGATTCGTTTATGATAACGTCGAGGCCCTCTGTGGTTTTGTCATCTTGCCCTTGCCGAATGTACTGGGCAAACCCCTTTATAGCACTTAGCGGCGTTCTTATCTCATGTGCCAAAACGGCGGCCATCTCGCCCAATGCGGTAAGGCGTTCTTTACTCCGGGCAGTCAATTGCAGCGTGTCAACCTTTTTCATATAATATAAAAACGCTGCGGCAAGCCCCCACATAGCGGCATTAATTATCAGCAGGACAATCATATGAAGCCGCGCGCTTCTGACCGCCGCCAAGGCTGGATATGTGTGAAGCGCTATGGAAAGCGCCAAAGGCTGCCCGAGATGTATATGTATCGGCATGTTCACCACATAGACCAGTTCGCCGGTCTGTAGAGTAACATAGGAGGAGCAAGGCAGGCCGCTTGAGATTACGTCCTCAATAAACGGCTCCTTATGGGATTGCCCTATCAGGCGCTGGTTTGAGTGTAAGACGATCTTCCCACTTCTGTCATACAAGGCAACATAGGCTATCGTCTCCCACGGCTGCTTTTTCATAATCTCAACAATCAGCCCCTCGTCAATCCCCGTCCGATTAAGGGCCTGGTCAAGGGTAATTCCAATGAAATAGGCCGTAGATTTGAGGGTTTCCTCGGACGAACTCCTTGCTATCTTATACGTGAAGAAGGCGCTGAAGGCCGACATTGCGCTAAAGGCTAAAACTACGGCAATAACCGCAAGGCTTTGCCTTGACGCAAGTCTATATCTCATACAGCTATTGTACCACAGTTATGAGCCCTGCAGCTCAGACAGAGATTACGCACATCCGGCTGCCATTATTTATAAACTCATAACCTACGGGTTGTATGCTTATTGTGCAATCTGAAAATGCCTCGTCAGCGAATATTTTTTCGATATATGGGGATTGTTCGCCTTTGAGATTTACAATCGGGAAGATGCGAATCTCTTTCGATGATATTCTAAGGCATTCTGTTAAGGTCTGCCGGTGAAATTCATAGTCCAGACGGTCGTCGTAGAGAAACAGGAAGTGGCTGATAAGGGTGATGGTAAATTGGTTGTCAGAAAAGCCCGTTATGGGAAATTCGCATGTAACGTAGCGGCTGCCGCCCTGCCTTTGAAAATCCTCGATAAACAGCCTATACGCCCGTGACCTTGCCGCTTTTAACGATTCTACATCCCTGAAGTATTCCCATTTATAAAGATGGGCAACCGTCGGCATTTGCGCCATAACGATATCGAGGTCTTTTGCGCATTTTGCCTCTATATCTCTTGCCGAAAGCGAATAAATCCTGTCTGCGGCGGTGATGTCAATCCCCTGCATGGCGGCCTCGAAGGCGAAAGAACTCACGCCGGAGGCGGCGTCAAGAAGTCTTTCATCTTTGAGCGTGAGGCCGTCGAGATTAAACGCCTTAACGTACTCATCATAGGTACGCCCCAGAAGGACAATTTCTTTCAGATCTAATTTGTCTTTAATTTCAGACACAAAGTCCCCCCAACATAACTCCAGCCGGCTTGTTCAATACAAGGGCTATTATATATTTTGTTGGCAATTAACACAAATATTATCACAAAAATCATTATTGTTTAATTTCTGATGGCTTTTACCGGCTATTTTAAGATAAAATAGCCTTGTGAAAGCAAGGTTAATGTACGCATTGTTGATAAACCCGTGTTTAAGCCTGAAAGAGAACTGGCTAATCGAGAGTTACCCAAATGCCGACGTTAGACTTTAAGGGAAAGCAGTATATCTATTCCCACCACCATTCCGTGCCGTTTCGGGAATTGGAGATTAACGAAGAGAAATCCCTGCCGGCAAAAGGCAAAAAGCCGAGCAAGGACGACAACCTGATCATCCACGGCGATAACCTTCACGCCCTGAAAGCCCTGATGCCGCAATATGCGGGAAAGATTAAGTGCATTTATATTGACCCTCCCTACAACACGGGTAATGAGGGCTGGTGCTATAACGACAATGTCAATTCGCCGCTGATGAGGGAATGGCTAAAGAAGAACGCCAACCCCGTGGATAAAGAAGATATGGAACGCCATGACAAATGGCTTTGCATGATGTACCCGCGCCTCAAGCTATTGCATGAATTGTTGGCAGACGACGGGGTGATACTGATTAGCATTGGTGATGACGAAGTTCATCACCTGCAATCTATTTGTGACGAAATTTATGGCGATGAGAATTATGTAGGAACTTTTGTTTGGGAAGGTGGGCTTAAAAACGATTCAAAATTTATATCCAAGTCACAAGATTACATCCTCTGCTTCGCCAAACAATTTATGTCGGTTAAAGAGAGTGTTGGACGGTGGAGGAAAAAGAAAAGCGGACTACAGGATATATACAAGATTGCAGAAAAACTGCGTGAAGCGCATGGAACAGATTACGCAGCGATGTCACAAGCACTAAATGATTGGTATAGCAGCTTGGACAAAAAACATCCAGCTTGGTCTCATAGGCATTACGACAGAATGGATGAAAATGGAGTTTATTTTGCTGGTGATATTTCTTGGCCCGGAGGCGGCGGTCCTAAGTATGAAGTTATTAACCCGCTAACAAAGCGACCTGCAAAAACGCCGAAACGCGGATGGGTATTTTCAAACATTGAACGAATGCAAGAAATTATTGCTGAAAATCGTGTTGATTTTCCCACAACAGACGACAACACACCTACACTCAAACGGTATTTGAATGAAACCGAAGGACAAGTTCTTGCCAGTGTAATTTACAAAGATCGTCGTGCTGCGTTAAAATCTTTGCGCGAGATTATGGGGAATGATGTTTTTGAGAATCCCAAAGACATGGACATTATTGCAGACATTATCGCAGTTGTTTCAGGCGAAGATGCTATCGTTTTAGACTCCTTCGCTGGCAGCGGCACGACCGCTCATGCCGTGCTGGACTTGAACAAAGAAGACGGCGGCAACCGCAGATTTATCCTCGTGGAAATGGAAGATTATGCTGATAGTATCACAGCCGAGCGCGTGCGCCGCGTGATAAACGGCATCCCGACCGCCAGAGATGAAAAGCTAAAATCAGGGCTTGGCGGCAGCTTTACCTTTTGTGAGCTTGGCAAAGAAATCAGCATTGAGAAAATCCTTACGGGCGAATCCCTGCCTGATTATGGCTCACTTGCCAAATATGTGTTTTACACGGCAACGGGCAAAAGCCTTGATAAAGAGGTGAAGGAAAAACTTGATTATTTTGTCGGGGAAACCGATCTCTACGAAGTATATCTGATTTATAAGCCGGACATTGCCTTTTTACGCGGCAATGACTCCGCGCTGAACGACATCAAGCTAAAGGCTATCGCCGCCCGCCACAGCAAAAAAGAAAAGCTGGTTTTTGCTACGGCAAAATATATGGGGCAAAGGGAGCTTTCCACCCAAAACATAACCTTTTGCCAGTTGCCCTATGCCATTCACAAGGTAGTAGGGGCTTGAGGTGATGGAACTCAAAGACTATCAGCTTAAAGTTTTGGAGTATCTTGAAGGCTATCTTGCCGAGTTGAAGTTTCAGACAGCTAAGAAGCTAAAAAATTTTGAGATTCTTAAACAACATGGTGGGGATGATGTCCCACCTGAACAGTCAGACTATTGCCAGCTTGCGTGGGAATCCCTAAAGGCCAAAAAGGCTGTTTATCGCTCTAACTATACCGTGCGTAAGGACGGCATGGGGCGCAACATTCCTAATATCTGTTTTAAGGTGCCGACAGGCGGCGGCAAAACCCTGCTTGCAACCGCCGCTATTGCGCGCATCAATCAGGATTATTTCAAACGCAATAACGGCTTTGTGTTGTGGATTGTGCCGAGCGATACGATCTACACCCAAACCAGTAAACAGCTTAGAAATAAAGAACATCCTTACCGTCAAGTGCTGGACAGGGCGAGCGGCGGCAGGACGCTGATTTTGGAAAAGCACGATAAATTTACCGCGCACGATGTTAAAGATAACCTTTGCGTCATGCTGCTGATGTTGCAAGCCAGCAATCGCAATAACCAAGAAACCCTTAGAATGTTTAAGGATAGCGGGCGGTTTGAGAGCTTCTTTCCGCCGCTTGACGATTACAACGAAAACAACGCGCTGCTTAATACCATTGCAAATCTTGACACAGCGGATTTAGGGGATGACGGGTGTAATGTTATCAGGGGGATTTCTATCAAACATTCGCTTGGCAATGTAATGCGCTTGCTGCGCCCGATTGCCGTTTTTGACGAAGGACACAAAGGCGCTACCAAACTTGCACAGGATACGGTCAACTCTTTCAACGCCTCGTTTATTCTGGAGCTTTCCGCCACGCCGAAAGACCACAGCAATGTGCTGGTGAATGTCGGAGGGGTGGAATTGAAAAAAGAGCAGATGATAAAACTGCCTATCAATGTAATTTCTTATAAAGAGCCAAACTGGCAGCACACACTTAATCAGGCTCATGCAAAAACCATTGAGTTGAATAAATTGGCGGTAAAATATCAGGTGGATGAAGGCAGATATATCCGCCCTATTATGTTGATTAAAGCCGAACCCAAAAGAAAGGGCGAAGCCTACGACCATGTAGAGGATATAAAATCTTATCTCATTAAAAATCTGAATGTGTTGGAAAGCGAAATCCGCATCAAGCTGGCGGACAACAACGAACTGCGCGACGATGACCTTTTCGATAAAATATGTCCTGTGCGCTATATCATCACCAAGGACGCACTGAAAGAAGGGTGGGATTGCTCTTTTGCCTATGTATTGGCGATTTTATCGAATACGCGCGGGCAGACCGCGCTCACTCAATTTATCGGGCGCGTATTGCGCCAGCCTTATGTTTTGGAAACCTCAACCCCCGCCCTCAATCAGTGTTATGTTTATTGCGATAATGCGGATGTGAACAGCGCGGCGGAGGCCATCAAGAAGGGGCTTGAAAATGAAGGTATGGAAGATGTGTCCAACCAGATAGTGGCAGGAGACGGACAGGCAACAGGGAAAGAGGAGGCAACCTTGAAGCGGAAGGAAAAATATCAAGGCGCAAAGATTTTTTTGCCTTTGCTTAATGTTTTTCGCAACGGAAAGCCCGCCCCGTTTGATTACTACGCCGACATTTTAGGCGATATTCAGTGGGATGACTATAAACCGCTTGATACACTGAACATCGCTTTCAATGGTGACGAATTGATTACCCGCAGATCAGGGACGGTGAACATTAAAGATGAAAAAGCAAGACGGTTTGTTTTTGATGAGGAGCAAAAACAATCCGAGCAAATTACCAATGAAATTAACATTGCCCTGATGGTTAGCCAGCTTATGGAGAAAGTACCCAACGCTTGGCAAGCCCACCGCATTATCGAAATCGTGTTGTCCGACTTGCGGGCAAAAGGGATAGGTGGGGAAAAGATTGCCCTCAATTCTGTGTTGATAGTGGAGGAAATCAAGAAGGATTGTTTCCGTTGGCTGCTTGAACAATCAGAGGCGGTTTTCAGGCATAAGCTGGATGAGGGAATAGTGTTTTTGCGGTTGCTTGCCGAGCCGTTTTTGACATTGAACTGGCAAATGGCAGACAAAATAGAGGTGCAGCGCAATTTGAACGAAACGGCTGTGACCTTAGAAAAGAGCATATTTCAGCCGCAGTATCGTTCTAATTATAACGGGCTGGAAGAAAAAGTTGCGCTTGCCATCAACGATAAAGCTGTTGTGAAGTGGTGGCATAGGTTAGCGGTAAGAGGCACGGAATACCGCATACAGGGCTGGAAGCGTGAAAACATATACCCAGATTTTCTGGTAAAGCTGGAAGCAGGAAAAGACGGTATTGAGCGGCTCTATTTTATAGAGTCCAAAGGTGAGCACTTAGAAGGCAGCAAAGATACCGAATACAAGCAGAGGCTATTTGAGACAATCAATGCCGCACTCGAAGGCAACGTTAAGCCAAAAGGCGAATTGAAGCTGATAAAATGCAAAGAGAAAATATCCTTCTACATGGTGTTTGAGAACGAGTGGGAAAATGAGCTTAACAAGCTGCTGGTATGATTAAGCGTTTACTGATATGTTTTCATTCAATATTGCCGGACAAAAGAACACCTTAGAATAGATGAGGAGTCTAAAGTTTCCAAACGCCGCTACATAACAAAAAATGAGGCAATAGCCGATACTTTTGATGGCTTAGTTTAGGCCAAATATAATCTATAAATGCACTACAATCCATTCATGGAAAAGATGACACTGGCTTCTTTGCCCGTATTTTAAGCAGCCCGTATCAGATCATCACGCGCCGACGCGTCTTATGTCGCCGCCAAGTTTCGATATCTTGTCCTCTATCTTTTCATATCCCCTGTCAAGATGATATATCCTGTCTATCAGCGTCTCTCCCTCTGCCGCAAGGGCTGCCACTACCAAAGAGGCGCTTGCCCGCAAGTCTGTGGCCATCACTGGTGCGCCAAAGAGCCTCTCCACGCCGCGCACTGTGGCAATGTTGTCCTCTATCTCGATGTTTGCCCCCATGCGCCGCAGCTCGGCCACGTGCATATACCTGTTTTCAAATATGGTCTCCTTCACAATGCTTGTGCCTGTGGCTACAGAAGTAAGGGCTATGAACTGCGCCTGCATGTCAGTCGGGAAACCGGGAAAAGGCAGGGTCTTCACGTCTGCCGGCTGAAGCTTCCCACGCGGCGGGCCAACCACTCTCAGGCCGTCCTTCTCTTCTGTTATGGTTATGCCGGTCTCCCGGAGTTTTTCCACTATTGCTGTGATGTGCTCAGTGCGGCAGTTCTTTATTAAGATATTGCTTGCCGTAATGCCGGCTATTGATATAAATGTGCCGGTCTCTATCCTGTCAGGGATTACTTGGTAGTCAATGGGTTGCAGCTCTTCCACGCCTTCTATTTCAATGAAGGAGCTGCCCACGCCCGTAACCTTCGCCCCCATCAGATTCAGGGCGTTGGCAAGGTCTTCTACTTCCGGCTCTCTTGCGGCGTTTTCAATTACGGTAGTGCCCTTTGCCAGGGCAGCCGCCATCATCAGGTTTTCTGTGCCGGTTACTGTTGAAATATCACAAAATATTCTGGCGCCTTTTAGTCTTTTCGCCTTTGCCACCACGTATCCCTGAGACAGGGTTATCTTAGCCCCCATCTTCTCAAGCCCCATCAGGTGAAGGTTAATCGGGCGCGCCCCTATGGCGCAGCCACCGGGCAGCGATACCTTCGCCCGCCCAAAACGCGCCACCATCGGCCCAAGCGTCAGCACCGAGGCCCTCATCGTCTTTACCAACTCATACGGGGCCTCTTTATTTACCAGACTCGTGGCATTTACCGCCAAAACGCCATTATTGAAATCTATACCGGCGCCCATGTTTGCCAGCACCTCGGCCATTGTCTTGATGTCCTTGAGGTCTGGTATGTTTCTAAGCACTGTGTTTCCTTTGCACAGTATTGTAGAGGCCATCAACGGCAGGGCGGCGTTTTTTGCCCCGCTTATCTCTACAGACCCGGAGAGCTGTCTGCCGCCTGTAATCAGTAGTCTATCCATTTTTCACCAAAAGTTGTTGTAGTTGTCCTATGGTTATTGTCAGAAGTTTATCGTCGTAATAAACCTTCACCTTCTCATCTGCCTTTGCCGGAGGCTGCTGGATAATATCTGTCATATTCAACCTCTTTGCCGCCATCATGGCGTTTGCCACAACCTCAGGGTCCCTGTGGGAAAGCCCCTCGTTCACTAAAACACCTACATAGTCGGTGATATAGTGAGGATGCGCCTGCCCTATCCTGCCCAGGGCATATAATACGCCGGCGAGAAATATGTTGTCCTCAGTCTCTGAGTGCGAGTAACCTATGATTATCGGGATTATGTCCTCAAACGGTCTGGGATTTTCTCTTATAGCCTCGCCCATTATCTCAGGGACTGTCCACGGTATTGTGCCGGACTCATCCGTTGCATTCCAGATTAGCCGCTGTATCTGCCCCCGCGCCTCTGCTAACTCATCAACCGCCATCAGGCCAATTGCCCTGCCGGCAAGGTGAATTGCCCGCCATGCTGTCTCGCTGGTCTTGTCGTATGATATGGCAAGCAGGGCGCTGAGGTATCTCTTGTCCTTTTTTATATCTGCAATTATCTCTTCATATGCCTTTTGCTCCAACTTCTCTTTTGTCTGCCTTTTTATCTGCTTTATGTTCAACTCCAATTTTTTCAGCTTTTTCAGAAATTCTTCAGCCATAAAAAATCCTCCTTACCTGCTGTTTTTATAATCAAGGGCGGCCCTAAGCAGCCCATCAGCCCACTCCACACCGCCCAGCGCGTGTAAATGCGTATATGTACCAAAGGCCCTCTTATAGACCAAGCCGTCCCAGCCGTCTGCAATCCCCCTGCCGCGCCTCATCTTAAATGTAAAGTTTAGCTTTCCCATATTCTCTGCCTTTGAGTAATGAAACTCATGTCCTTTTAGTATAACATTTTTTTGAAAATAAGGGGTTTCCTCCGAGGTCTCCACTATGGTGTAGCCATGCGCCTGCGGTTTTTCGTGCATCACGAAATCCACGGGGAATATGCCCGACATAGGATAATACCGCCCGTCATAGACAATGCCGCGGCCCAGATACATTAGACCTCCGCACTCGGCATATACCGGCAGGCCATCCTCTATCAACTCCCTTAACCTCTGTGCAAA
>JAKOEO010000054.1:22634-24055 GCA_022321325.1 Candidatus Magnetominusculus sp. LBB02 | reverse complement strand
TAGACCCTGACAAAGCAATGTTGACAGAAATCAAGAAGTCGTTGACGAACAAAGGAATAGCATGGATAGAAGAGTAGAGGCATATATATCAGGGCAATTAGGGAAGGCCCTTTATAAAGAAAATGGCCAGTGCTACATTGTCGGCAAGTATGGCTATGATGGACCGGTAGAATGTGATCACTGGGATATATCGCATTTTTTCGACTATGGCGCAGAATATGATGTCGTCTCTTTTGACAACTTTGAGGTCACTAAACTGACTGCCGAGTTAAACAGAAGCAGAGGTGCACACTTTTGCCTTAGCATGATGCTATGCGTTATGGATGAGGAAAAGGACGAGAAGATGGATGAGGAAATTCGTCGGTCATCACTTGGAGCGGCTTTGAAGTATCTTGATATTGATGATAATTTCAACTTCGTGAGGAACAGGCTTTTGTGCAGGTTGCTGCCAAAGGGCGCCGAGATTGTAAAAGCCATAGAAATTGCTGAATCACTTAAAGCTGCAAAGGCGATAACTATATACAAGGAAGTCGAGCGTTCACAGGATATAATAAGACATATTCTGACTGTATGGAGTGATGTATCTGATAAAATGTTTCAGTCTAAAAAAGAAAGCTCATTAAACGAAAAATTATTAATTGAAGCCGGTGTGTTTGCCGAAATGATTTCGGCGATTGAATCAAACGACAGTAACAGGCTTAATTTAGTAGTTTTGACATATGGAATGAAGCCTGATTTGAGAAAACGTATTCCTAACATTGCCCATTTGCTCAAGGCTATGATAGATGGCTTGCGGCAATATGTTACTCTTAAAAATATACCTGTCACAGCCGATGTTTCCTATGACAACGAAGAAACAGGGCTGGTAAAAGAGGATCGTATATTAAACCTGATATTGACCCATGGAAAAGAAATGATTTCAGGCAAAAAAATACTTGCTCATGAGGCAATCAGCTACGTGGATAGGCAAATTGTCACCATTTTAGACCAAGTAAAACAAGGTGACGAGGCATATGCCATTGACACAATGTTTAACTTAATAAAATTTAATGTGTCGCAGGGGGATGATGAGAAAACCCAACGTACACTATGCCGTTTGGCCAAGGACTTTCTGAACATAAACAGGACTGATTTTGCAGGTAAATGTGTCGAATACGCAGAGGCTGTGCCAAGAGTTGATGCCTTTATTGGAACAACAAAGGCAATCATATTAAAAGCAAAAGGCTTGCTTGATGAGGCACTTGATGTTTACAATGAGACTATCAAACTTTTTCCTCACGATGTCGTGGCGCGTAACGGCAAGGCGGAGGTTTTAAAAGAACTTGGACAGCTTGATGACGCCCTTGATGTTTACAATGAGGCTATCAAACTTTTTCCTCACGATGTCGTGGCATATTGCGGCAAGGCGCAGGTCTTAAAAG
>JAKOEO010000054.1:12702-21902 GCA_022321325.1 Candidatus Magnetominusculus sp. LBB02 | reverse complement strand
ACGCCCTTATCGCTTACAATGAGACTATCAAACTTTTTCCTCACGAGGTCGTGGCGCGTAACGGCAAGGCGTCACTGTTGATACTGATGGATAAATTAGAGGATGCGGTTAAATATATTAAAAACGATTACCCTCAATCTAAAGAGGACTGGATTAACTACCATATCTCTGCTATGTACTATTTGAAAACAGGGGATATCACCAAGGCAATAAAACGTTTGGAATACGGCTATGAAAATGTCCCATTTTCAAATAGTCGAAAATATTTTGAAGGTGCCCTTGCATTTGCTCGCATTCAAAATAAAGAATATGACAAGGCTGAAAAGGTTTTGAGATGCGCCATTGCAGTTATTACTGTTGCTGCTATGAATCCTAAATGCCTGATATTGTTGATCCACAGCCAGTTGGAACGGCCTGATAAGAGACAGGAGGCAATTAAGCATTTAGCTATTCTCCAAGATGCTAAAAACCCAATAATAATAACCCTTCGTGATAATCTGTGGAAGATGTACGACGCATTTGAAAGACAATCGGACTCTGAGATAAAGGCACTCAGAATAGAAATAATAAAAAAAGAAGAGCTGCTCGTCTCTGCTTAAGCTATCGCGCTGCCACACCAGCAAGCCACCCACATTCGACAAAACCCATGACGGCGTGATATACTCCTTATACTGTAAATCAAAAACCGTGAGGTAATCCTTATATGATAGATGTGGTGATTGCACGGCTGAAGCATGTTCAGTGGATGTATCAGCTTGAGTTGGCGCTGCAAAAACGCAGTATTATTCTTGACCTCAGCACCTATGACGAGTGTGAACTTGGCAGGTGGCTCTATAGCGATGCGCTAAAGACATATGCCGACATCCCAGAGGTCGCCCTGCTTGAGGAAAGCCATAAGAAGTTTCATCTCGCCGCCAATAAAGTGGTAAAGTGGCATAATGCCCCCTCTATCAGCTCGCGCCTTGACGCTCAAGCTCAGATAGATTTCGAAGAGGCACACAAAATGAGCAAAGAAGTCATCTACCTTATCTCTATGCTTGAGTTTAAACTCCTTAAGAGCTTCACAGAAATAAACGAGCCTAAGGGATTCATTAATGTTATCAACAACCCTCTAAAGGCACTGGGCAATCTATTTAAGAAATAACATGGCAGGCACCCTGCAATTTCACACCCTTAAGTCAGCCCCTAAACGCAGATCAGGCCCCATGTCCAACAGGACACAAGGGGCCCGTTCAATTATGTAATCATTCTCTCTATGGAGGCGGTGGCGGTCCGGGCGGTCCGGGCTGCGGTCCCGGATGTGGTGGATGCGGCGCCGAGGCAGCCCTCAGCGACTTAAGCTCCCTGATTATACTATCCAAGTCGCCCGCTATTCTCTGCGCATCTGCGGGCGGTATCGTCCCCCTGTGTCTGATCTCAATGCGAAGGGCATCAGACTTATGGTGGTCAATACGGTGCCTGATACTTATTGCCTCCCGCTTGGCAATCTTCCTCATATTGATGCACTCGGTTAGCAGCCCTCTGGCCTCTGAGAGCTTGCTTGAGATCATATGGTCCCTAAGCGGCGGCCCTGCAAACGCCACAGACGAAAGCACCAGGACGGCAGATAATATCAAGACATAAAAACTCAACTTTCTTTTCATTTCGTCACCTCCTTATTTTAACCGTATTATTTACTTCCGGCTCTTTACCGGCTATTTCTTTCCCAAACTTTGAATACTTAAGTATTGATTAATACTTGACGTTATGTCAAGTGCCGCGTAAACGTTTCCACTCTTAAAAGATCTGCCCCATAGCATTGGCTGCGGGGCAGGTCTCGCTGGTTAATAATCTACGGCTTGTTAGACCGCAGTGGCGGCACGGACGGCGCATTAGTGCCGGTTACAGTAGGAACCTTCGAGAGATGTCTATTGTGCCTGCCGCCTGTACGTTTGCTGCCTGCCGAACGGCGGGACGAGCTGCTGCGAGATGTACTCCTTGAACGGTACACCCTGCCCTTTGCCGACGATTTGTGCACTTTTGCTAATAACACAGGACTGGAATTGTTGACCTCAGTAGCGCCGTGAACGAGTGCCGTGTTTGGCAGCCCCGCATCCATAAGCTCAGGTACGCTTGCCCTTGCCGGCACACCTCCAGATAATAACAGCGCGGCCGCAGCCGCCGATACAACTAAACCCTTATACGTCATCTCATTACCTCCTCCGTGATATTTGTTACGTCTATTTGGTCATTACACGTATTCAGACGTTTAATTATACAATAAATCCCTTATTAAAATAAAAACAATTATTGTATAATGAGAGCAAGTATTTTACAAAGATGAGAAGTTCTGACTTTTTATTTGACCTCCCTGAGGAGTTAATAGCCCAGTACCCGGCGGCTGAGAGAGAGAAATCGCGGCTTATGGCGGTCTGCCGCGCAACCGGCTCTATCGAGCGCATGGCTTTTGAGGATATAGCGTGTTATTTTAATGCCGGAGACCTGCTCATCCTGAACAACACAAAGGTTATGCCGGTAAAACTTCATGGGGCTACAGAAACTGGCAAGCCTATAGAAATTCTTATCGCACAAAAAGAACAGACCGGCCCATGCCGTATTCTCTCAAAGGGAAAATACACAGGGCGCGTATTTTTCTCAGAAGATTTCTATGCAGATGTTTCAGAGGGAAAATGGGCAGTCTTTTGCCATGACGGCCCATTGGACGGCCAGCTTGATAAGTTCGGCCTTATGCCCCTGCCTCCTTATATAAAACGCCCCCCCGGCGCCATTGACAGAGAGAGATACCAAACCGTATATGCCGAAAAAGAAGGCTCAATCGCTGCCCCTACAGCCGGTCTTCACTTTACGCACGCAACATTGGAGGCGCTTAGAGATAAGGGCGTCATTATTGAGACTATCACGCTTAACGTGGGGCAGGGAACATTCAAGCCGGTTCAGACCGAATATGTCACAGACCACAAGATGGATAGCGAACAGTTTGAAATCGCCTCATCGCTGCTTGAAAAAATAAAAGCGGCTAAACAAAATGGCAACAAGACCGTAGCCGTAGGCACTACAACAACGCGGGCAGTTGAGGCCATATCAAGCGGCAGATATTCGCTCATAAGCTCAGTGCCGTCAGATAATGGAGACCGCCTGATAACCGCGGCCACAGATATTTTTATTTATCCCGGCCATGAATTTCTGTCAGTTGACGCGCTTATTACCAACTTCCACGTGCCGCGCTCCACGCCCGTGCTGCTTGCCTCTGCGTTTGCGGGCAGGGAACTGCTCATGCGCGCTTATGAAGCCGCCATAGCCGCCAAATATAGATTTTTCTCTTACGGTGATGTTATGCTTATACTATGAAAGGCAGAGTGCTCGGTAAGATTGGGTATAACTTTATCGAAGGAAAAGGGCTGTTGATTGTGATAGTTGTGCTGTTTTCTTCAGCCAGCTTTATTATGGGCTTTTTTGCAGGGAAAAAAGTATCGTTGTCGGCAGCGCCACAGGCGCTAAAGATTGAACCCGCCTTTACGCAGGCAAACATGGTTAAACCAACCCCTGCGGCCCAACCGCCGCTGGCCTCGCCCGCCAGAGCTGCCGAGGAACCGCTTGTAGTTAGTAAACCTGCTGAAACAACAATCCCGGTCGAAGAGCCTAAGCGCGTCGAGACGGTTAGTCCACAACCGACGCCCGCTTCACAGCCCAAATTAACCCAGAGCATTGAGCAGCCTAAGCCGGAGCCGCCTAAACAGCCGACGCCCAGCCCTGAGTCGGCAGTGACGCCAAACCCTGCTCATACAAGGACGCCTGCACCGGAGAAGCACGCCCGTGAGGCCATGGCCGCAGCCCCTTCCGCAACGCCAGCAGCCGCTAAGCCAACGCCACATGTAGTTAAGGATGTACTGACGCCGGTTTCGCCGCCGCCTCAGCAGGGGGGCGCACTGTATGCCTCTAAAACCATTGCAAAACAACCAGCCACAGCGCCGACGTCGGCAGAAAAATACTACATACAGTTAGGCGCATTTAAAGGCGTTGGCGACGCTATGAGACTCCAGGAAGACCTCAGACTAAAGGGCTTTGAGTCTGAAATCGTAAAGAATTCGGTTAACGAAGGCGTAACGTTGTTTAAAGTCAGAATTGGCGGCCAACTCACCAAAGCCGAGGTATCGCAGACAATGGCAAAATTAAACAAAAGAGGCTTTAAGGGATTTATCAGGGAGTTACCACGCTAACCTTAGAAATACCGATAGGAAGCTATCAGGACATGGACTATCTGAATGCCTCGTTTTCTCAGTCCCTCAAGGCTGTGGAAGACTCCCTCGGCATTGAAATAAGCGTAAGGGGCAATAAGATTATATTGGAAGGACAGGATGAGAAAATTAATATAGCAAAAAAGATGATTCTCGATATTTATGATTATAAAAAAGAGGGCAACGCCTTAAAGGCGGACGACATCAAAAATGCCATTAAATATGGCGCTTCCGAGAAAACCCCTGCTCTGAAGGACATCTTTGACAACTACATACACGTACCGTCAAAAAACAGATATATCGCCCCGAAAACTGAGACCCAGTGGAAATATGTAGAGGCCATAAAGACCCATGACATAGTAATCGGCATAGGCCCTGCCGGTACGGGCAAGACCTATCTGGCAATGGCTATGGCTGTCAACGCCTATATGAAAAAGCAAGTGAGCCGCATAATACTTGCCCGCCCCGCTGTTGAGGCAGGCGAAAAGCTGGGCTTTTTGCCAGGCGATATGTATGAAAAGATTAACCCATATCTGAGGCCGATGTACGACGCCCTGTTTGATATGATGGACTCTGCAAAGGTGTCTATGCTTATAGAGAAGGGTCTGCTTGAGATAGCCCCGCTGGCCTTCATGCGCGGCAGGACTCTGAAAGACGCCTTTGTTATACTGGATGAGGCGCAAAATACGACGGCAGAGCAGATGAAAATGTACCTTACAAGGCTTGGCATTGACTCTAAAACAGTAATCACCGGCGATATAACTCAAATTGACCTGCCCGCCGATAAGACCTCAGGGCTTGTCGAGATAGAACGTATCCTGAAAGATATCGAAGGAATTAAGACAGTCTATTTTTCAGAAAAAGATGTTGTCAGGCATAAACTGGTACAGGAGATAATAAAGGCCTATGAAAAACACGAAAAGCGCTAAACTGATTAAACCGTTTAAGCCATTGAAGAACATAGATCCCAAGATCTTATATTTTGTTTTGACCTTTTCCCTGCTTATCTCCATAACCCTTGTGAGGACTCTGGATGTGTCGGGCTTCATCGGGATATTTGCTATCTGCATGATTGCAATCTCCATAATGTTTATGGACATATTCAGGTATAAGCCCTCGTATATGAAGCTGCAAAAGATGATAATGCTGCTTGGACTGATGTTTTTTGGTACGCTGGTCTTTGGCCGCCTGATAGAATATATTTTCATAAATTTCACCAGAGGGCTTGGGCTGCAACAACCAAAGACAATAATCTATGGGCTGCCCATACAGGCCGGGGCGATGCTCGTCATGCTTCTTTTCGATTCGCATACGGCTATAATCTTCTCATTCATCATAAGTATTTTAGGCGGCATATGGCAAAACGACGCTTACTACACGTTCTATGTCTTTGCAGGCAGCATTATAGCGGCCTTTTCTGTTATCAGGTGCAAGAAGCGCTCCAACATAATAAAAGGAGGCCTGTATGTCAGCGCGGCAAATGTAATCTCAGTGCTCGTGTTTTCTACATTTAGCAAAAACCGCACCGTTGAACTCGTAGTACCGTCATTAATATTTGCGATGAGCAGCGGCATTACCATCTCGGCCTTCGTTTCCATTATGCTGCCAGTGCTGGAGTCCATATTTAAGGTTACAACAGACATCACCCTTCTTGAACTTTTAGACTTAAACCAGCCGTTGATGAAAAACCTGATGATAAGCGCCCCCGGCACATACCACCACAGCGTAATCGTAGGAAACCTCGTAGAGGCGGCAGCCGAGGACATCGGAGTCAACCCCCTGCTGGCTAGGGTCTCGGCCTATTACCATGATATTGGAAAGATTAAGATGCCGGAGTATTTTGTAGAAAATCAGCACGGCTCTATAAGCAAACACGAAAAACTGAACCCTCATATGAGCAGTATGATCTTGATCTCTCATGTCAAAGAAGGGCTTGAACTTGCCGACGAATATAAGCTGCCTGAACAGGTAAAAGATATAATAACGCAGCACCACGGTACGCACCTTATCACATATTTCTACCAAAAAGCAAAAGATGAGCAGTCCGACCCGCCAAAGGAAGAGGACTACAGATATCCGGGACCAAAGCCCCAAAACAGAATAGCCGCCATTGTTATGATCGCTGACGCCGTTGAGGCCGCCTCACGGGTGCTCAAAGACTCAACGCCTGCAAGGGTTGCCGGCCTCGTCGAAAAAATAGTCAATACCGTATTAATAGACGGCCAGTTGGCTGAATGTGAATTGACGCTTAAAGACATAACTAAGATAAAAGAACGTTTTACGTTCATTTTAAACGGCATTCTACATAAGAGAATAGAATACCCTGGCTTCAATTTTAACAATGCGCCAGGCACGGAGGCAGACAAATATAAAAACATTGATAAAGAACCTCAACAAAAAGAAAAAGATAAGCATGCGCTTGACCAGGCGGCAGGCGGACTTGGCCCTAACGTCATTAAGTTTACAAAAAGCGGGACGTCCTCTTCAAAGGGCTGAACTAAGCATACTCCTTGTTGACGATAAACAGATGCATGCCCTGAATAAAGAACACCGCGGCATGGATAAGACCACTGACGTCCTGTCGTTTCCAATGTATGGCTCTATGAAGGAATTCCCAAAAGAAGGAGAGTTTCTGCTTGGCGATGTGGTAATAAATACCGACTGGATATATTCAGGTATCAATCTTAAAGACAGCCCCGCAGAGGCGGCAGCCGCGGTCAACATACATATCACAACGCTGCTTGTCCACGGCCTTCTGCACCTCATAGGCTACGACCACGAGATAGACGCCCGGCACGAACGCTCGATGAGAAAAAAAGAGGCGCAGCTTATAAATGCCATAAATCAAACCTGCTAAACGTACAATAGGCCATGTTGGTTTGATTGCCAAAAATATTTTCACTATTGACACGCGGTTATGTATGTATTGTAATATAGATTACAGCGGAATTGTATTCATGGTGTCGTTCCATGCGCAATTGTCCCTTGGGGCAATTAAAGGAGTGTTCTGGGTAGATAAGGGAGGTATTTATGTCAAAATGGAAGGTAAGCGTTAGGGTGTCGGCGTTATTTGTGCTGGCGGCGGTGTTGATTATGACAGGGGTTGTATGGGCGGGCACGGCAAATTTCACAATGCCGTTTCTCTCTACAAGTAATAGTACACCAACGTACTGCGTAGTTTCTAATTTCAACAAAGGGGATAACTCTACAAACGACAACTCCAGCGATACGACTGTAACTTTTAAGGTAATGGCGACAGACAAAGGTGGGTCATCTCAGACTGCATACAGCATACCGGCTCAGTATACGCCTAAGTCAGGTTATGTCAGGGTACTCTCATTTATTAAAACCGGCATATACACTGACAACGGCCAATTGGCAGTTGACCTTTCAGGCGACCTGGGGACGACCAGCAGCGGTTCGAACAAGGCATCCAAGCCCACTCTCATGTACACAGGCAGTTTAGCAGTTACTTCAACTACTGCAACTTGTAAAACTATTTCAATGTCGTGTGTACAGGGATCTTCAGAGGGAAATGGAAAACGCACTATAATAGGCTATACCTGCGACGACGGCACAAATTTATTATCATATTAACATGAACCACAGGCAAGGCAGATGTGGAAATACCCTGCATCTGCCTTATCCACAAGCATTGGGCTTTTTTGCATTTTCTGATTGAACTCTGTTATAATAAACTATGTTTAGATGTATGTTGAAAGCCAAGATACACAGGGCTACGATAACCGAGGCTAACCTCTCATATACTGGTTCATTGGCGGTGGACGAAGACCTCATGGAGCTGGCCGGGCTGTACCCTTATGAAAAAATTATGGTCAGCAATATCAACAATGGAGAGCGTTTCGAGACATATGTCATTCCTGGAGAAAGAGGCTCGGGGGATATTTGTCTAAACGGCGCGGCTGCAAGGAAAGGGGTCGTAGGCGATAAAATCATAATATTTGCCTTCGCCTATATTCAGGAAGACGGCAACGAGCAATTGCTAAAGAATTATAAGCCTGCAATCGTTATTCTCTCAGACAATAACAAACCGGTTTGACCGGACAGACCGACTTATAATGAAGGCGGTTGCCTCGGCTCTGACAGTGGGAACACGGTGGCACTAAAGAACACGGTGGCGTTAAAGAATACGGTGGCGTTAACGAACACGGTGGTGTTAACTTAACATAGCAGCAAGGGGGTTGGCGGTGTCATTCAATGGAAAAGTAAAGTGGTTTAATGAAACGAAAGGTTATGGCTTCATCCAGAAGGAAGACGGGACAGATATCTTTGTCCATCATTCGGCTATACAGGGTTCCGGGTATAAGTCCCTGAAGGAAGGCCAGGCGGTAACTTTTGATATAGTCGAAGAGGACAAAGGGCCAAAGGCGGCCAACGTCAGCAAGGCTGATTAGACGGCTGATTTTACAAATTTTTTGCCTAAGCGAGGGCGGTTGCAATATTGGCGGTTGCAGTATTCGCCTGGTATGTTGTAAAATATATGGAGTAATTGATCTTTGACAACGCCGGGGCCTCCTTATGATTATAAAAAGGAGGTAAAGCAGTGAAGGGTTTTGATTTAGAAAACAGAATCATCGAACTGTTGGGCAAGGACTGGGTTATAGAGAGGTCTCAAGACCTTGACCAACTGGGGATTGATGCGTTGGTTCACAGATTTATCCCGATTACCTCGTTCAGCGGGGCGTTTCCTATAGCGCTGCAGATAACTTCGTATGTGGACGACAGCAACGAATCGAGGCGTCTTGACGAGATACAGGGATTTGTACAGAAAATGAACCGCAATGGAATAAAAAAGAGTATCTATGCCGAGTTTAAGAAATTAACGCTTTCCAATATTAACAGTTTTGGGTATGAATTTCTCAAAAATGCGCTGGTTGCCTTCGCATTCCAAAAGGAGTATAAAGATGTATCAATCGTCGGCCTGAGAATAGCCTCGCCGGACGA
>JAKOEO010000054.1:0-12692 GCA_022321325.1 Candidatus Magnetominusculus sp. LBB02 | reverse complement strand
AAAAGGAGTATAAAGATGTATCAATCGTCGGCCTGAGAATAGCCTCGCCGGACGAATACGCCTTTTTCAGCGTTACCGAACCGTCAGCTTTTGCCACCCGCACCCAGACCAACGGTAAAGCGGCCCAAGCCGACGTTCCCGGTTATGCCGGCAGACTGACACAGGACGAGGCATTTGAAAGCGCGAAGATATTCACTGGAAGGGTGAAGATATTTCAGCATCGCTGGGGATTTCTGATAGCGGATGCGATTAAAGAAAATGTGTATTTTCACATTTCCAACGTGGAAGATGAGATTCTTGCCGAAAAACTGGAACAGTTGATCGAATATAAATACGATAGTTATTCAAAAGACGACACGGATGTTGTGGATGTGGAATTCAGGATTGGCAAAGCCAAGCCTGGCGCGGCCAAGCCGTTTCAGGCGATTAACATTAAAATGGCCCCGCATAGCCAAAGAGGTTGATAAGCAAGAGGCGTGTACACGCCTTGAGCTTCCTGCCCGGTGAGGCTTGTGCGGCTAACTAATTAAAGTATGAGGCCCCGGCTCCCAAATTTTTTAGGACTGAGCGGATTATTGCAACAGCCCTATGTCTTTGATCTGCTTTATAAGAGCCTTCTTGTTCACCGGTTTTATCATATATGCCGAACAGTCGCCCTCGTATGACTGTAGTATTTCGTTAGGCCTGTCCACTGCGGTAATCATTATCGCCTTGACCCTGTCATCCTGCTTTATATTCATAACGCTCTCCATCTTGCGTATCTGCATCAATGCCTCACAGCCGTCCATAATCGGCATCATTATGTCCAGACACAGCAAATCGTAAGGCTTTTTTTGCTCATGGGCCATCGTAAATGCCTCGATAACCTCAAGGCCGTTTACAACAACGTCACATTCCGCATAATCGGAAAGCATCTCTTGCAGTATCTTGCGGTTGATCAACTCGTCGTCAGCTATTAGTATTTTCATCTCTTATCTTACCCTCATGTAGTTTATTGATTAACTTATCCAACTCTTCCACTAATGTCTTAAAATGGTTGTTGGCATTGTTTATATCAGATTTTCTCAGGGCCAGCATCATACGAAATGAGGCTGTCTTTATCTCCGGCAGAGAGAGGCTCTCTGCGTGTTCTTTGATAGCCTCGGCCTTTTTCTCGGTAAGCGAGTAATTTTCAGCCTCCATAGCCTCGTCCATCGTCTGAATAAAGGTCACAGCCTTTTCAACAAACGTCCTCATTGGGCCATGAGGAAGCGATTCTATCAGTTGAGACTTATCTATCTGTGTCATAATGTTTGTAACCACAAGCGCCTCTGCGTTGTCGGCGGCGTTATCATTGAGCGGCAGAGGGGCGGGACGCTCATCAGGCCGACTCTCAAGTCTGTGCTGAGATGTCTCAGAAGATTGTTGCGGCGGAGTCAGACCATGAGTATATTTTCTTACTATTTCAAGCAACTCGGCTGAATTAACAGGCTTCGTTATATAGTCATCCATCCCTGCCTCAATACATCTGGCCCTGTCTCCTTTTAGCGCGTGGGCGGTCATTGCTATAATCGGTATCGCGGCTGTAGCCGGAGCGGCCTTTATCAGCCTTGTTGCCTCAAAACCGTCCATCACCGGCATCTGCACATCCATGAGAATAAGGTCAAACGTTACATCATTCAAAAGTGCAACCGCCTTTTGCCCGTCCTCGGCCTCGGTAATGCTATAGCCATGTTTTTTCAGTATCTCTCTTGCCACAACGCGGTTAGTAACATTGTCCTCGACTAACAGAATGCGTACGGGTGCTTCGCCTGAGATTTCAAGAACAGGTCCATGTTTGCTCTGTCTGTCGTAGGCAGACCATGACGATTTGTTAAGAAGCTCCTTTACGGCTGTGACGACATCCTTGTACTTGATGGGTTTAATTATATACGTGGCCACACCTGTTTCTCTGCATTTTTCAATATCGCCGCCACGATGGTTGGTATTAAGCATCATAACTATAGGACAGGCAAGCTGCTTGTCGGACATTATCTCTTCAGCCGTCTTAAACCCGCCGCCGCCTGAAAGCCTGATATCTAAAAACACTATATCAAACGGCTGTCCTTTGCCCTTGGCCGACGCCATCTTATCAATAGTCTCCTTTGCGCTGGCGGCCTCGGCTATTTCAACAGCCGGGCTGCCGATGAAATCTCTGATTATGGCCGCACATGACTTGACATTGCAGGCGACAAGGATATTGGCGTTTCTAAATTCAGGCGGCGGCGGGCATTGCTGGTCATCGCACAGGGTAAATTTAGCGGTGAAATGAAACGTGCTGCCCTGCCCTTGCACCGACTCAAGCCATATATTGCCTCCCATCAACGCAACAAGCTGTTTAGATATGGCAAGCCCCAGACCTGTACCTCCGTATTTTCTTGTCATTGAGCCGTCGGCTTGTGAAAACTGCTCAAAAATCTTGTCAAATTTCTCTGCGGGTATTCCAATGCCGGTATCTGAGACAGAAAAGAGCAGCGTTACGATGGACTTATCTCCGATATTGTCCTGCCCCATATCTACTGTTACCACAATCTCGCCCGCGTCAGTGAATTTCAGCGCGTTTCCAATGGTATTAATAAATAACTGCCTGAGGCGCGCGGGGTCGCCGATTAGTTTTAACGGCACGTTTGGTTTTATATGGTTTGATAGTTCAAGCCCCTTTTTGTGGGCCTGTATTGAGAGCGGGTCACAGATATTATCAATCACTTCTCTAAGGTCAAACTCAACGAGATCAAGTTCCAGTTTGCCGGCTTCAATCTTTGAAAAGTCCAGAATGCTGTTAAGCAGTGTCAAAAGCGAATTGGCGGAGTTTAAAACCGTATCGAGGTATTCCCGCTGCCGCGCCTTCAGCTCCGTGTCAAGTACAAGTTCGGTCATGCCTATGATGGCATTCATCGGGGTGCGAATCTCGTGGGACATGTTGGCAAGGAATTCGCTCTTGGCTGAGTTTGCCACCTCAGAGGCCTCCTTGGCCTTTCGCAACGCCTCCTCTACCTCCTTGCGGTTTGTTATGTCTTCGTTGACAGAAAGATAGTGGGTAATAACGGCGTCTGCGTCCCTTATCGGGGAGACTGTTATACTGTTCCAGTAAAATGTTCCATTCTTTCTCTTGTTCAGAAGTTCACCCTGCCATACTCCACCGGCCTTTATGGTCTCCCATAGGTCTTTATAAACACCGGGGTCAGTATGTCCGGACTTCAGAAAGCTCGATGTCTTGCCTATTGCCTCTTCGCGGTTATACCCTGTCACATCCACAAACTTGGGGTTTATAAACTCTATCCTGCCGTCGAGGTCTGTTATTGTTACGGCAACGGGGCTTTGTATTATAGCGCTTGATAGTTTTATAAGCTGCGCCTCGGCGTGCTTACATTCTGTTACATCATTGATGAATCCTTCAAAATAGAGCACCTGGCCCAGTTCATTTTTCACAACGCGGATGTTTTGTTCTATTATCAGCTCACTGCCGTCTTTTTTCCTCAAATGGCTGACGAAGTCCTTGATGGATTGCTTGCTTTGCAGGGCCGCCATAAATCTATCATACTCTTTGCGTCTGAAATAGAGGCAGTGGAGTTCACCGCAAAACGACAGAAGCTCTTCCTTGCTCGAATATCCAAGCATATTGTTAAACGCGGGATTTACGGACAGGAAGTGTCCATCCGGACTAAACCTGTAAAACCCGCTGAACATGTTTTCAAAGAGTACCTTATAGCTCTCCTCTGAGGCCTGAAGTTCCTTTGTTCGTTCTCTGACCTTATCTTCAAGTTCTTCGTTGAGGGTCTTCAGCTCAAACTGGGTCTGAATTAATTCCTGATTCTTGCCGACGGCATTTTCGTATGTCGAAAGCAGGAGATTGAGTATTTGCCGCGGGGTAGACTTAATCAAATATTGCTCGCCCATGAAGTTTATATTAAGGCCGGCCTCCGGGTCGTAGGCCTTAGACGCCGCCTCAGCGTCCTTAATCAGCGACTCTATGCTTAGCAGCAGATAATGCTCGTTATACGGTTTGGTTATATAGAAATCGGCCTTTGCCTGAAGTCCCCTGATAATCTCTTTCGCATCTGAAAGGGCAGTCAACAAGATAACCGGAATATGTTTCAAATCGTCCAGACACTTTATCTTGGCGCACATCTCAAAGCCATCCATGCCCGGCATCGCTATATCGCTGACAATTAACACCGGCTTGTGAGCCTCTGCAAGGGCAAGGCCCTCAATGCCGTCGCGCGCTATGACAACATCATAACCGGCCTGAACCAGCGCCCGCCTTAGAAGCTCCCGCTGAATGGCGCTGTCTTCTACTATGAGAATGCTCATCTGCCCGCCATTTTAGCCATATTTGTTTCAATACATTCGATTTTCACTAAAAACCTGCCTATCTTGTTGATATCAAGAATATATTTCGCCGCACCCAATTTGATAGCCTGGTCGGGCATGCCAAAGACAATGCTGCTTGCCTCATCCTGAGCTATTGTGGCGCCTCCGACATGGCTTATAGCCAACATTCCATCTGCTCCGTCTCTTCCCATCCCAGTCAGAAGCACCCCTAATACGCCGCCTCTATAATACTCGGCAAACGATGTCATAGTTTTAGTGATGGACGGCTTGTGCCCACCCTCAGGCGGTTCGTTACCCAAGACAAAGGCGCCTGTCCTGTCAATTGTCAGGTGCCTGTCATCAGTGGAGAAGTAAATATTGCCGTGTGTTGGTTTTTCATTATTCTCCGCTATTTTCACGTTGAGCTTAGACCGCCCTTTTAGCCAATCAACAAGGCTGAGCATAAAGCCCTCGCTTATGTGCTGGACACAGACGATTGGAATGGAAAAATCAGAGGGCAGTTCCTTCAAAATTGTCTCAATGGCCTGAGGCCCTCCTGTTGACGCCCCTATTACGATTACCTTTAAGCGGCTGTGCATGATTTCAAAGTGTGGAAGCGAGACATCATTCTCTATACATGGCTTAGGGATAGGCGCTGTCCCGGGATAAGGCGGCGGCAAGACCATTTTCGTTTTTTTACGAAACGGCACGACGCCGGACAGAACCTTTATCTTTGCAATTAACCCGGCTGCAAACTTATCAGACTTCTCAAGGTCTGGCCCTACCGGTTTGGGAAATACATCTATTGCGCCCGAGTCAAGGAGTTGAAATACATTGTCCTTGTTGTCCTCAAAAACAGATACGCTTATCACAAGTATAGGAAGCGGGTGTCTTAGCATTACCTCTTTGACAAACTCAAGGCCGTTCATCTGGGGCATATGCAAATCCGTACATATCACATCCGGTCTCAGACGCGGTATCATCTCAAGCGCCTCGATGCCATGCCTTGCCGTACCGGCGACCTCTATATCTTCTGATGACGACAGTATCCTCCTCATCACCTCCACCGCTACAGGAGAGTCGTCAACAATCAGCACCTTTATGCGTTTTGCGGCCATTATATCAACCTTTTGAGCGTATCCAGAAATATCTGCCTGTCAAACGCAGGCTTACTAATGTAGGCGTTTGCCCCTACATCGGCACCCCTTTTCATGTCCTCGTCAGAAGACAGCGTGGTAACAAGGATTACCGGCAGCTCCTTATATTTCTTGTTCTTTCTGATAGTCTCTGTGAGCGTCAGACCATCCATATTTGGCATCTGAACATCTGAGACAACCGCGTCATATTTTGCAAGTTCCAGCTTTCTCAAGGCATCCATACCGTCCACGCTGACAGTAACCTCGTATCCGGCCCCCTCTAAAATACGTTTCATCTGCGTCCTTGTCGTAATGGAATCCTCTGCAACCAAAACCGCATATGGCCTTTCCTGCGCGTCAACCGTAGTAAGCGACGCCGCCGCAATCCCCTTGCTCTTTATAGTCTTTAAAATATCAGACGGGTTCAGCACCATACATACCTCGCCGGTACCCAAAATTGTCGAACCTATTACGTTGCGCACACTTTTGAGTATCCCGCCGTAGGACTTAACCACTACCTCCTGCTCATCAACCAGAACGTCAACCATGACGCCAAAGTTATCGCCGTCAATAGTGAAAACAATGCAGGGCAGCTTTGACGCCTGAGGCTTGGTCTTAATAGCCTGACCTCTGCCGTTATCTCCTTTGAGATCAAGAATGTCTGCCGCGTGGACAACTGACATCGGCGAGTTGTCATATGTTATTGTCTTTTGGCCGTCAATATTATATATCTCTGTCAGTGGCGCGATAAATGTCGTCTTTACAGAATCAATCGGCAGGGCAAATGTCCTCTCGGCGGCCTTTACTATGAAGACCCGCGTTGTGGATATGGTAATCGGCAGGGTGATGATAATCCTGCAGCCCTGCGTAGGAAGCGAATCCACCTTAATTGTACCCTTAAGGCGGGTAAGGGCTGTCTTTACTACGTCCATACCCACGCCTCTTCCAGAGATGTCGGTGATTATCGGGCTTGTGGTAAAGCCTGGCGTGAAGATAAAATTATATAGCTCAGAAAGCGGCATCCCCATGAGGGTCTCGGCAGAGGCAAGTTTTTGTTTTATAGCCGTCTCCTTTATCTTTTCTATGTTGAGGCCGCGCCCGTCGTCTATTACTTCTATTATTACGCTTGCCGGACTTTTGTAAGCCTTTACGGTGATTGTGCCAGTCCTATTTTTTCCCCTTTTCAAGCGCTCATCCGGGGCTTCAATCCCGTGGTCTATGGCGTTTCTTATGATGTGCATCAGGGGGTCTTTCATCTCCTCGAGGATTCGCTTCTCTGCCTTAGTCTCACCGCCCTCAACCAGATAATCTATCTCTTTTGACTGTTGATTAGAAAGGTCTCTTATCATACGCTTAAACGGGTTGAAAATATTTGACAGCGGCAAGAGCATAAGCGTACGCGCCCTTTCCTCGATCTCTTTGGATATGAACGAAAACCTGGCGTCATCTTCGTATAGCGCGCCTTTAAGATTATTCAGAGCGCCCGTAAAACTCTCGATTTGCGTATCAAACCCGGCGTGCGTAAGGCTTCCCTTTAGTTCACTTAACAATTTGGTATTCCACATGTGCATAGTCTCTTGTATGTCGTTAAGGCGCTGGTTTATCCTGTTTTTCAGGACAAGCAGCTCTCCGATATGAAGCATCAGGGCATCAAGCTTATAAGCCTCTACGCGTATTGTATCAATGGCAAACTTCTTCCCTTCCTGAGCTGCTGTAGGAGGTTCATAGTCATGGACAGCCGCCTTATCGTCCTCATCCGCTTTCAAGGAATCCTGTGTCTTGGTGGCCGACTCTTGCAGCGGCTTCACCTCAGGAGGCTTAACGGCTTCCTGAGACCTCTCAGCCGCAACTTCCTTGCCGAGTGTCAGAATCTCACACTGTGGCGGCTTCTCATCCTCCACCACATCGGCCTTCTTAACCGGCGCAGGCTCCACGGCCCGTTGCCCTTTTAGTTCGGCAATCATCAGGGAGACATTCACCGAGGACGCCTTCCCCGCAACCGCCTCCTCAAGCAACTCATTTATCGCGTCAAGACACCGATAGATATTGTTGACATTAGCAGAAGACAGCTCTTTCTCGCCGCGCTTTGCCGCGTTTAACATGTCTTCTAACGTGTGACCAAGCAGTTCTATTTTATTTACGCCAAGCTGGCGGGCAGAGCCTTTCAGGCTATGGGCCTCGCGAAACAGCCCTTCCATCAGCGCCTTCTTATCGCCGGGGACATTTCTCTCAAGCTGCAAAAGCCCCTCTTCGATATTCTGAATATGCTCCTGCGTCTCGGCGTTAAATAATTCTCTTAGTTCCTTATCTTCAATCATTACACGTTACACCATTTGTTTCAGGTCTTTGGCTACCTCGTCGAGTTTCAATATGCCCTGTTTTGTCTGCGTTATGCCGGATGAGGTCTCCTTAACGCTCCTGTTTATAGAGTTCATGGCCTCTACAACCTGGGTAATGGCAGCCGACTGCTGCTGAATATTGAGAAATATCTGTTGAATATTCTCGGCAGAGCTTCTTATTACGCCAGAGAGCTTGCCAAACGTTTCGGCTGCGACCTCGGCCAGCTCCACCTCCCTGTCCACCGTCTTTGTGCTTTCCTCGGTTACCATGACTGTGGTATTGGTGGCCTTTTGTATCTCGATAACGACAGCGTTTATCTCCTCGGCTGATTTCTTGCTTTGTTCTGCCAGTTTGCGTATCTCCATCGCCACAACAGAAAATCCCTTGCCGTGCTCCCCTGCCCTTACGGCCTCAACCGCGGCGTTCATCGCAAGCATCTTGGTCTCGCCGGCAAAGTCAGATACCACGTTGGCAATGTTCTCTATGCGGGTGGTCTTCTCGCTAAGCTGCAATATCATGGAGGCCGTCGCCTCGACACGCTCCTTCAGCGATGTCATTCCTGCAAGCATTTCGTTTAGATTGGCCGCCCCTTCGTTAGCCATAGCCATGACGTGCTCTGCGCCCTCGGAGGCGTTTTTAGCCTGTTCCGAGGACTGCTTAAACGAGGCCATGAGTTCGTCCATCGTCGTAGTAGTCTCGTTAACGGCGGTTGACTGCTGTGAGGCCGTCCTCTCATGCTGTTCTACTGTGGCAGAGATTTCATTAGCTGATGTGGAGATATTGTTTATGCTCCTGCTTAACGGCATACTTATCGAGCGGCTGAATATCAAGGCGATGGCAACGACACCAATCAAGACAAGCACCCCCAAGATCAACATCGCATAAAATAGGTGTGTTACGGCCTCAAATGCCTCATCCTCCCCCTGTTCAGCAACTAATACCCAATTTAGCCCATCGATTTTAATCGGAGAAGCGGTCACAATAACTGGAGTGTTTAAATAATTCGTGGAAAAACCACTAACCTTGGACTTATTAGCAGCCGCGTCTTTTACGATTTTACTGTTTATTTTGAGCGAGCCGATGGTGGATTTATATTGCTTCATTCTATCAATAGCCTTTTTATCCATATTCACGTTTTGGATTGCCTTAAAAAAACCATCCGGCGATTCTAAGAATGGCCTGGAGTCCGTCCTCATTCCCATGTCGTTAGCGTTAACGATATAAGTCTCACATGTCCTGCCATAGCCGGCGGTCAGCCAACTCCTGTTAGAGGTCATAACATCGTTCATCCTGTCCACAGACACTTTAAAGGCCAGAACCCCAATCTTTTTATCTCCGTCATAAATAGGAGAGGCTATAAAGTTTGAATCATTGCCATACGACGGTGCATACGGCTCAAAATCCTCTATTACTATAAATCCCTTTTCTTTTGACTTCAAAGCTGCGTCAAACGCCTTTGCCAGACCAGTATCACTGTATGGGCCGCTCATCAGGCTTGTACCAAAATCGAGTTCTTTAGCCGTGGAATAGACTATGAATCCGGTGTCGGGTTCTATCAGAAACATATCAGAGTAACCAAACTCATCCGCATACTTTCGAAATATGCCCTGGTATCTTTTGTGGACTACATTGTAGGAGTTCACTTCGGCGGCAAAGTCAAGATCTTTCTTTTTCCCTGTTTTAAAGGGATTGGCGGTTATGTACTGATTCTGCAGTATTCTGGCTGTCTTTGCTTTAGGCCACCATGCAGCAATGATATTGTCAGGTACGCCAAACGTCTTGTCCTTCTGCTCCTGATACCTTGCCATCAGCAGGTCATCGTTATATTTTGCATTATTGTCATATTTAGCGCCGGATTCCTTTTCCACGGCATTAAATGCCGCCGTAAATTCCTTCATCGCCCCGATAACCATCAGATCCTCTGTGAATGTCATCTGCCGACGTATGATTTGTTTGTAAAACATCTCCATGTGCACTCTCTTGGCATCTGCTGTACTGATGAGGTTGTCAAATCCCAATTTGATAAGGGCATCCCTCGACTTTATATAGGAATATGTGCCGATAGCAAGAAACGGAAGCATCCCTATTAATACAAATATAACAAATAGTTTCTGCTTTAATGTCAACGACAACTTTAATTTCATATGTCTTCCTCCAGTGTAATTTTTTCTATCATAATACTTCATTTACAATGAGATTGCCCTTGTACAGAATACTCTGCAGATTTATAACAACGACCGCCCTGTCTTCGTAAAGCGCTGTGAATTCAAAGAAATCCTCGTCGGCCTGCCCAAGCGCCGCCGGAAGTTCTTTAAACCCGGCCATAGGCAGGTACAGTATATCTATCAGGTTGTCAATGCAGATGCCGACAGTAAAATTATCTATTGATACCACAACGGCAGACTTAAAATTCCCTCTGCCTAAAGACAACACGCCGGTAATGTCAATAAGCGTCAATATCTCGCCCCTGAGGTTTATATTGCCTACGATGTGGTCTGGGCAGCACGGCACCTGCCGGTAGTCGCCAATACCAATAAACTCACGTATTACTTCAAGTTCTATGCCGAATAGCTCGCCGCCCGTCTCTATGATGGCAAGCGGCATTACATCATCATCCTCGCCCTCTTCTGATGCGGAGTCGGCCAGGTCCAGGGCGCGCCTGTGAAATATGCCGTCAGAAGGCGCACTCTGACAGGATGAAAGGGGTTTCTCGAAACCGTCAACCGCTAAATCCACATCCGGTTTATAACATGGGTCAAATAATTTCGTAAGATTGAGAATCTGAATAATGTCTTCACCTACCTTTGCTACTGTCTCGATAAATGCGTTTTCAGGCACTTCATGGCGGCCATACGCCGGTGAACCGACAATGGACTCAGCCGCGATTTCATATATATCAACTATCTCATTAATTATTATCCCCATAGGCCTGTCATCGCAGTTAAACACAATCACCTTGTCTGTCGTTTTATATTGTGCACATGGAGGGCGGCCAAAACGCACATCAATGTCCATAAGCGGCACTACATTCCCCCGAATATTGACTATCCCGGCAATGTGACCCGGGGCCTCGTCAACCTGCCTGAACTCTGGCAAGTGAATTATCTGCCGTACATCCGAGGCCGGTGCAGCATATGTAAATCTGCCGATACGAAACGCAAGATAAGACTCCATTGGCTGGCTCATCAATTAACGCCTCCGGGCCTATAGGTCTTTCTCAGGTGCGCCAGTAGTTCTCCCGCCGTTACGCCGTCGTAAAATTCAACCGCGCCGTCTGCGGGAAGCCGCTCAAGAATCTTCACCGCCGCCTCTACAAGCTTGACCCCTTTTTTGGGGTCGCCCTCATGTTCATAGATGGCATTAAGCTCAAGATAGGCCGCCACAGCGCGTGGGTTCAGATAAATAACCCTGTTAAACATCACCACGGCATCGTCAGTATTACCCTGTTCCTCAGCTATCTGTGCCAGCATATAGTATGGCTCCGGCCTCAGAGAATCAACCCCTATGGCGCTTGCACAGACATCGGCGGCGCGCTTCAGGTCTCCCGTATTTGCGTATGACCGCAATAGCAGCACATGGGCGTCGTAATGCCTCGGATTATCCTTTAGAAACATGGCTGCCTTTTCTATTGCCAAGAGATACTTACCTTCCTTGTACAGGGCCTGAGCCTCTGCATAGAATCCTCCTTCAGGTGTGGCAGCTTTGGCCTTATCGCCTGCAGCCACCTTCCTTGCCTCAACAGGCTTCACGGGCATGGCGGCCGACTTGTTGATTGTAACATTTTTCCCTATATTTATGACTGATATTTGTTTGATGGGCTGAATTATGAGCGGCATGGGAGGATTATAAAAAGGCCGTTGTTCCTTGGCAGGGCAGTCTGCCACGCGCCTGTAAATTATACTCTGTGGATATGTGACTGGCGCAAGGCCGATAAGCGGGACAGACTGCAGCTCGGCGTGTCCAGTTATCAGATACCCTCCTTTGTTAAGCGTCCTGGAGAGTTTCCCAAGGGCCAGGGCAATGTTATCCGGCTGGAAATATATAAACACATTTCTGCATAGAATCAGGTCTATATCGCAGATACCAGATGCGGCATCAGGGAAGGCGTCTCTGATAAGATTGCCCTGCCTGAAGACAACCATGCGGCGTACGCGCTCATCGAGTTCATACATACCCTTTCGGCGCTTGAAATAGGCGGCGATAGTGCCGGGGTCAACCATCCTGAACGACCAGTCGCTGTATTGGCCTTTACGGGCCTTCTCTATGGCGTCTTCGTTTATGTCGGTACCTATGATTGAGACGTTCCAGAGGTTGATTTCGGGAAGGAGTTCCATGACGGTGATAGCCAGCGAGTATGGCTCTTCGCCTGTTGAGCAGCCTGCTGACCAGATGCGAAGGCTTTTAGCATCCCTGTTGGCCTCTATTATTGCCTTTAAGATTGTGTACCTGATCAGGTGAAATTGTCCCTTGTCACGAAAGAAAAAGCTCTCGCCGGTGGTGATAATCTGGCAGAGTTCTTTCCACTCTTTCTTGCTTTCAGGGGAATCGCTCTCTAAGAACCTGCAGTAAGCGTCAACATAGTCAAACCCCAGCACCTTCATTCTCGATATCACGGTAGAGCTTAGCGTCTTTTCCTCAACGTTTAGCCCCGTATGGGCCGAGATGAAATCCTTCACATATGACATGGACAGCGTGTTCATGCTAAATATGCAGCCCCAATATTATGATTAAAATTGAACAGATCAAGAGTTGAACAGGGGAGCCTTGTGGCAGCCAAGAGCAACCCATTCGCAAAATAACCCAAGATGCTTGCATTATGTCATTTAATTAAATCGGGGCGACCCGATTTGAACGGGCGACCACTCGCACCCCAAGCGAGTGCGCTAT
>JAKOEO010000053.1 GCA_022321325.1 Candidatus Magnetominusculus sp. LBB02 | reverse complement strand
TTTACCCGCAGCTCAAGTTCGTCACATAGTTCATTTAGCTTAGCAGTGAAGCGTACGGGGTCGTCAAAAAAAGAAATTTGGTTTATCAGCAGCGCATCGAGGCCAGAAATCGGGGCAGGGTCGTTGGCCCTCAGCTTCGACAATCTCTGAAGCGCGATTCTCTTTTCGTTTACAACTCTGACGGCATCTCTAAGTCTCTCCAGAGTAATCTCTTTAGAGGCAGCCGACTGAAGTTTTTCGGCGAATTGTCTTATTTCTTGTTTCCACAGCCGCATGTCAGCGTCAGTTTTTTTATTCGGAACTTCCATGACGTAGACTTTACCGGTTATTTTAGCAAACGCCTCGTATGCCTTTTTCTTGCCGTCGCAGGTAGTCTCGCCTACTATCAGGTCTGTCGTCTCAACGTATGGACAAAGACCGCTCAATTTGAATCCCATGAATGATTTGATCAATGCACATGTGTTTCGTGGGATGTGCGTCTCTGCGGTGTCGTTTCCAACCTCCGCACCGGAACAAAGCCCGATGCATACACCGTCAACCGCAAGAATCAGCTCCTCCGGCACAAAAATGCAAAATGTGCCTATTATCTTTTTGCCCTGTTCTTTGGCCTTAATCAATTCCTCGATTCTTAGCCCATGCACCTCAGATATGACGAAATCGAAATATCCCATAGCAGATGGCCGGTTTTTCTGTGACAGGTAAATGTCCTTGTAGGCATTGGTTAAAACTGCAAGTAATCCGTCGTGGGCGCCAATGTTTAGTCCAAGTTCGCGCCACATAGCTGTGTAGTCATTTGACATAAATCCTCCGCGTTAGCAGTTCATTTGTGTTTAGCAGGGCCGAAACAGCCTGTGCTTAACGCTGAGGAATGACTTTAGGAAAGATTTAGTGAGCTTAAGCCGTCAACTAACGGTTGAGTTAGATGGTAAAGTCTCCTCAGCTGGTTAACCTCGACCAGGTCTTTTGACTGTCCTCAGCCAAAACCCCTTTTAACGATGCGTATCCGAGCTTCAAAGACATTAATCATAATTCTAAACCCTCGCTGGATGTTACTATATCCAAAGACAGGTTATTAAATCAAGAGTATATTATTTAAAAAATCACATTTTTAATTATTACAACATGGCTACCAGATTATCCCGCTATTTGCCAATCGTGGCTATACGGCTGCATGTGATCGTGGTTGCCTTGGGCAGCCGTGATATAATATTACAATCTCAAAAGGTGTACAGTGTTTTGACATCGGCATCATTAACATGGTATTATTTCTTCGTAGGAGGCTAAAGTGAAAATACGAGTGAAAAACCTGGGTATAATGAGGCAAGCTGAGTTTGAACTAGGGGATTTGACGATAATATGCGGAGAGAACAATACTGGGAAAACTTATCTGGCATATGCATTATACGGCTTTCTAAAAACATGGAATACAAATATAAATATGGTTTCAGATCAAGTCATGAATACACTTATGGAAAACGGCTCAGCCGAATTAAATATAGATGAACTAATAAAAAAAATACCTGAGATTGTTAAAAATGGTTGTAATAAATATCAAACAGCGTTGGCCGGGATTTTTGCATCGTCTGAAAGCAGATTTTCTCAATCGACTTTTATGATTGATGTAGAGCATAAAGACATACAAATTCCTCGATCCTTTAAAAGCACACTTGGTTCTGCCAACAATCAACAATTTGAAATAATAAGAGAAATAGATTCATCTATAATAAGAATATCATTACTTGTTGATAAAGGCAACATAGATATGCATTCAGATATAATATCAAGATTTATCAGTAGGATTATTCTTCAGTACTTTCTTCCAAAGGCATTTATTGTAAGTACGGAGAGAACAGGAGCAGCAATTTTTCAAAATGAACTCGATATTGCACGCAATCGTCTGCTTGATGAATTTAGCAAAATGAAGAAAGAAACATTTAATCCTATTCGATTATTTGAAGATATTTTAACAGGATATGCCCTACCTGTTAAAGAAAATATCGATTTCATTCGAAGTTTAAGTACAATAAAGACCAAGGATAGTTTTATAATAAAAGAGCATGAAGAACTATTGTCCGATTTTAATAACATTGTTGGCGGAAGTTATTCTATTGACGATGCCGATGAGCCTTTTTTTACACCAAAATCAAACAATAAACTGAAACTTACAATGGGTGAAGCTTCAAGTTCAGTTCGTTCACTGCTTATTTTAGAATATTATTTAAAGCATATTGCCGAACCTGGCGATTTGCTTATGATAGATGAACCAGAGATAAACCTTCATCCAAAGAATCAGCGGTTAATTGCCCGTTTATTGGCGAGATTGGTGAATATTGGGATTAAAGTATTCATAACTACTCACAGCGATTATATTGTCAAGGAGTTTAACAGTCTGATTATGATGAATCAGGATAAGCCTTATATAAAAAGACTGATGGAAAAATATAGCTACAAACAAGAGGAATTGTTGTCAACACAAAAGGTCAGGGCATATATTGCGGATCGAAGTCTCATTAAAGCGGAAGATAACAAGAGAAAAACTAGAGATTTTACTTTAATTAATGCCAACATTGATGATGAATCTGGTATAGAAGTAAAGAGTTTCGATAATGACATTAATGAAATGAATGAAATTCAGGACGCTATCCAGTTTGGTGAAGTTGATGACTGAGGGATTCCAAGTATTAAAAGGGCTATTTAATGAAAATATACTTGGTAACCCTATCAGGAACAAGGGAAGATCCTTTGTTGACTTGAAAGAGAAAGAACCTCAGGCAAAGCTAAAAAATGTAACGTTATTGGGAATACCAGATGATACAATCGTTATCAAGCTAGATGAATATATAGGAGAAGTGAATTTATTTAAGCATAATAGAGGCTTATTAAGAAGATGTGATTATGTTATTTTTTCAAAAACGAAAGATAAAGATATTATTGTATTTATTGAGCTAAAATCTTTTAAACCGAAGAATGAAGAAATAATCCAGAAGTTTAAGAGTAGTCTCTGTATAGTAGATTATTGCAAAGCCATATTAAAGCATTTTTATAATGACACAAACCCTCTGGATTCATTTACAAACCACTTTATTCTTTTCTATAAGAATAATTTGAATAAAACACCAACATCTCGTAAACAGCCGAATACGCCAAAAAAAGGGTGTACCCCTGATAATTACAAAAAGAAATCAGTTAATAATAACGATGAGGTCGAGTTACGTAGTATTCTCTGTTCAACCTAGCCCATCAATCGATGAAAATTGATATCTTGACTTCCTTTACGGTCAATTTGGACGAAAATAGGAACAGCGGCCGTTATTGAGGGACGCATCCCTTATTAATACCCTGAGGGTATTAATAAGGGAAGGGCACGGCGCCCTTCCCTTATTGTCTATCTTCTTTAGAACAGTCCTTTCACTTTGCCGGTCTCTACGTCAACATCTACCCTTCTGTAGGCGGGGTCGCTTGATGTGCCGGGCATTAGCTTTATGTCTCCGGCTACCGGTACTACAAATCCCGCGCCCTTAAAGAGCAAGATGTCTCTTATGAACAGTCTCCAGTCTTTGGGCACTCCCTTCTTGTTTGGATTGTCGGAGACGCTCAGGTGGGTCTTGACCATACATGTGCCTAGTTTGCTCAACTCTGGGTCGGTCTCTATCGCCTTCGCCTTTTTGAGGGCGTCAGGGGAGTAGTCCACGCCGTCTGCCGCATATATCTGCGTGGCTATCTTTTCGATTCTCTGCGTCAACGGCATCTCAAGCGGATAGAGGAACTGGAAGTTGTTGGTCTCATTACAGGCGTCAACTACCGCGTCAGCCAACTCCAGCGCGCCTTCGCCGCCCTTTTCCCAATGTCTTGATAACGCCACTCTTGCCCCTGCCGCCTCGCAGTTCTTTCTTACCATCGCGATTTCGGCGTCGGTATCTGTGTAAAACGCGTTGATACACACAACAGGATTGATGCCTGCTGATTTGACGTTCTTTACGTGATGAACGAGGTTTATGCAGCCCTTATCAACCCAGCCGACATTCTCACCCTTGTACTCCTCAGGAATCGGCTTGCCTGGTACGGGAATCGGCGCACCGCCGTGACATTTCAACGCCCTTATCGTCGCCACAACAACGGCGGCGTTTGGCTTGAGGCCGGAGTAACGGCACTTCAAGTTCCAGAACTTCTCAAACCCTATGTCAGCTCCAAAGCCTGACTCTGTTACGTTGTAATCTGCCAGTTTCAGCCCTACCCTGTCCGCTATAATTGATGACTGGCCAATTGCTATGTTGGCAAACGGTCCGGCGTGAACCAGCACCGGCTGCCCCTCTATCGTCTGAAGCAGATTCGGGTTTAACGCCTCTACCATCCACGCGGTCATTGCGCCGTCTACTTCAAGATCCCTTGTAGTAACAGGGCCGCCCTTTCTGTCATAGGCCACTACTATCTTGCCCATTCTCTCTCTGAAATCTTTCAAGTCTGTGGCCACGGCCAATATCGCCATAATCTCTGAGGAGACGGCGATGTCAAAACGCGACTCCATCATGTAGCCGTCCATCTTGCCGCCTATTCCTATTATCATCTTCCTAAGTGACTGGGCACAAAAGTCCATTATCCAACCCTGCTGCACGCGGCGCGGGTCAATGTCGAGCCTTCTTAATTTCCTCTTTGCAAGCTGTTCGTCCGTGTAGTTAAGCTCATGCTGCATTCTTGAAGTGAGCGCCACCATTGAGAGGTTGTGTGAGTTAATAATGGCGTTGATATCGCCCGTCAGGCCAAGCGAAAACGGGGTCAATGGGACGCACTGAGAAAGACCGCCGCCCGCTGCCGAGCCTTTGATGTTCATCGTAGGGCCGCCGGAGGGCTGTCTGATTGCCGCTATGACGCTCTTTTTCCTCTTGCCAAGCCCCTGAACAAGGCCGATTGTAGAGGTTGATTTGCCTTCGCCAAGGGGAGTGGGGGTTATCGCGGTAACGTCAACGTACTTGCCGTCTGGCTTGTTTGATAAGCGGCTTAACAGGCGCTTAAAGTCAATCTTTGCTACGTAGTGGCCGTGCGGAAGCAGCTCGTCCTTTGGCAGCCCAAGCTCCTCGGCCAGTTGATACACTGTCTTCATGTTCTTCTCCGCTGCCTCGGCTATTTCCCAGTCAGCGTGTTTTGTTGGATCAAGCGGCATGATTTTTGTCCTCCTGTATTTTCTCTAATTTTACGGCACAGACCTTCAGCTCCGGTATCTTACAAATCGGGTCATATACGGGATTTGTCAGCACATTTGCGGCGGCCTCGCTGTAGTGAAATGGGATAAAAACAACTCCCACATCGGGCACGTTTGTAACCTTTGCCTTCAGCGTAATTGAACCTCTGCGCGAGCTTACCCGCACCATAGCGCCATTGTCTATGCTCATCCGACCTGCGTCTGCAGGGTTGATTTCTACGTATGCCTCGTGTGCGGCTGTGTCTATTGCCTTTACGCGGCGCGTCATCGTACCGGTGTGGTACTGAAGCAGCTGTCTGCCGGTTGACAACGTAAACGGGTACTCATCATCGGGCAGCTCCAGCGAGGGGTTAAACTTAACTGCCGAGAACTTGGCCTTGCCGATTGGGAACTTGTCTTTAAACATGTAAGGCGTGCCGGGATGGTCTGTCGTAGGGCATGGCCACTGAATCCCGCCTTTTTCCATGCGGCGGTAGTTTATGCCCGCAACGTTTTGCCAGAGCCGCCCGACCTCGTCAAAGACCTCAGACATGTCGGCATAGTTCATTTCATATCCCATCGCGTGCGACAGCTGCATGATTATCCACGAATCGTCACGGGCATTACCAGGCGGGTTAACCGCCTTTCTTACCCTTTGTACGCGGCGGTCTGTATTGGTAAACGTGCCGTCTTTCTCGGCAAAACACGCCGCAGGAAGCACCACGTCGGCAAGCTCTGCCGTCTGTGTCATAAAGATATCCTGCACTACCAGAAACTCAAGGCTCTTTAGCGCATGAAGAGTATGTTTCTGGTCGGCGTCGGACATCACGGGGTTTTCTCCCATAATATACAGCCCCTTGAGCTTGCCGGCCTCGGCGGCATACATCATATCAATTGCGTTCATCCCTATCTTGTCCTGGAGTTTCACCTTCCACTCGGCCTCAAACTTCGCCCTTGCGGCATCATCTGACACCTTCTGATAACCGGGAAACACGTTCGGGGCGCAGGCCATGTCGCTTGCGCCTTGTACGTTATTCTGCCCTCTTAAGGGATTAAGCCCGACGCTTTCACGGCCAAGATTCCCCGCCATCAGCACAAGGTTGGCAAGGCTATAGACATTGTCTGTGCCGTGACTGTGCTGAGTAATGCCCATTGTGTAATATATAGCGGCGTTTTTCCCGGCGGCATAAATCCGTGCCGCCTCAATTATCTTTTCCTTTGGTACGCCGGTTATCTTTTCGCCCACTTCCGGTGTGAATCCCTCTACGGCGGCGGCCGCTGTAGTAAAACCCTCTGTGCGCTCCTCTATGAACTTCTTGTTTATCAGGTCTTCTTTAATCATCACATGCAAGATGCTGTTAATGAGCGCTACGTCAGTGCCGTGCCTCTGTTTGAGCCACAGATGGGCGTGTTTGACAAGCGGTATGCGCCGCGGGTCGGCGATTATCAGCTTCGCCCCTTTTTTCACTGCCTTTAGCATTCTCAACGCCACAATCGGATGATTCTCCTTCGTGTTTGAGCCAATTACAAATATTACATCGTTATTCTCAGTCTCAGGGACAGAGTTCGTCATCACGCCCGAACCAAATACTGTGACCAGACCGGCCACCGTTGGGCTGTGTCAGAGACGGGCGCAGTGGTCAACGTTATTCGTCCCAACCACGGCGCGCATAAATTTCTGAAACAGGAAATTCTCCTCGTTCGTACATCTGGCAGAGGACAGCCCCGCCATTGCGTCAGGGCCATTGTCGGCGATTATCTTTTTAAATCTTTCCGCAACATACGAAATCGCCTCATCCCACGTCGCCTCTGTGAACTTTCCATCTCTTTTTATCAATGGGGTCGTGAGCCTGTCGGGGCTGGTTATGAACTCATAACCAAACCTGCCCTTTACACAAAGCCAGCCCTCATTATGATTATCTGGCTTGGATGAGACGCGGGCTATCTCGTTGCCCCGGACATGGAGATTGAGCTGGCAGCCGCAGCCGCAGTACGAACAGGTCGTCTCCACTTCCTTTATGCCAATAGTGCGTCCCTTCTTTGACCATATGCGCCCTGTCAATGCGCCCGTAGGGCAGACGCTGACGCACTGGCCGCAAAACTCACAGTTTAAATCATTCTCAAACGACGGGCAGACCTTGGCGTCAAACCCCCTGTAGGCTATGTCAATTGCCCCTACACCCTGCACCTCATTACATACGCGCACGCACTGGCCGCAGAGAATGCACTTGTCCATATTGCGCTCAAGAAATGGATTGCCGTCTTGCTTTGTATATTGCCTTCTCTTGCCGTAAAACCTGTTTGACCTCAGCCCGTAGAAATAGGCAAATTCCTGCAGCTTACAATCCCCCGCACGTTCGCATGTCATGCAGTCGTTGGGATGGTCTGATAGCAGAAGCTCAATTACAGTCTTTCTCAACCTCTCAACCTGCGGTGTGACGGTCTTTACCTTCATTCCCTCCGTAATCGGAGTTGTGCACGAGGTCGTGGGCTTAGGCATCCCCTCCACCTCGACAAGACAGAGCCGGCAGCCGCCATACGGCTCAAGGGCGGGATTGTCGCAAAGCGTGGGGATATATATCCCATAGTCTCTGGCAGTCTGGAGGATTGTAGCGCCGTTTTTGGCCTCCACCTCTTTGCCGTCTATCGTTAATTTAATGCCCATTTAATCATCCTCCTCCTGATCACTTCTTTAGAACTGACTTAAACTTGCACACATCAAAACATGAACCACACTTAATGCACTTCTCCGATGTTATAAAGTGCGGCTTCTTCCTCTCACCCGTTATGGCGCTTGTCGGACACGCCCTTGCGCAGGCCATACAGCCCGTACAGGACTTTTCTATAATAGTAAATGTTATCAAAGGCTTACAGACCGCCGCAGGACAGCGTTTCTCCTCAATATGGGCGACATACTCATCTCTGAAATTTCGCAGCGTACTAAGAATTGGATTGGGCGCAGTCTGGCCAAGCCCGCAGAGGCTTGCCAGACGAATATCCTCGGAAAGCTCCTCAAGCAGCTCTAAATCCCCTTTTCTGCCCTTTCCCTCGGTAATACGCTCAAGTATCTCATATAGCCGCTTTGTACCTATCCTGCATGGCGTGCACTTGCCGCATGACTCAGACTGGGTAAACTCAAGGAAGTACTTGGCAATGTTTACCATGCAGTCGTCCTCGTCCATGACAATCATGCCGCCTGAGCCTACGATAGACCCGGCCTTGGCAATGCTCTCGTAATCCACTGGGGTATCGAGCATCGCAGCCGTCAGGCAGCCGCCAGAAGGACCTCCCGTCTGAACCGCCTTGAAGGCCCTGTCATTGGGAATTCCGCCGCCTATGTCGTAGATTATCTCTCTGAGGGTTATTCCCATAGGGATTTCTATCAGACCGCCGCGGTTAATCTTCCCGGCAAGGGCAAAGACCTTCGTACCCTTGCTCTTTTCAGTGCCAAATGAGGAAAACCAATCTGCCCCCTTGACGATTATTCGCGGTATGTTGGCAAGTGTCTCAACGTTATTGATTACCGTGGGTTTGCCCCATAAACCTTTCTGTGCGGGAAACGGCGGCTTAGCGCGCGGCATCCCTCTGAGGCCCTCAATGGATGCGATAAGGGCGGTCTCCTCGCCGCAGACAAACGCCCCGGCGCCTTCCTTTATTTTAATATTGAATTTGAATCCAGAATTTAAAACATTATCACCAAGAAAATTTCTCTCATGTGCCTCTTTGATGGCAACCTTGAGATTGCTTATCGCAAGCGGGTACTCTGCCCGGCAATAGACATAGCCGTAGCTTGCCCCTATGCTGAATCCTGCTATCAACATCCCTTCGATTATCGCATGTGGGTCTCCTTCAAGCACGCTCCTGTCCATAAACGCCCCGGGGTCGCCCTCATCCGCATTACAGATAATATATTTCTTGTCAGAAACCGCCTTGTTGCAAAATTCCCACTTTAATCCAGTTGGAAATCCCGCCCCACCCCTTCCTCTGAGGCCGGATGCCTTTATAATCTCTATGGCCGCCTTTGGGTCGCCCCCGCCAATCACCTTTTTTACAGCCTCATACCCACCCTTGCTTATGTAATCTTCTATTGACAGCGGGTCTATGAATCCACAGTTTGACAGTACCACGCGCTCCTGCTTATTCATATAGGGCATCTGCCCGAAAATCGGTATATCGTCATACGTCTTGCCGTATGATGGCATCTGCGCGATTACATATTTAGCTACAGGCACGTTTGCCGCTACATGGGAGGAGATTATCTCCTCGATAGCCTCCTTCGTCACATTGCCGTAAGTAACGCGCGCAAAGCCAGGGGTAACAACATCAACAAGCACCTCGCTGTGACACATGCCAATGCACGAGGTCGAGGACAATCTTACATCTAACCCCTTCGTCTTGGCCGATTCGGCGGCAAGGGCGTAGATGTCAGCGGCGCCTGCGGTTATGCCGCATGTCCCCATTCCTACGATAATCTCTGTCTTAGCCTTTTCCATTGCCTTCACCACCCATGTATTGTTCCAGAGTTTTTTTCGCCTTCTGCGGCGTTATCTTGCCATAGACATCCTTATCAACTATGAAAATCGGCGCCCTCGCGCACGCCCCCACGCATGCGACATGCTCCACGGTGAAATTCCCGTCAGGCGTAGTCTGCCCCACTCCGACATTGAGCATCGTCTGAATATCATCGCTAATCTTTTCTGACCCTTTGACGTGGCAGGCCGTGCCGCGGCATATCTTTACAACATGTTTGCCGGGCTTTACAAGATGAAACTGCCCATAAAACGTAGCCACCCCATAAAAGCGCGATGCTGACAGCCCTGTCTGCTCCGATACCCATGCAACGGCTTCCTCCGGTATGTAGCCATACCTTACCTCCATATCCTGCAATATGGAGACTATACTGCCCTCGCTTTGATAGTATTTAGCGAGTATATCGTCCAACCCTTCCATATATAACACCCTCCTGCAACATCAAAGTAATGCCGTGTCCTTGACTTGCGTTATACTGCCGAGTTTGTGAATTTTGCGTCCAACCCGTTTTAGGGATATAAGAGTAGCATGATTATATTTAAATGGTCAATATATTTCTATAAAAATGTCAGTCAAAAGTAAAAATACCCTATTTTTCACTACGTAGACATAAAAACTGCAATTTGGCTATAATAACTTATACGTAACTTAGATTACAAGAAAATTATTTTGACGGGATAGCAGGCGACGCCGACGGCGGCGGAGGGAGCGTCTTTTTCCTGAAGGCAATAAACGTTGTCTTCTCTGCGGCAGTAAAATATTCGTATAAATCCGATTCGGGCACACTGCCTACAGGGCTTGAGTTATGTACTTCAATCTTTATCATATCGTAGTTTGTCTTCAAAAAATCAGAAATTTCGGCAATATCAATGCTAAACCTTGACCTTCTGAAGTACTCGGTGATGCCCGAAACAGTCTGCGGCAATATCCAGTCAGGCATCTCCTGCCGCCCCCCAGTGTCGAACTCTGCCCTGAGTACCTTCATTTTCGTATAAAAGATTACGGGAAAGTCAGACCCATATCCGGCAACGACAAGTGTTTGTCCTGGACCGGCGTTTTCCTGCAGATAGGTCAGCACCTCCTCAGAGCGGTTGACATACGGCGTAATCCTCTCCATAATTATGTTTTTTAGCGTAATTTCAGGCCTCTGAAGCCAAATATTTACAGGTTTGGTCCTCAGCGGGCTAAACAAAAACAGCCCGGCATATCCCATCAGGTTTGTACAACATAGCAATGCGACGACAGTGTAACGCAGTATTGGAGGCGACTTTCTCAATATTATCGAAAGCAGGACAATAAACACAGGGATAAGTACGATTAAATACCGGACATAAATAGAGTTATAGTTTACTATGAACAGAAATTGAGACGGTATCGCAGCGGCAATAAAAAATGTCATATCCATGGAGATGCCGCTAACGGTGAAATCCCCTCTTCTGTACCAAAGCAAAAGAGCAAGCGCCAACAGCGGAAACATTGTCATATTAACTTCCATGATGTAAAAGAGAAACCTGTTATAGTAATGGAAGTCTCCCACATATGAGGTCTGAATCCAAAGCTGCGCATATATGAACCAGACAGCGGCAAAGGCCGACGCTATCACAGCGGCAATTACTGAGTCGCGGAGAACTCCGGGATATTTCCTCCTGAACATAAAACCAGCGCCGACAATCAAGACTATATTGCCCGGCACAAACAGATAGCTGCTATAAAACTGGCAGGTAAGGGCCGCGACTATCAGGGCAATTCCAACGCGCCTTCTCTTTAACAACAGATAAAACGCGTATATCAACAACACCTGCATAAAGAAAGAGACAGCATAGTACCTGCTCTGGCGGCAGTGGAGAATCAGCGTTTCGTTTGTCACAAGTAAAAGCAGTGTTATCAGGGCAAGCTGCCTGTCTTTAAAGCAATCCCATACCACGTAAAACATAAAGATTACAGCAAGAAATCCCAATACGGCAAACGGCAGACGCGCGGCAACCTCATTCCTGCCCAATACAGCAAACGAGGCGGCCGTTATGTATTCGCTAAGCCAGGGGGAAAACACCCATACGGATTTCTTATTGATGTCGTCGGCACTGGAAAAGATAAGGCTGTTAGTGCCGTCATCACCCATGGGAATCCCGTATTTAAGGATATTAACGGCCAAATTCGCCGTTACGGTTTCGTCTTCCCAGAGAATCCTTCTATCAAGCCCGTACAAATAGAAAAACATGCCCATCAACAAGACTAAACACAGAACTGCCGTTGTCTTCCTGTCCAATGCCATAGTTATGGTTGATGGCCGCTCATTTGGCAGTATCATATATCTTTAAGTGGAAATTGTCAAACGCACGCTGAGGACTGTCATCGTAATTAATACGACGGCTTATGGATTTTTTATACATATTGTTTAATTCCGAACTATCCATTACAATTGAAGCTCATCAGGAGGCCGCTCTGTGGCTGCACGGGGGGCTAAGACGGGGGAACTAATGGTATTTCGTGAGATTGCGAAGTTTTTGGCGTGTTCGAACTCGACAGAGGAAGCACTGGACAAGGCGTATGATTTGTGTGACACTGGAGCGTTTAAAACCCTGAATGTCTTTGTGGACAGGGGATTTCCAACGTATTGCTACACAAGTGGCGATAAGAAGGTGCTTATGAATATCCAGATTCCCTGGGACAGCCTTGTTGGGGAGTGCATAAGGGAGAGAAAACAGATCATAAGCTGCTCACCGGAGTCGCTTGAGTTGGATAGAAATCCGACGGCGGTACTGCACAGTATGGTAAAACCGCTGGTCTGTTTTAATAATACCTTTGGCTGTATGGAGTTTTTGACGCAAGAGGCGCTGCAACAGCATGAAATAGAAACGTTTGGAACTATCGGCGATTACTTCGCACCAATAATTTACCTTCAGGAATGGCATTCAATCGAAAAGAGAATAGCCCATGCCATAAAGAATAAGGCGTTCATTGGCATTTTGACGCTTTATGACGAAGAAGTGGACGACAAGGAAAAGCAATCTACATTGGATGAGTCGTTCAAAGAGATAAGCACGTTAAGCGAAGACACCTTAAAGCTCATGGGAATTAAATGCGAACTGCATAAAAGAAACATTAACGATATTATTGCAACGATTATCGAAAAAATAGACAGACTTGCAAAACTTAACAATAAAAATGTAAAGATAATACAGGAATTAACCCCCGGCCTTCAGGTGTATTGCGACGAGTTTTCTATAAGGGAGGAGGTGCTGTTTAACATTGTAAAGAATATATGGGAAGAATGGCAAAATAGAAACATAGAAGAAAGAATAGTAGAATTCAGGACGTATAAAGAGGGCAATTACGCAACAATCGAGATAAAAGATAATGCCGGCGGGATGAGTGAAAAAGTTGCATCGCGTTTTTCTTTACCCTTTCAGAGTTCCAAGGGCTTTGGCCGCGGCGTGGGAATGAACATAGTATATCAGGTCATAAAACAAAATAACGGGGAAATCACATTTAAGACAAAAGAGGGCGTGGGCACGATGTTTTACATTAAACTCTCTATGCTTGAAATAAACAGGAGAGTTCTCTCACGATATCAGACGGGCAATAATACGGGCAACAGAAAGGAAGTTATTACCCTTGAATTCAACTCTGACAAAAACACAAGCCGCTCATCCGGGTATCTGGTAGATTTAAGCATGGGCGGTCTTTTAGGGGTATTTAAGATAAACCCTCCTTATCCACAAATTGCCAGCAATGTTACCGTTGACCTTGATTTTGGAAATGGCAATAAGGTTTCAGGTCTCGGAGGGTTGGTTGCAAGGATAGAGGTAATTGAACAAAGCATGGATGATGGATATATAAAGGTGGCCGTCAGGTTCCATGACAAACCAGAAATACTCAAAAAAGAGAGGCTGATGCGAGTTCTGTCCATATGCAGTATATCGCATCAGGGATAGCCTCATCCCGAAATTTCATAGCGCTCCACATGTGACCATTCAATTACTGAACAGGCCAAACCGCTGCGAGGATTTGGCCTATGCTGGCGGTAATTTAAATATCAGAGTTATCAAACCTTCTCAAATAATATACCGAAACCAAACCCATCAGGGCTATAAATATAATCATTCCCCTTTGGTTGAACGTTGGAACAGCCGTAGCAGTAGATGTAATAGGTATGGGATTTGAAATCTTCGCTGCAAAGGCGTCAGTAGGGAGGCCAGCGTAGGCTGCAATAGGCGAACCCCATGTGGCATTGCTTCGACCGACAGAATAAACATTTCCGCCTGTGGCGACCGCTATGCCATATCCGTAATCAGTGCTAGCCCCTCCAAGAAAGCTGTTCCATTGAAGCGCCCCTGAACTGTCTAACTTAGCTGTAAAGGCGTCATAACCAGCTGAGTAAGCTGTAATAGGCGAACCCCATGTGACATTGCTATAGCCGACAATATAAATACCGCCATTTGCATCAATCGCCATACCATAAGCTTCAATGTCGCCATTGGCTCCGGTGAAAGTGTTCCATTGAAGCGCCCCTGAACTGTTTAACTTAGCTGTAAAGGCGTCATCAACACCGCCACCGAAAGCTGTCAAAGGCGTACCCCACGTGGCAGAGCTGTAACCTGCAACATAAACATTTCCGCTTGTATCAACTACTATGCCACGTCCATAATCGTTGCCAGCCCCGCCCATAAAAGTACTCCATTGAAGTGCCCCAGAACTGTTTAACTTGGCTGCAAAGGCATCATTAGCACCACCAAAAGCCGTAACAGGCGTACCCCATGTGCTAGAACTATAACCGGTAATGTAGACATTATTACTTGTGTCAACCGCTATGGCATAGCCGTAATCATTGCCAGCCCCGCCCATAAAGGTGTTCCATTGGAGCGCCCCTGAATTATTTAATTTAGCTGCAAAGACATCGGTACCAGCTGAGTAAGCAGCAACCGGCGTTCCCCATGTGCCATTACTATAACCGGTAACGTAAATATTATTGCTTGCATCTAAGGCTATGCCATATGCTAGGTCGGTGCCGTTACAACCCATAAAAGTATTCCATTGGAGCGCCCCTGAGCTATTTAACTTAGCTACAAAGGCATCCCATACCCCGCCAGCGTAAGCCGTAACTGGCGCACCCCACGTGGCAGAGCCGTAACCTGCAACATAAACGTTGCCGCTTGCGTCAACCGCTACGCTCTCGCCGTAATCGGAGCCACCGGCGCCGAGAAAGGTATTCCATTGAAGCGCTCCAGAACTGTCTAACTTTGCCACAAAGGCGTCAGCGCCGGCAGTGTAAGCCCTGACAGGCGCACCCCATGTGCCGCTACTATAGCCGGTAACGTAAACATTCTCACTTAAGTCAACCGCTACGCCATTGGCAACATTATTTACAGTACCGCCTAAAAAAGTGTTCCATGAAAAAGTTGGGTCTATTATCAGCGGGTATCTGGTATCATACTTCGCTACTTCAAAACCCGCTTGCCTCCGCCCGCGTATCTTAAAACTTATCGCAACCGGCACCTTTTTACCTTCTATTTCCTGCCATGCAATAGGCGCAGATTCCAGCATTGTGCCTTTTTCAAATCGCAGTACAAGGTTTCCCCTGCCGTCTAACGATAGCGGTACATTATACTTCAACATAATTTTTCCAGGGTCTGCCCCTACCGCTATACTATATGTGCTTGTCAGTATGCCCTTTTGCCCAGATTCGTAGGACAACGTTATCCCATCCCATAGATTTTCATATCTTACTTTCCCTAATGCAGGAGCCTTTCCTTGCGTTACTGTGCCACTTTTGGCTTGAGGTTTTACTTTATTTGCCTTTATGAACTCTACTGTCAAGGCATGGTCAATCGAGGCCGCGTAAACCCTGTTTTCCTTAAAGCCAATGATGTGATTGCCCGATGTAAACTGAATTAGGGCATCGTCAGGCGCGATTGTAACTCCGGTATCTGCCGTTTTCACATACGCGCTTACAGTATGAACAAAATACGGGCTGAACAAATACGCCAAAACGTAACTGAACAAAATAAACAGCGATAAGAACCTGCTATTGCCTGCTTGTTTAATACCTTTTGAATAAATAATTTTCTCCTTCATCTCATGCTTATGATATTAATAGCCTCAATACGGCCTGAAATCGTCCCTACAAAACTAAACCTATCTATTATGGGGGTGGGGGTGACAAAAGTCAAGTCTTTTTTTTAGTTTATCTTTGTTTACACGGACGCCAATATGTTATAGAGCAGACATCTCTGCGAAAATGCAAAAAAAATTCAACGCAGTACTATATCTCCTGTTTTTTGTGTCTGGTTTTATTGCACAGCCCTTTTTTTTGTATTATTATTGTACGCACTATAAAGAATATCTGAAAGTAACCGATATAGAATTAAGACGTTGATGCGGCAGACTGAAAGCGCAAGCAGGCCGCACAGACATATCGGCGTAGTGGGGGATTTGAATCATGAACGTTGACAGCCGCATGTCAACAAATCCATGAATTGAGATATGTTTAACTTATGGAGGAATCTATGGACACACTGGAGTTAGGCACTGAATATGAGATGTATAACGTTATATCGAAAAAGCAGTATAATGGCAAAAACCAATTACAGTTACAGGAAATAACGGCAGCGGCTGCGGCCAATTCAGAGCGTCAGGAGCTGCCGCCACATGAGAAATATCAGGCATGGAGAATGATATGACTACCCATAATATTCATGGGCGGCAATAATACGTGGCACAGTGAATTTATACCCGGCAGATAGTTTTCCCTGCGTTGCCGCTTTATGTCTGCCGGCGGCTCTCCAGATATTTAAGCATACCCGCGGCGGCGCGTCTTCCTGTTGACATGGCGTGAATTACCGTGGTAAATGTCCCCTTTGTTCTGGTTATGTCTCCACCGGCAAATACGCCTGGTATTGAGGTCATCAAGTCCTCTGTCTCTATATAGCCGGCCTTGTCAGTCTTCAGTCCGGGCGTTGTCCTTGCAATCAATGGGTTGGCCATCGTTCCCAATGCGTAGATTACCGTATCTACATTTAACAGAAAATCGGGCGCGGCTGCCTCATCCTTGCTGCGGCAGTTCATGCCGATGACCCAGCCCTCATTGTCGGCAATTATCTCCTTTGTTTCAGTGCGAAAGAGGAACTGTACGCCCTCCTCCATTGCGTGCCGGATTTCCTCTTTACGCGCAGGGCTTTCTTCTAACGTTCGCCTGTAGACTATATAGACATTATCAGGGCTTAGGCGCAGCGCCGTTCTGGCAGAGTCTATCGCCGTGTTGCCGCAGCCTATTACCGCAATGTTTTTACCGGCCCCGACAGGCGTTGCGTATCTGGGGAAATCATTTCCGTGCATCAGATTTACCCTTGTCAGAAATTCATTGGCAGACATAACGCCGTTTAGCGAGGCCCCGCTTACGTTAAGCGTAGAAGGATAGCCGGCCCCTGTCCCTATAAATACCACATCAAATGAAAGCCGCCCCATAAGGTCTTCAATTGTGTGTAACCTGCCTATGACGCTGTTTGTCTTAATCACAACGCCAAGCCTTTTCAGATTGTCAATCTCGCTTCTGACTATTTCCTTGGGCAGCCTGAACTCCGGTATCCCATAGGTTAAAACGCCGCCTGGCATGTGCAGCGCCTCATACACTATAACGCTTACCCCGGCCTTTGCCAGGTCATAGGCGCAGGCCAGCCCCGCCGGACCTGAACCTACTACTGCGGCCCTTGTGCCGGTTGAGACAATTTCGTGTGTCTGATGCCGACCGCTTTGGCGCGCCGTATCTCCTACAAAACGCTCCAGCAGGCCGATTGATACCGGCTCCCTCTTTTTCCCCAGTACACAGGCCGCCTCGCACTGCCTTTCCTGTGGACATACCCTGCCGCATATTGAGGGAAACAGGTTGGCCTCTGTAACTGTCTCATACGCGCCTTTATAATCTTTTTTCGTGATAAGATGAATGAATCCCTTAATGTTTATCCTGACCGGACAGCCGGTGATACATAACGGCTCTTTACACTGAATACACCTTCCTGCCTCTGCCACCGCCTCAGTCTCCGTATATCCACAGACGACCTCTTTGAAATTGGTTGCCCGCGTCTTGGGGGGCAGGTGCGCTGAGTGCTGTCTTGCTATTCTTGACATCTGTTTTTACACATTTCTATAGACTGTTTTTCATATTTTACAAACCGTCTCTGGCGGATTATCAATTCGTCAAAATTCACAAGATGACCGTCCATATCAGGGCCGTCTATACAGGCAAATTTTATCTCTCCGGCAAGATTTACCCTACAGCTTCCACACATGCCCGTCCCGTCAACCATTATGGCATTTATCGAGACAATCGTTCGCACCCCAAAAGGACGCGTAGTCTCGGCAGCCGCCCTCATCATTACAAGCGGGCCGACTGCTATAACACGGTCAACATGCCTTGCCGCAAGGATTTCCTTCAATGGCTGCGTAACTAAACCCATCTGCCCGTAAGAGCCGTCGTCAGTAACGATGATAGTCTCGTCTGAGTAATCGCGAAAGCGCCCTTCCCAAAAGACAAGCGATTTTGTCCTGAAACCAATTATGGAGATTGTATTGCAGCCGTGTAATTTTAGCGCCCTAAGGATGGGATATACAGGGGCAACGCCAAGCCCGCCGCCCACAACTATGACCGTTCCAAAGTTTTCAATCTCTGAAGGCTCTCCAAGCGGCCCGACAATATCCAATATACTATCGCCAACCCTATACGCCCTCATCTGATCAGTACTTTTGCCCGCCGCCTGTATGACAAGCGTAATAGTCCCCTCGTCTGTGTTGAAATCCGCTATGGTCAGAGGAATCCTCTCAGAACGCTCATCAGAGCGCACGATAACAAATTGCCCGGGCCTTGCCGCCTGCGCTATCTCCGGGGCTATTACTTCCCACAGGAATGTTGATGGTGAAAAGTTCTCTACTCTGATTATTTCAAACATTGCAGTTACAATTATAACATTAACGCGGCACTTTAATGCCAGCATAATGTTAAATTTAACATATCAAACCAACTATTGCAAGTCAATAAGATGGATTAAAAAAAAAGAGGGGGAACAGAGTCCCCCCTCGGAAGTTATACTGACTTTCTAAGCGTTTAAAACTTGTACGACAATGATAGGAACCATATGTTGGCATTGTAGGACGGGTTAGAGTATGCCCCCGAAAGATAACTCACATTGCCGGATGAATCCTTTATCGTATATGTGGCAGGATAGTTGTTATAACCAAAGTCATCATACTTATAGCGTTCGTATGCATATCCAACTGTCATAGCGGTTGACTTCAGTATATTCCACACCACTTTAGCCGATATCCTATCTACCTTATAGCTGTCCATGCTTGGAATGTCCAAGTTGTCATTATTCTGTGCCGGAACGCTGGTCGTTGGATTGCCCAAAGCAGTCAGAGCCGCTTGGTTTAACACAGTATAATCACCCATTCCATAAGAATGTACAGAGTCATACGCAAGTTTCAGAGTTACCTTCTTAGGGATTATATAAATATCCAGCCCTACGCCATAATCAAGGCTCCTGTCCTTAATAGTAAGGTCAAAATTGTAGTTAGTCGCATTCTGAGTCGTACTATTTGGATCAGTATTTCCTGAGGTGGACTGGCGGAAGAACTGATATGTGCTATAATCTTCATAAGCGGCATATCCACTCAACCTTACATATTTGCCAAAGGTATAGCCGGCATCCACATAATACTCGTTTGTCTTGCTATTTCTCAGTCCAATCTCTGTATCGGGATAGACTGACCTTTTATAGTTATAGCCAAGCCCTACGTCAAGATTTTCCAGAGGGAAAAAGTCTACATTTGTCTTAATCTTATCCCTTTTCTGCGAGCCTATGTCAAACTCATTTTTAAACCACGCATATGTGTCTGCCGCCATATTTATATTGCTATCGTTTGCTCCGCTTCTGTTCATTCTCTCATACCCTGCTTTGGCAGACATGAAATCAACCCCTGCCCATTTCAAGGCAACGTTATAGATATTGTCCGTAGTGCGTGGGATGTCATATGTCATCTGCTCAGACCCGTTGCTATTTGTAGTGTTCAGACTGACAGAATTGTTAGTGACGACATAATTATATCCTGCGCTTAGGATGAAATGTGCAGGCAGCTTGTACGACACGTCCGCCCCGGCATTGTTCTTGTAATAAGCAGCCGGCACATAAGGATTCGTGTTGCCAGTGGAACTTGTCGCCGATGGGTTATCAGACTTGTTTTCCAGACCCCGGTATTTGTAGAAAATGTTGGCGCTGAGATTGGGGATAGGATTCGTGTTCAGAACAACACTGTAATTCTGTGTATCCACCCTGCCACGCCAGTCCGACCCGTTGGCATAAGTATATGTATACTTGGGGTTAGGAATGGCGTTTGTCGTGCCAATCAGAGACGAGGCCCAATAGCTGGAATCAGATGTTGTTTGAGTATTGGACATGCTCATGTTAAGCCTGCTATTGAGGGGAAGCGCCGCCGATGCTTTCAGCCCGTAATTATAGCTCTGGTTGCTGGGTGGCAGAGACATTGCATCCATTTGCCCTGCTCTGGAGGATATCGTTGTACTTCCGGCAGCCGTATAAACATTTTGGAAATACATTGCCTGATTGGCGTCTGAAAAATCTGTTAGTTGAGCAAAGGCCGACACGAACAAGGGCTTTGTAAGATAACCCATCTCACCTCTGAACAATGAGGTTGTGTAAGCAATTGGCTGAGGAATTTCCGTAATCGGCCCGCTTGATGAGTTACTATTCGTAAGAGAAATTGGCCTCGTCCCAGTCCTTTCCTCTCTGTTAGCGTCGAACTGTACATAAAAAGGCTTGGCGGCATCCAGTCTGAATCCTCCGCCCTCATTCTGTCTCTTGATAGAATAGTCTATAGAGTTCCAGCTTGAGGAGGGCAGCTTAGAGTAGCCCGGCATTAAGGTCAAATTATTGGAGCCTACGCCGTTGTATATAGTCTTGTCGCCTAACGAGTAATTATGAGGCATCTCGTCATACCTAAGGTAGAATTTGACTATCCCATAGACTCCCCCTTCAAGGCTGTATCTCTGCGTATCATACCCAATATCTGACGCCTTCAGGTAAAGCCAGACATTATCGTTGTCATATTTCAGCTTGATGTCACCGAAGACATTGCCTCTGTTGTCGTCTCTATACTCGTTATATTTCGTTGAGTTGCCCTGGACGGGTCTTAACAGACCAGACAAGGTTACCTCGCCAGACAAATTCGGTATCTTCAAAATACAGTCGTCACCACAAATTCCGGCGGCGCTGTCTGTCGTTGTGTCCTCCGCAAACGCCATTCCAAGCGGCAGGAGCATTAAAAACGCTATGAACACAGCTATATTTGCTTTCATTGGTTACCCTCCTTGTAGTTATTTTTTCACTCCTACCGTACAAATCTCTGTCCATAAATCCCCGGGCCGTTACTTCCATGAATGTTCACGTGGCAGTTCACGCATGACCTGAGATCTGTCTTTATTGTGGTTGAGAAATTCCCTGTCGTAGTTCTGGAAAATGAGGCCGTATTGCCGTATGGCGTATTGCCATGCCCGGTGCCTTGGTGGCAGTCCTTACAAAGATACGGCGGCCTCATGGTCAGAAGTCTCGAGTGATTGCTTCCATGAGGTGTGTGGCATGTCAGGCAATTCTCTGCTACAGGAGGATGTTCCCACATAAAGGGGCCTCTTTTCTCTGCGTGGCACTTGTAACACAGCTCGTTGACTGTGTCGCCCTTGAGCATTTTTGCATTGAATTCACCGTGAGGGTCGTGGCAGTCATTACACATAACCTTGCCCTCTTTTATGGGATGGTGGGATTGCTTGTTTGCCTGCGCCCTAATGTCTTTATGGCACTCGAAGCACAGATCAGGTTGTTTTTCCTTCAAAAACTTATCATCTTTACTCGACATAATCTTATGGCAGCTGTCACATGATACCCCAGATGTTGCCGCGCTATGTTTACTCATGCTCCAAAAGACCTGAGCCTTATTCTCCTGATGGCAGGCAAGGCATTTTTCACTCTTTTCTTTTGGATCTGTCTTTTTGTCAAAGTTAAAGATATCTACGCCTCTGGCCCCGCCTTTCTCAACGTGTTTGGCACCAGGGCCGTGGCAGGTTTCACACGCATCCTGAGATTCAGGCCCTTTGACATGCGCCTTGCCGTGAACAGACTTTTTATAATTGTCATAATTCTCAGCGTGGCAGCCCTTACAGGTCTCAGCACCGACATAGCCCTCTTTAGCCATATTCTTTCCTGATGGCTCTGCCGACGTTACCTTGTCTTCACTGTATGACGAATAAGCATACGCCAGCATAAAGATAACAAGGATTATAAATTGAAACACATATCTCTTTCTCATATTAAACCTCCGCGTTCATTTGTTTGAAAATGTTAATTTCGAAAAAGACTATTTTACCAGAACAAGGCGAAATCCCAATGAACGATGGCCAAACGTAGGAGTAAGCCCAACACGATGAGAACTTCTCACACCCATGGGTCCGTTGCTCCATCCGCCTCCACGTTCAACCCGATATTCACCGGAACCTTCGAAGACAGGATTATTTTTTGGAAGTTTACTGTATGCCTCGGCATTATAAACGTCTTCCACCCACTCCCACGCGTTTCCGAGCATGTCGTAAAGTCCAAATGCATTGGGTCTAAAACTACCAACCGGCGCTGCAACTAAATGTCCATCATCGCAGTTAAAAGACCGCCATTTGGGATATTTCTTCTGTGCCGCAGCATCCGATACGTTTGCATACTTGCAGGCTTCTGAGGCATCATTTCCCCAGTAATAGGCAGAGCTTGAACCGGCGCGCGCAGCATATTCCCACTCGGCCTCTGTCGGCAGTCTATAAGTGCGCCCTGTTTTTGACGACAGCCACTTCGCATATTCAACCGCGTCTTCCCATGAGACATTTACTACCGGTTGGTTATTTTCGTTCAAACTGACGCCTTCAAATTTACCGCTGTCGTGGCTGGGACGGAATTTCTTGAACTGCTGATTTGTAACTTCATACTTACCCATAGAAAAATCACTTACGCACACTTCATGGACAGGTCTTTCGTTTGGGTCGCCATCGCCAACGGAATCTCCCATCTGGAAGCATCCGCCTTTAACGGCTGCGAACTCCATACCGGCTGTTTCGTCTAAGCCCGCGGTCTCCCCAAAGACAACCGCAGAAGATGCGGCAAGCGAAATAACGAACAACATCACAAATACTCTGAGAACTAAGCTCTTTGAAACCATCTTTGACCCCCTGGTATTTAACGGTTAGCACTTGTTGGTCAATATCTGCCTGTTACGATTCGATACGGAAAGAGCTCATAGAATAACGTATCTGATTCTAACCATACACACCTCCAGGCCAACCCAGTCACAGGAAAGCAACGCCTACTTGCACATTTATAACACAAAACGCAAAAAAAAACAACCTTTTTTTCATATCAATATCATAGCAAAGTAGAAATGTCCTATTTCCGTTAATAAACTGTACTGAACAGCATTAACCAACAACATCCAGGTGCCTGAGCCTAAACTTTGCACCCAGTGACGCCGCAATCTCGCGGCACCTTTCTATGTCAACGCCGGGGGCGTCCACCACTGTTGCTACGACCTCCGGGATTATGCCCCTTGCCTCTGCGATAAATTTCAACACCGCCTCATATGCGCCGTCAAACGGGGGATGCGAAAGACGCTGGTATGTGGCCGCGTCCTGAGCGTTCAGGCTTATGGATATGCAGTCAACTATGCCGGCCAACTCGGGCAGGATATTTCTCTTGTGGATGACAGAGCCGAGACCATTTGTATTAATTCTTACTCTGCCGCCCTCGCTCTTTACATAGCGCGAGACATTTACTACGGTCTCAAGCCTCATAAGCGGCTCGCCATAGCCGCAAAACACCACCTCGTCATACGTATGTGCGTTAGCGCCTATTGATTCTATTATCTCTGCGTCCGACGGTTCGCGGCTTAACCTTAGATTATGTCCTTTGACGAAGTCTGTCTGATAGCGCACGCAAAAAGTACAGACATTGGTGCAGCGATTTGTGATATTCAGATACAGGGAGTTTCTTATCTTATACGCGACCTGCCCTTTTACCTGTTCTGAGGGTTCAAGGCCGAAGAGGCGGTTTGCGTTAAGCGTTGTGATTCTGTCAATGTCCTCATAGGCCACGCCTCTTATCTGTGCCACAGCACGCGCCGTGTGCGTAACATACGCCGGTTCATTTCGTTTGCCGCGGTGTGGCATGGGCGCAAGATATGGCGCGTCTGTCTCAACAAGCAGGAAATCGTCGGGGATTGCAGCTACAACCGCCCTCAGGGCGGCAGCGTTTTTAAAAGTTACCACGCCGGATATCGAGATGAGAAGGCCGGCTTTGATTACTGCCTCAGCCATTTTCTCATCCCCTGAGAAACAGTGAAGGACTCCTTGCGAGACGCTTTCACTTTTGATAATTGACACCACATCGTCGTCGGCCTCGCGGCAGTGGATAATCACCGGCAGGTTCGTCTCCTTCGATAATGTAATTTGCTTGATAAATACTTCCTTTTGAACATCTACCGGACTGTGCTTATAGTGATAATCAAGGCCGGTTTCGCCGATTGCGACGACTTTCTTGTTTGATGACAGGTCTTTAATCTGGCGGTATATGTCAGAAGTAAACAGGCTGGCGTCATGCGGGTGAATGCCTATGGCCGCATAGACCGACGGGTAGCGCCCTGTGAGGGCCGCGGCCTTTTCTATGCTGTCCGGGGATGAGCCGATGGTGATCATCGTATTAACGCCGACAGAGTGCGCCCTGTCTATGACGGAGTCCGTCTCGCCCTCAAACGGGGACATCTCAAGGTGGCAGTGTGTGTCAATCATAGCTTCAACTGCTGCTGCTTTGTCTGAAGCATCGCATAGAATTTCAGTAGAGTTAACGCGGCAAAGGACATAAACGCACCTGACAATATCAGAGACAGCA
>JAKOEO010000052.1 GCA_022321325.1 Candidatus Magnetominusculus sp. LBB02 | reverse complement strand
TGCGTTTAATTGCGGCTTTGTCCTTTTCCACTTTCTCAAGCAGCTTCTCTGACAATTCACCGCTGCCATGCGAACATCCCGGCTTGCTTCCAAGGAACCTGCCCGTCTTTGGATCCTGAATATAACAAACTTCTCTCATAGCTGCCTCCGGGTTTTACAGCGAGATTCTGCTATGAATATAGCAGTCCATACGCTATACAACACAAATAGCATTATATGTCAAGAATTATTTTTGCTTATTATAAAAAAAATTATTACTATTGCATTATGACAGTTGAATTTAATGTGTAAGGACAGGGCTGCCGGGCATAGGCGGCAACGACAACGTCGTGCGTTTGCCCCGGGGGGCTTAGCTATTTTTCTGTTATTCTGGTATAATACCCTCATGGCGGCGGAGATAGACACTTCTAAAATCCTTGAATGTCTGCGAGGGGCCGGTATTGGCGAAGGCGTAAGCGCTGAGATTGCCGAAATCTTCAGGGCGGAGATTGAAAAGATGAGACGTGAATTAGAGGCTGAAATAGAGAAATCAAACGCACAGCTAAGGCAGGCCATCATGGCGGAGATTGAACGCTCAAAGGCAGAGACCATTAAATGGATTGTCGCTATGGCGTAGGCTCTGCCTGCCCACACACCTGCTGACTAATGATTAATCCCAAAAAGACCGAAGCCCATTACGGCATAATACTGGCCGCCGCGCTTACTTTGTTAAGCTTGTTCAGGGTGTTTTATATTCTCTGGGGGCCGCTTGATTTAAGTGCCGATGAGGCGCTCTACTGGGACTGTACGCGCAGACCAGAGCTGAGCTATTACACCAAAGGGCCGCTTATCGTATATCTCATGATGCTCTCCACTCATGTCTTTGGGACTACTGTTTTTGGCGTGCGTTTCCTTGCAGTCGTCTTCTCGGCACTTTCAAGCGTATATCTGTATAAACTCTGTGTCTGCCTCTTTGGCGATTCAAAAGAAGGAAGGGCTGCCGGCATGACCAGCGCAATGCTCTTTCAGATTATCCCGCTTTATGCCGCCTATGGGATTGTATTTACGATTGACTCGCCTTTTGTGTTTCTGTGGACGGCGTCGCTCTATGTGTTTTGGAAGATAGTCGCAAGTGCCGAAAAAGAGGCCGGCTATGGTCTGTGGATACTGCTTGGCGTCTTAACCGGCCTTGGGTTTATGGCAAAATACATTATGGCAATGTTTTATGTGTGCGCGTTTTTGTTTCTACTATTAACCGAACGCCGCCGCCTCTTAAAGACCGCAAAGCCCTATGTATCGTTTATCGTGGGCATAATTTCCCTCAGCCCCGTTATAATCTGGAACGCCACGCACGGCTGGGTTACGGTTAGGCACACCGCAGGACATGCCCATGTGGCAGACGGCCTTAAGATTCTGCCGCTTAGTTTCCTTGAGTTTCTCGGTTCGCAGCTTGGCGTTGTTACCCCTGTGGTCTTAGTCCTGTCCCTGATTGCCCTATTCAGGATGAGAGGCACATTAAAGGGGGCATTTCTATTTTGGTTCTCTATGCCGGTACTTTTGCTTTTTGCCGTTAAGAGCATACAGGGGAAGGTTCAGGCGAATTGGCCTATGACCGGCTATATTACGGGCATTGCCGCCGCCTCATGGCTGTTCTATAGGAAAGACGCCTTTAAGGCCATGTCCATTCACGCCAAACGCACGATAGTTATTGGGACAGCCGCGGCATTGCTTGTGACGATAGTAGGACATTTCCCCGCTGTCTTGCGTTTAGACCCCGACAAAGACCCGGCTGCGAGGCTTAGGGGCTGGCAGCAATTCGGCACAGAGATAACCACCGTTTACGATAAGCTCAAACAAGAGGGCGGCGCCCTTGAAAACGGCACGGAAGTACTGCTTGTCTCAGACAAATACCAGATTACGGCACAGATGGCCTTCTACACTAAGGGAAATCCACTGGTTTATTGTATTAATCTTGGAAGACGCGAAAACGAATACGACATGTGGCCGGGCATAAACGAAGACGCCATAAAGATAAAGAAGGCCGCCCCAAACCGCCGCATAGACGCGCTATTTGCAACCGACGGCAGCCAGCCGGTTAGCACTGTCGTTGAGGCCGCGTTTGACAGATGTGAAAAGATACCCTTTACGGTATATGAAAATGGACAAATACTAAGGGAATACTCTATATTTAAATGTTATAATTTTAAAGGTATCAGAGAGGTAATGCCAACCACATACTGATACGGAGGGTACTTGATGTATATATGTATGATAGGAACCGGCTATGTGGGGCTTGTAACCGGCGCGTGTTTTGCCGAGTTTGGCGTTATGGTAACGTGCGTTGATAAAGACGAAAAGAAGATAGAGGCGCTGAAAAACGGGGATATACCGTTTTATGAACCCGGTCTTAAGGAACTTGTAGCTCGTGGTGTAAGCGGCGGCAGACTGGTTTTTACTTCAGACATGTCAGAGGCCGTTGCTAATTCTCGCATCATATTCATAGCCGTCGGTACGCCGCCCAAAGAGGACGGAAGCGCCGATATGAGCTATGTAGAGTCCGTAGCAAAAGAGATTGCTAAATATATTGACAGCTACAAGATAGTTGTTACCAAAAGTACCGTTCCTGTTGGGACGGGCAAGTGGCTGAAAGGGCTGCTTTCAAAGGAAGTCAAAGAGGGGATAGAATTCGATGTGGTCTCTAATCCTGAGTTTTTGAGAGAAGGTGCGGCAGTGGACGACTTTATGCGGCCAAACAGGGTTGTGGTCGGTGTAGAGGGCGATAAGGCCCTTGCCATAATGAAGGAATTGTACAGGCCGCTTTATCTGTTAGAGACGCCGTTTATTATTACAAATCTGGAGACCTCAGAGCTTATCAAATACGCGTCAAACGCGTTTCTGGCGACGAAGATTTCATTCATTAACGAAATGGCAAATCTATGCGAACATGTCGGCGCCGATGTACACGATGTGGCGCGCGCAATGGGGCTTGACGGCAGGATTGGCAAGAAATTTCTCCACCCCGGCCCGGGCTTTGGAGGCTCTTGTTTCCCTAAGGATACGCACGCACTGCTTTCTCTTGCCGAGAGGGCAGGGGTTTCCTTAAACGTAGTGTCCGGTACAATCATGACCAATGACGCGCAAAAAGTGCGTATGCTTGAAAAAATCCTGCGCGCCATCGGTGATGTAACAGGTAAGACCGCAGCCTTTTTAGGTCTGTCTTTTAAGCCAAACACGGACGATATCAGAGAGGCGCCGTCTCTGTATTTAATTGGAGAGCTTCTTAAGCGGGGGGCAAACATAAGCGCCTTTGACCCTGTTGCCTCAGAAAATGCCTCGAAGATTTTTCCTGACGTGCGATATTGCCAGACGATTGACGAGACGCTCACAGGGGCAGACGCAGCCGTCGTGGTGACCGAGTGGAACCAGTTCAGAACCCTTGACTTTAAAAGGATAATAACAATTATGAAAAGGCCGCTGTTTTTTGATCTGAGAAATGTCTATGACCCGGTCAAAATGCGAGGCATGGGCTTTGAGTATTACTCAGTCGGCAGACTATAGGCGGGGTTAATTATGATCAGAGTAAATCTACAGGAAAGAATAGCGGCGGCTATAGGCCAATACGATAACGACAGCGCCACTGACTTGCCGGACAAAGACAATGAAACGCCCCCAAAAATTAAAATACAACAGGAGGCGGCAGATGAAAGACGAAAATAGAAAGAAAGCAGAGTTAATTGATGAGCTTCAAACGCTGAGGCGGCGGTTTGCCTCTTTGGAGAAAGAACTTCAGGAGTGTATAGACTGCAAGGCAGATCTTAGAGACAGCGAAGACAGGTTTCAGATTATGGCTGACTCTGCGCCCGTGTTTATATGGCTTGCAAACACTGACGGCAGCCGCTGGTTTTTCAATAAGGTATGGCTTGATTATACCGGCAGGACAATTGATGAGGAGAAGGACGATAGGTGGATGGCCAATATCCATCCTGACGACATCGAAGGCTTTCGTGAGTCTTATGCTATGGCAACCGGCATACAGAAACCGTTTAAACTTGAATACAGGCTGAGGCGCAACGACGGCGTCTTCAGATGGGTATTGGATACAGGTACGCCAAGGTTTACCATCGAGGGCGCATTTGCTGGTTTCATAGGTTCATGCGTAGGCATCTCAGAAAGAAAGGAGGCCGAGGAGCAGCTTCAACACATAGCGCATTTTGACCTCTTAACGGGTTTACCTAACAGGTTTCTGTTCTTTGACCGCATGAACCACGCCATTGAACAGGCCAAGCGGTATAGCCATATTATTGCCCTCTTGTTTTTAGACCTGAACCGTTTTAAATCTGTAAATGATACGCTTGGGCATCATGCAGGGGATGTCCTGCTCAAAGAAACCGCCACGAGGCTCTCCGCCTGCGTGCGGCACGCTGATACGGTTGCGCGCATGGGAGGGGATGAGTTTAACATTATCCTCTCAGGAATACGCGAAAAGACTGACATAAAACTGGTAGCGGAAAAGATAATTGAGACCCTGTCCACACCGTTTGATATAGAGGGCGCTGAGTGTACAATCGGCGTGAGCATAGGCATTAGCCTGTTTCCAACAGATTCATCCGAGACAGTTTCACTGGTGTCACAGGCTGACATGGCAATGTACAAGGCAAAGGCGTCGGGAGAGAGCACCTATTGTTTCAGCGGCAGCGAACCGATTCACAAGCCAAAACACACGTAGGCTATTGCGTAGTTTCTCATGAATTTTTAGATTGAAATATTTTATAACGACAAAGAACAGCTGCCAGTTGTTCCATTATAGACAAAGACACAATGCTTTAAAATATCGCGCCCTATCAATGCGATAAAGCCTTGTTCTTTCAACTTGCTTCCAAATGCCTTTGAAACATTTGCCGTTGTTAGGCCACTAAGCGTTAATCTTAATGAGAATATATCTTGTTCTGCGCTTCCTTGAGGTGTGAGCACTACCCCTCTGTCTATTGGCAATAATCCAAGAGATTCAATTATAGAAGCATCAACAGCCGTAATGGTTGCGCCGGTATCTATTAATCCCCATCCGGTAATAGCTTGCGGGATAACTGTTTCGTTTTGAATCAGAAAGCTTTCCATGCTTAAGGGTATTTCGATTTTTACAGGTATTATTGGGCCTCTAACCCATAACAAATCTGAGGGTGTTATTTTTAGTAGCGGTTCTACCGAAGTGATATTATGAGTGGGCACGAATTAAACCAAGCGTTAACGCAGGCAACACATAAGAAATTTCCTGTTTAACTATTTGTTTTACGAGAAAAGACAGCCTACCAAACCTTTTTACACCGTCATCATACGCTTCCTCAAAGGTTGTGAATGTCTTTATCAGCTTATCATCCTTAACCAGCGCATACTGCCCCTCGTAGTATTTAAGCCACTCTTCAAGGTTTTCTTTGAAGTATTTCAACTCAGTATCTAACATAGCCATGCTTTTATTATAACTCAACCATGTCATTATGTCAATATGGGGCAAAAATTCAAACTGAGACACCGTCGGCTATTGCGCAAAATTGAAATAATCACCGGCACGGTGTTACAATGGATGATGTATTATCTCTTAGCAATTATTCTCGCCGCACTCTTGTCTGGCTGTGCCCCGTCACATGCCCTTTATCAGTACTCGTCGCTTAGCGCACTTTTGGAAGGCGTTTATGACGGCCAGATGACTATCGGAGAGCTTAAAAGGCATGGCGATATGGGGCTTGGCACATTCAACGGCCTTGACGGAGAGATGATTATGGACGATGGCGTTGTCTACCAAATCACAGGCAACGGGGCCGTCCACAGTGTTGATGACAGCGTGCTGACGCCATTTGCAGATGTAGTGTTTTTTAAGCCTGTAACTGCCTTTACCGTAGAAAAAGAAATCTCCTGTTCAGAGCTGGAAAAGGAGATACTGAAAACTGTGCCGTCACTAAATATATTTTATGCCGTTAAAATCGAAGGAATGTTTAAGCGCATTAAGGCGAGGGCTGTACGGGCACAGCACAAGCCATACCCGCGCCTCGTTGATGCGGCAAAAGACCAGGGCGTATTCGATTTTAGCGATGTCGGCGGCATTGTATCGGGATTTTACTTCCCGGAGACATTCGGCGGGTTGAGCGTGGGCGGCTTTCATATGCACTTCTTATCTGATGACAGGAAGGCGGGCGGGCATGTGATGTCATGCCACATCAGCCATGCGAAGGTTTCTCTTGACTACCTGACTGACTTTTCGCTGGAGCTTCCAACAAGCGGCGGCATTTACGAAAAGGCAATTGGCACAGTACGCAAACAGGAAGTAGATACTATTGAAAAAGGCCGTTGACCCTGCCCTTGTGCTAAAGGCCAGATCGTCTAAGACATTAGAGATATTGAAGTATATCGGCCCCGGCCTCTTCGTTACCGTAGGCTTTATAGACCCCGGCAACTGGGCTACCAACATGGCCGCCGGCGCAGATTATGGCTATAAACTCCTCTGGGTGGTAACGCTCTCAACGGTGATGCTGATTGTGCTTCAACATAACGCGGCGCACTTGGGGATTGTAACCGGCCTGTGCATAGCCGAGGGGGCGGGAAAATATTTCAAGCGGCTTACGGCCTCTTTATTTATTGCCACGGCGATGGTGGCAACGGTTGCCACGGCGTTGGCTGAGGTCTTGGGGGCGGCAATTGGCCTTCAGATGTTATTTAAGATTCCAATTGCTGTTGGGGCGGTTATCGCCTCGATATTTGCGGCGGTCATGCTTATCACTAACAGCTACAAGCGGCTTGAGGCGTGGATAATTGGGTTTGTCTCCATAATAGGCATATCTTTTTTATTTGAGCTTTCTGTCATAAATGTAAAATGGAATGAGGCGCTGATGGGGTTATTTATCCCGCAATTTCCAAAGGGGTCAATAACTGTGATTATGGCCGTTTTAGGGGCGGTCGTGATGCCGCATAATCTGTTTTTGCACTCGGAGGTCATCCAGAGCCGGAAGTGGAACCAGCAGGGGGATGAGGTAATTAATAAGCAATTGAAATATGAGTATTTAGACACCATCACGGCAATGATAATCGGCTGGCTCATTAACGGCGCAATGATAGTGGTGGCAGCAGGCGTATTTAACAGCCGGGGGATTGCAGTTACGGAACTTCAGCAGGCGGAGGCAGCGCTTAGGCCAATCGCTGGAAATGCGGCGGCGGTGGTATTTGCTCTGGGTTTGTTGGCAGCCGGCCTTGCCTCTTCAACTACGGCTGCAATGGCAGGCGGCAGCATTCTGGCCGGGCTGTATCAGAAACCGCTTGATGTGTCAGACACGCACACTAAAATCGGCATTGGCATAACTCTTGTCGGGGCGCTGATATTAATATTCCTGCTTAGCGACCCTTTCAAGGGACTGCTCTGGAGCCAGATAGCGCTAAGCGTCCAGCTTCCATGGACGATATTCGGCCTCATCTACCTGACATCGTCAAAGAAGGTAATGGGTAAATATGCAAACTCCACACGAAATAAAATATCGCTCATTCTAATGGCCGCTATTGTAACCGCGCTTAATATCGCACTTATTATAGATATTATCTAAGCGCCGAGCTGAGTCTTCAACTACTTATTAACTTGTCCAATGCTTCCACTAATGTCTTAAAATGGCAGTTGGCGTTATTAATGTCTAACTTTCTCAACGACATCATCATGCGAAAGGCGGCTGTCTTTATTTCTGTAAGAGACAGTCTCTCGGCATTATCTCTGATAGTCCCCGCTTGTTTCTCTGTGAGAGAGTAATTGCCGGCACTCAACGTACTCATCATTGATGCTGCAAGACTGGCAGCGTTTTTTATAAAGGCCTGTATTTCGTCCGAAGGCAGGGATTCTATGAGCTTGGAGTGTTCAACAAGTTTTTCAACTAACCGCCTGTCTACGTTAATGTCAGGCGGGGCGGCGTTGTCAGAACTGTCACGGACTTTAGCACTTTCGGCATGGCATTCGGTTGTCTCATCCCATTCAGTGACAATATGCTTTTTAATGATTTGAATCAAGTCTTTCTGTCTGATAGGTTTAGTTATATAGTCGTCCATCCCTGCCTCTATACAACGCTCTCTGTCTCCTTTTAGGGCATGAGCTGTCATTGCAATAATGGGAATATTACGGGTGGCCTCTGAGGATTTGATTATTCTTGCCGCTTCGAGGCCATCCATTACCGGCATCTGTATGTCCATTAGAATCAAATCAAACATCACCTCTTTTACAATAGCAACCGCCTTCTCGCCATCCACCGCTTCTGTAACGTTGCAGCCATGCTTTTTCAATATCTCGTTGGCAACCAACCGATTATTCACGTTATCCTCGACAAGCAGGACGCGCAGCGTGGAAAGTCCGGCTTGAGTCAACACAGGCACCAGGCTCTGCTTACTGGATTCAATTGTATCAGGCTGTTTTGAACAAAGAACTCTTGTCACGGTATTTATTAAGTCCCTGTGTTTTATCGGCTTACTAATATGGCAGAGGACGCCTAACTCAGCGCATCTGTCCAAATCTCCACTTCTTTGGTTGGAGTTTAGCATCATAATGACGTGGGATGAGATGTCGGCGTCTATTATATGCTCCGCCATTTTAAAGCCGCCAATGCCTGACAGCTTAATATCTAAAAATATAATATCATACGGGCGGGCTGTGGCGGCCTCAAGTTTCTTAAATGTCTCCTCCGCCCCTATGGCCTCATCAATCCTGCTGCAGTTGTTGCTCAGAATATCGTTAATTATTTGAGCGGTGGTGGGATAGTTACAACAGATCAATACCCTGATGTTATTAAAATCATAGCTCTCTATTTTTTCTTTTTCAGAACTCAGGGAAAACTGTGCCGTGAAATGAAATGCGCTGCCCTTGCCCTCAGTGCTTTCTATCCATATTTTACCGCCCATTAGCGATACCAGCCGCATTGAGATGGCAAGTCCAAGGCCGGTACCTCCATATTTTCTCGTAGTTGAGCCATCTGCCTGAGAGAAGTTTTCAAATACTTGGCTGAACTTAGACTCCGGTATCCCTATTCCCGTATCAGATACTGAAAAATGCAGCAAGACAGGCTTATCGTCAGCATTGCCCTGTTCAGTTTTAACATCCAGTGCTATCTCCCCCTCCGAGGTGAACTTTAACGCATTACCCAGCAAGTTAAGAAGTATCTGTCTAAGGCGCCCGGGGTCGCCAATTAGTTTTACGGGTACCTCTGGTTTTATATGGCATGATAACTCAAGCTCCTTTTTATGTGCCTGAATTGAGACAGGCTCACAGATGTTTTCCACTAATTCCCTAAGGTCAAAATCTATCGCCTCAAGTTCCATCTTGCCGGATTCTATTTTTGAAAAATCCAATATGCCATTTATAAGCGATAAAAGAGAGTTGGCTGAATTAAGCACTGTCTCCATGTACTGCCTGTGCTGATTGTTTAGGTCGCCGTCAAGGACAATCTCAGTTAGTCCTATAATAGCGTTCATTGGAGTGCGAATTTCATGGCTCATATTGGCAAGAAACTCGCTCTTGGCGGAGTTTGCCGTATCGGATGCCTCCTTTTCTTTGATTATTTGCTCGAGGCGTCTTTTATTGTCTTCAATGATTTTAAGGTCTTTGTATGTTCTTAATGATAAGATCATCAATATGTTGAACTTATCAATGGACAGGTCTGTTTTCTCAACATAATCATTGATATCGTACTGAGTGATGATAGCCAGCTTAGGCGCCTGTCCGGGCTGCCCTGTCCTTAGCACTATCCTGACAAGATTGTTTTTCAATTCCTCTCTGATATACCGTGCTGTATAAAGCCCTGCAAGCTCCTCTTCCATCACGACATCTAAAAGTATGAGGGCAGTGTCAGGATTATCTGCGATCAGGCGTTTTGCTTCGCTGCCGGAGTAGGCACTTATAAATTCGATAGATTTACCGTCATAAATAAAACTATTCAATGCCAGGCTTGTCATAGTGTGAACTTCCGGCTCATCGTCCACTATCATTACCTTCCACTTCTCTCGCATGGCCGACTCGGTGATTACACTGCTTTCCTGAAAGAAAAATTGATCGTCATCAGTGTGGTCAATCATGCTAGTCCTCCATGCCGCACAGGGAATTTAATTATAAACGCTGCCCCCTCTCCCTCCGTGCTTTTACACTCCGCATGTCCGCCAAGGGTATGAGTTACTATGTTAAACACTATATGCAGTCCAAGTCCAGTGCCTCCGGCCCCTCGCTTTGTCGTAAAAAAAGGATCAAATACCCTCATAAGATTTTCCTGAGATATACCCTTACCATCGTCTCTATATTCTATTATAATTTCACCCTCTATTTCTACGGCTTTAATTGATATATTTCCTTTGCCTGCAGGTTCATACGCGTGCATGAGGGAATTCATTATGAGATTTGTTATGATTTGGGCAAATGCGCCGGGATAACTATCCAGCGTAATATCTGAACATGTGAGTTCAATATTAAGTTGATAATGTTTCAGTTTCGGCTGAAGCGTAAATAGTATCTCTTCTATATACTCCTTTACCCTGAAAGTGCGTCTTTCCTGAGTTACCTGGTCAGCGGCTACCATCTTGAAGCTCCTTATTAAATCAGCGGTACGTTGAAGATTTCTGTATATCAGTTGACCATTTTGTTCCACGTCGTTTATATAATCCTCAAGCTGAGATTTACTAAGTGACTTGTCATTGAAGGCTGACACAATAGTTTCGCTTTTTTTCAAGATGTTAGACGACAGCGTAAAAGCAATGCCGACAGGCGTATTTATCTCATGCGCCACTCCGGCAACCAACTGTCCAAGCGAGGCCATCTTTGCCGATAGAATTAACTCTTGCTGACTGTGCTTTAACTCATCAAGCGTTTTGTATAACTCCTCCGTTCGGGTGGCTACCAACTGCTCAAGGTTTTCCCGATACAATGCAAGCTCGGTATCGCGCGTATGGATTTGCAGCAGCATATCATTAAATTGCCCGCCCAAAAGGCCCAGCTCATCATGGCTCTGAATATCAACCCGCGCCGAGTAATCCCTGCTCTGCGAAATCTCCAACATTACCTGGGTCATTTCGGACAGCGGCCTTATAATGATCTTACTCAGGCGCGACATTATCAGGAAAGCCGCTACAATAGAGAGCATCATGACTGCGAAGATCGTAACGCCATACCACTTTATTCGGCGATATATCTCACTGAGATCGGATTTCATGTGGAGCGTGCCGATGATCTTGTTGTCGAAAGTTATTCGATGAAAAACATCCAGATAATTCAATCCCATGTGATAGTCATACAGCCCGGTCGCCTGGCTGCGGCAGTCTGTCCCCGCCACCGCCGCATCGCGGGTGTATTGCGCCAGAACCTCGCCGTTACTATCATAAAGGACGGCGCAAGTTATATTTTGGGCTGATTTCAGTGAAGACAATGTCTCCTCAGCCGATTTTGAGTCATTAAAAGTCAGTGAGGCCGTGGTGTTTGTGCCAATCATCTCTGCCGTTACGCCAATTCTCTCAATCAATGTCCGCCGGAAGGAGATTATTTCGGCTGCAATCAACAGGACTCCGGCCAATAGCAAGGCCGAACAGACTACCAACATGCTGATTCGCATCAGCTTCTGCCTGATGGACTGTCTCCCGCTCATATTCATTTCTATCTCATCCTTACTCTTTAGAGGTTGCGATGATTTTCCCCATTTTCAGGAGATTGGAGCTAATTTTCAGACCTTTTAGGTTTGCCGCTTCTACATTTATTTCAAACTTTATCTTATCGTTTTCAACATAAAAATTGACCATCACGCCTCTGCTTGCGAAAGATTGCGTATCGCCTACGGTCAGCACAGGGGCTCTGGATATGCCGCTAAGGATATTTGGCAGATGGTCTATCTCCGATCTGCTAATAAAAAGGATACCTGCGTCTTTGACATCGGCAGGCGAGTTGATTTTTTTTATAACAATTGCCTTGCCTTGTACAGATTTGTCCTTCATTGCCTCACGAAAGTTTTTGAAGGGATCGTCTCCGATGATATATATAGTCAGGTTTGGGGCAGCGGCAAGGGAGTTCTCCGGCCATTCGATAAATTTTGCCAGATTATAGATGGCAAACGCCTTGACTTCATACTCGTCGAATTCCCGTTCTACTGCCTGCACTGGCAGAGCAACAAGTATTGAGGCAAGAAGCATGAGCACCAAGCCGACTGCGTGTCTATAGCAAAAATTCATTTCCCATCACTGTCAGAATCTGTAGGTCACTTTTAATCTGAAGTTTATGCCGTCCTGCTCAATAGCGCTCTGTAGGTTTTGAGGTGGCGCCGGGTCTGTGTATTTTTTGTTAAACAGGTTGTAAACACTCATAGAGGCTTCCATTCCTTTGATATAATTTGAGGACGACAAGGTCAGATTAGTTATATAAAAAGAACCGGCAAACTCACCGTTTGACATCATTCGTCTGCTAGTGAACTGCTCCTCAATACCGGCAAAGAGTTTGTTGCTAATCAAAGGAACCATCAATTTTGCCTTAAGCAGATGTTGTGGGGAATTTGTCACGTCCTGATTAGTCTGTTCATCCTTGGTTTGCTGAAATGTATATCCAACTGATCCTTTAACCTTGTTGTCCCACTGTTTATCTATCTGCAACTCGATTCCTTTCGTTGTAAGATTTCCTTGATTTCTGAAGACCAGAAGACCATCAGTGGGATCAGTTTCTAATGTGATAAGGTTTTTGATATCGTTGTAGAATAATGAAGCCTCTAAGAGGTAGCCAAGTCCCAGAGATTGGCCGAGAATCAGTTCATATGTCTCTATTAATTCTGGTCTCAGGTCTGGATTGGTTTTTTGTGTGACACCGCCATCGTTGTAATAAAGTTCATAAGTGGTTGGAGCACGGAATGCCCTGCCATACAGAAGTTTGATGGTTGTCGAATCTATGGGGTTATAGATCATGGCCATGCGTGGATTTAAGGTGCCGCCGAAGGTGCTGTAATAGTCGTAGCGCAAACCGGCATTCAGAATCAGATTATTCAGAATCTTCAACTCATCCTGCGCGTAGACTGCCCAGTTGTTCGAAGTCCTTCTGTCATCAAGTTGAACGCTGTATGGCTGTACATAATAAGTGGATTGATTTTGCTGAAGGTTGTCAACGAACTCTCCCCCCATAATAATAGTCTGTTTGTCCAGCATTGTTGTCGTAAGTCTTACATCACCACCCAGCCGTTGGCCTTGAGATATGTCTTTGTTGAAATTATCAGGATATGAATAAGAACCGTTGTAATGATAGTTATCATAGTAAATGCTTGAGGTGATTTTTGACAAATTGTTAATATTGTATTGATACTCCAGATTTAAATAACCTATTGTATCAATGGTTCTGTCTCTTGGATCATTGAACACAGTGTCCCATGCGGCAGTAGGGATTGTTTTAGCCCTCGAAGAATAAGCGCCCTGCAGCTTGAGATCGTTTATTGAAATTGTGGAAAAAACGCTCTGATATCTACCCTCATCGGCATTTTGGACGATTCCGTTGTTGGTTGTGGGGCTGTCGAACTCTCCGTAGTATAGTGTGCTGCGTCCCGCGCTGTTAAAGTTTGAACCAGAAACAATGGCCTCCAGTCCGTTATCAAACTTCCTGCCATAGCTCAAGCGCTCCTTATAAGTGCCAAATCCACCGGCCTCGCCTGAGACTTCCATCCCATTAATATCGCTTCCTTTTTTTGTGACAATATTGATAACCCCCATAAAGGCATTTGTCCCATATATTGAAGAGCTTGGCCCGCGGATTATCTCCATGCGGTCTATGAGATCAACATCAACGGGAAACTCTGTCCCTACAAAGGCTGTGTTGTAGATAGGATCATTTATCCGATGCCCATCCACCAACAGCAGATAGCGGGTGTTGTAATCCCCTGCTCTTGAGAAACCACGCATGCCCAGATACTCATAATTACGGTCGTAGGTCGTGTAGAAACCCCTGACACTTCGCAATATATCTGACAGGGTGCGGTACCCATAGTGCTTGATATCCTCCGCAGTTACAATGCTCACTGAGGCCGGTGCATCCTTGACCGGCTGATCAAATTTCGACGCCCCCGAAACGGTGACAACCTTTACGTCCATTAGTTCTTCCAGACTGAGATTCTCTAAATCTTTGGTCGCATTATCGTCATTGTCCGCTGCATAGGCGAGGCTGAGAACGCTTGGGCAAATCGGAAGCAGGATGCTGCCAAATATAATAATTCCTATTAAATAAAGCCGAAATCTGACGACAGCGCCACTGCTCAATGTATCTGTCATAAGCACATCCTCCAACATTTAGCTAAGCCCCCGCAATATCTCACAGCGATATCTTCGCCGTAAACCGCTGAAAAGAAATCAATCTCTGCAAGAGCCTTAAGATGGTCTAACACTTTAGGACATGAATAAGCTGACACATCAGGCGACACCTCTGTCTGATGATGAGGTAAACGCCATGAGCCTGGCACCCTCTGATGAGGTAAACGCCATGAGCCTGGCATTCTCTTATTGGCACTTCGTAAAGCCGCAGTCGTGACAGACCGAACAGCCGCTTTCATGCTCCACAGCGCCGCCGCACTCAGGGCATGCCCCAACCATCATCGCAGCCTCGCTGCCCTTTTGATGGGCGCGCAGCACCTCGCCGTGGCAGTAGCGCTCCACAGCCTTCGCTATCGCGTCTGAACATGAGGATATCTTGCCGCCATTAGCCCATATCGGCTGATGGCAGGAGATTCCTTTAAGCTGCGTGATTATCTCCTCCGGGCTTATGTTACACCTTAGTGCAAGCGATACCAGCCGCCCAATCGCCTCCGATTGGCTTGCCGCACAGCCGCCGGCCTTCCCTATGTGGTTAAATACCTCAAAGGGCATCCCCTGCTCGTCCTCATTTATCGTTACGTAGAGATTGCCGCAGCCTGTAAGCGTTGCCTCTGTCGTGCCCTTTATGACCTTAGGGCGTTTCTTCGGCACTATCTTGAAGTTTAAGGGCATCTCTTGGGCCAGAGATTCATGGACATGGGCCGACGCGCCTCCCCCATTTCCTGAGCCGTTTCCAGAACTTGCCGCATGGGTAACGGCAAGCACCTGCCCCTCTCTTGAGCCGTCCCTATAGACAGTTACGCCCTTACAGTCAAGCTGGCATGCCATCATATAGACCTTCTTTACGTCGTCAATCGTGGCGCTGTTACTGAAATTCACCGTCTTTGAAACGGCATTATCCACATATTTCTGAAACGCCGCCTGCATCCTTATATGCTCTTCGGGCGATATATCATGCGCCGTCTTAAACAATGCGGCAACATCCGCCGGGACGGCCTTCACATCGGACAGGCAATGGCTGTGGGCAATCTCCTCCATAAGCTCCTGAGAATAAAACCCCCGCTGCCTCGCAATCCTCTCAAAGTGAGGATTGACCTCGACAAGCTTAGTCCCTTCCATCACAGTTCTTACATAAGAAACCGCAAACAGAGGTTCTATCCCCGATGAGCACCCCGCAATAATCGAGAGCGTCCCCGTCGGGGCAATCGTGGTGATAGTGGCGTTTCGAACCTTTATGTTACCGTCATATATGCTGCCGTCGTAGTTTGGAAAGGTGCCTCGTTCATGGGCCAGCGCCACAGAGGCCGCTCGTCCTTCGTTGCGAATATGCCTCATCAGCCTCTCTGCCAGGTCAAAGGAGGCATCGCTGCCGTATGGAATGCCAAGTTGAATCAGCATATCCGCCCAGCCCATGACGCCAAGGCCAATTTTCCTGTTGGCCTTGGTCATCTCTTCGATTTTATCGAGCGGGTATTTATTTAAGTCTATTACGTTGTCAAGGAAGTGGACAGCCTTGTGCGTTACGGCCTTGAGTTTATCCCAGTCAACGTCAGAGCTGCCGCCCCGTACCATGTTGGACAGATTTATTGAGCCGAGATTACAGGACTCAAAGGGAAGCAGCGGTTGTTCTCCGCACGGGTTTGTGGCGTCAATCTTGCCGACAAGCGGCGTTGGGTTTGCCTCATTCATCTTGTCAATAAAGATAATGCCCGGCTCTCCGTTTTCCCACGCGTGCTTTACTATTAAATCAAATACATATGCGGCGTCAAGCCTGCCTGCCACAGTGCCGCCGCGGGGATTAATCAGCTCATATTCTGAATTTGAGGCAACAGCCTCGATGAATTTTCTGGTCAGGGCTACCGATATATTGAAATTATTGAGCTTTGAGCTATTTTCTTTGCAGGTGATAAAGTCAACAATATCGGGGTGTTCGACGCTGAGAATGGCCATATTGGCACCCCTTCGCGTCCCGCCTTGTTTGACGGCCTCGGTGGCGGTGTCAAAGACAGCCATAAAGGACACCGGCCCGCTGGAAATGCCCTTGGTAGAGCCTACAACATCGCCCTTTGGGCGCAAGGAGGAGAAACTAAAGCCAGTGCCGCCTCCTGATTTGTGAATCATAGCGGCATTTTTCACCGCCTCAAAAATGCTCTCCATAGAATCGCCAACAGGAAGGACGAAACATGCGCTTAACTGCCCAAGCCGCCTTCCTGCGTTCATTAACGTGGGGCTGTTTGGCAGGAAATCAAGCGCCGCCATCATCTCATAGAACTCCTTTTCAAGGGTGTCCATGTCAGAGAAGCTCTTCCCATAGTTAAGGTCTGCCGAGGCTATCGCCTTCGCTACCCGTCTTAACAGGTCGTCCGGCGTTTCAAAGACATTGCCGTGTTCGTCTTTCTTCAGATACCGTTTTTGTAAGACTTTAAGGCCGTTGGACGTTAAATTTATACCATTATGTGTAATTGTCTCATTCATGTCGCTGCGTTGTCCCCCAAATGTTTTTGTTTCGATGGGTTAATTTTACTATATTATGGGCGGCAGTGCAAGGGATTTTTTTTGAAAAAAAATTTTTTATTTCCAAACTTCAGGGGCTGGATGTAATTCATTGAAAATTCAAGAGCTTATCTGTTACTATTGACAATGGGTAATGAGGAGATAACTGCCGGCATTCTGCCGCGCGTCCTTGCCAGGGCAATTGACCTTTCGCTGGGGTTTTTGTTGATTGATTTGCTGCCGCGGGCGGGGTTTTATGCGGCCATTATATTTATATTGGTTGCTGACAGTTTGTATAAAAGGGCAAGCATAGGGAAGAAGCTGATGGGCCTGATGGTAAAGCCGCTGGGCGGGCAGATGGTATCTGCGGCCCAGTGTTCGATTTTAAGAAACAGTACGATGGCCCTGGCCATTTTCCTGTGGAAAGCGCCGCTTTTTTTGGGCTGGGTTTTTTTCATTGCAATTGTAGGCATAGAATTAATTATAATGATTGGCAACTCCGACAGGATGAGAATAGGAGACGAGCTGGCAAAAACGAAGGTAGTGGAGATAGTCTTTAAGGAGGATAAATGATTTTCAGCAGACTTTTAGGATTGTTTTCTAATGACTTAGCCATAGATTTGGGAACGGCCAACACGCTGGTCTATGCCAAGGGCAAGGGAATCGTATGCAATGAACCGTCAGTGGTAGTTATGAGAATGGACACGAAAAAAGTAGTAGCGGTGGGGGCTGAGGCAAAAAGAATGCTTGGCAAGACCCCGGCTAATATTATGACCATAAGGCCGATGAAAGACGGCGTCATAGCGGATTTTAACGCAGCCGGAGAGATGTTGAAATACTTTATCAAAAAAGCCCATAACAGGAAGAGCTTTGTATCACCGCGCGTAATAATAGGCGTGCCCTCAGCAATAACGCTGGTTGAACAGCGTGCCGTGAAGGAGGCTGCCGAGGGTTCCGGGGCGCGCGAGGTATATCTGATAGAAGAGACAATGGCGGCGGCCGTAGGCGTGGGGCTTCCTATAGACGAGCCATACGGCAACATGATTGTTGACATAGGCGGCGGCACAACAGACGTAGCCGTTATCTCGATGGACGGCATAGTGTACAGCAAGGCGGTGAAAGTAGGCGGCGACACAATGGACGAAAAGATTGTGGCCTATGTAAAAGAAAAATATAGCTTTCTGATAGGAGACAGAACCTCAGAACAGATAAAAATAGAGATAGGGTCGGCATTTAAAGTCGGTGATGACCGCATATACAACGCAAACGGCAGAGACCTCATCTCCGGCATTCCAAAGTCCGTGATGATAAAAGAGGACGAGATAAGAGAAACCCTGGCAGAGCCGATAAGCATAATAGTAACGGCGATAAAGACGGCCCTTGAGAACACGCCCCCTGAGCTTGCCTCAGACATAGTGGACAATGGCATAGTCCTGGCCGGCGGCGGCGCGCTCCTCAGAGGCATAGACGCCCTTATCAGACAGGAAACAAGGCTGCCGGTCGTTGTCACAGACAATCCGCTTACGGCAGTGGTAATGGGTGTGGGCAAGATGCTTGAGGACCTTGCCCTGCTAAAGAGGGTTGCCGTTGGCTGATGACTAAAAAGAGCCAGCTGCTGTTTTTACTCTACTTGTTTCTTTCTGTTTCGCTCATGTCAGTGCAGAGTATCAGAGGCCGCATACAGCCGCTTTTTTTTATCAACTACCCGTTAAATTTTATAAATGAGACCATAAAATCCATTATTTATCAAGTAGAAAAACCATTTGTTACACTATCGCTCCTTGAAAAAAAGAACGAACAACTGCAAAAAGAGATTGAGACCTTACTTTTAAAAAACCAGGATTACCAGGAGAAAGCACGAGAGAACGAACGCCTGAAAGAACTCCTGAAGTTAAAATATGATACGCCGAACTACGTTGCCACGGCTAAGGCGATTTCCCACAATCCTGATATGTGGTCGCAAACTATGGAAATAAACAAAGGCTACAAAGATGGCGTAAAAAAGGACATGGCAGTACGAACGGTGCAGGGATTGATCGGCAAGATTATAAAATCGGACGCACATTACGCCACAGTGCTGCTGTTGACTGATGTAAGTTCTGCCGTAGCGGTTAAATCTCAGGACAATCGAACCGAGGCAATTTTAACTGGAGTGGGAGAGGACTATTGTACGCTAAGATATGGCATAATGGAGGAGGCGGCAGCCGGAGATACTATGATTACATCAGGGCTTGATTCGTTGTACCCGATGGGAATTCCTGTGGGCAAGGTTATCGCGGTGGAGAAAAACCCTTCGATGTTTGAACAGGATATAAAAGTAGCCCTCTTTGCCAATCCTTTGAAAATAGACGAGGTCATGGTCGTAGCCCGCCCGCAGGATATGTAGATGAGCTGGTTCAGAAAGAATCTGCCGTGGATTTCGATAGCGATGTCGGCTATTATAATTGATGAGAATAATATTGCAGGCTACAGGTTAAATGCCGTGGTGGTGCTGGTGTATTACATAGGGATAAGGTGGGATACCACAAGGGCTGTAATATGGGCATTTATAATAGGTTTTTTACTGGACAGCATAGCGTTAAAAATCTTAGGGCCAAACATACTTTCCAAAGGGACGATGATATTTTTGGCATATTTCTTTCAGACCGGAATATTTAATCTCACGCCTCTCTTAAACGCCATCCTGTGTTTTGCATTTACCTTAGTGGACAACTTTATGGTCTATTTCTCGCTCACGCTATTTGATGTAAGGCCGGCGGAGATACTGCGCGCCGCAAATATCACATTGTTCCAGTCCTTCATTAATGCCGCAATAGGATATATTATTATCAGAGAACGCGATGAGTAAGGAATATTTTGACAGATATTTAAGCGTAACGGTATTTGTTGTTATGTTAATGATGCTCATCCTCGCGATGAGAATTTACCAGCTTCAAATATTGCACGGCAGACACTACAGAGAGGCGGCCAACTCAAATAAGATCAGGGTAATAGCGCTGCCTGCCGCCCGTGGAATCATCTATGACAGAAACAATGTGCCGCTTGTGAAAAATGAACCCTACTATTATGCCTCGTTTATGTCAGAGACCACCAATACGATAGATACCGCGGGGCTGTCAGCGCTGCTTGATATTGATCGGATGAGACTCATAGCCAAGCTGAAAAAGGCGCAGAGCGAGAGATTTAAGTCCATAGTGCTTAAAGAGGGCCTGTCGTTTAAGGATGTAGCCCGTATTGAGGCAAGGCTCTCCGACTTTCCCGGGCTGATGATAGAACCTAACCTTACCAGACACTATGTATTTGACAGCGTCGGCTCGCATGTAATCGGATATATTGGAAGGCTGACTGCCAGACAGATGCTAAGCTCAGACTATGACAACATAACCCCTGAAACGCTTGTCGGGCAATGGGCGGCGGAGGCTTTTTTTGAAAAAAAGCTGCGCGGCTCAACAGGAGAAAGAATCATCGAGATTGACGCCCTGGGCAGGGAACTAAATCTGATTGGACAGACCGAGCCGCAAATGGGAAACGACATCACGTTAAGCATAGATATAGGTTTGCAGGAAACCGCCGAGAAGGCTTTTCATGGAAAAAACGGTGCCCTTGTCGTCGTTGATACAAGAAACGGCGAGGTTTTGGCGCTGGTCAGCGTTCCAACCTTTGACCCTAATGACTTCGTCCTGGGGATAGAGACTGAAAAGTGGAATGCGTTGAACAAGGACAAAAACAATCCTCTTATTAACAGAGCCTTACAGAGTACATATCCCCCAGGCTCAATATTTAAACCTGTAGTGGCGGCAGCCGCACTTCAGGAGGGCATTATCACAGAAGGCTCAAGCACTGTCTGCAGGGGGTCGCTGGAATTTGGAGAATATTCTTTCGGCTGCTGGAAAAGCCATGCAGCGGTGGATTTTCACAGGGCGATAGTAGAGTCATGCGATGTGTTCTTTTATGAAGCAGGCAAAAAGCTGGGCATTGAAAGAATAGAAAAATATGCAAGACTGTTCGGACTGGGTAAAACTACCGGAGTCGGGTTAAGACACGGCATAGATGAGAAAGACGGCTCGCTGCCTTCGACCAGATGGAAACAGAAAAAGAAGTGGTTTTTGGGTGAGACATTGAGCGCCTCCATAGGGCAGGGCTATGTGTCTGTAACGCCGATTCAAGCGGCGCAAATGACGGCAATTATAGCAAACGAAGGCATTGTTATGCCGCTTACGCTGATTAAAGGCGGCAATTCTGGCAAAAAGTTCGACAGGCTTGATATACGTCCGGAGACGTTTAATGCCATAAAAAGCGCTATGTATGGAGTCGTAAACGAGGCCGGCGGCACGGCGTCCGCCGCCAAAAGCGGCATAGCCCATATATCCGGCAAAACTGGAACGGCGCAGGTTATCGCTGGCAGGACTAAGACTGAAGAACAAAAAGAACGATACAGAGACCACGCGTGGTTTATAGCCTATGCCCCTTCGGAAAAACCGGAAATAGCAGTCGCAGTAATACTAGAACATGGCGGACACGGCGGCAGTGCCGCAGCCCCCATTGCCAAAGAAGTAATCGAAGCATATTTAAAAGGCCGGGACGGCAAATAGACATGTGGTCTTTGCAGATAAACAGAAGATATATAAAACAGTTCGACTGGTACATGTTGTCGCTGCTTCTTGCCATCACCATTATAGGGGTGATGACGATATATAGCGCAACAAGACCGGTAATAACCACCGTACAGCCAAATTATTACCTGAAGCAAGCCGTGTGGATGTTAATAGGACTGGCGGCATTGATAGCAACGGTCATATATGACTACAGTTGGCTGAGGAAATCCGCATATTTTCTGTATGCAACGGGAATAGTGATGCTGCTCTTAGTGTTGCTTATCGGCAGACGCGGCCTGGGGGCGCAGAGATGGCTTGAGCTTGGGCCGGTTTCATTTCAGCCGTCAGAGCTGTTTCGCATATTGCTGATTATAGGCATATCGAAATACCTGAGTGCAATAAAGGGGCATTTAACAAAATGGCCTTTTATCATATCTCTGTCATTGTTTGGTCTCTTGCCCTTTGTGCTCATTCTGAAGCAGCCTCATTTGGGAACGGGCTTAGTATTGCTGACAACATTTTTTTTTCTGATTATCGCAAAGAAGGTAGAAAAAAAAATTATGGCAGCGCTGATAATATTCACTCTGGTGGTACCGCCTGTTGCCGGCAACCTGATATGGCGGCACTTAAAGGATTATCAAAAGAACAGAATTATTGCATTCATAAAACCCAAAGCCGACCCAAAAGGAATAGGCTACCAGATAGAACAGTCGAAAATCACCATAGGCTCAGGCCAGGCACTAGGGCGGGGATTTCTAAAGGGCACACAGGGGCCGCTTAGATTTCTGCCGGAAAAACATACGGATTTCATATACTGCATATTTGCCGAGGAATGGGGTTTTGTGGGCAGCTCAATAATTGTCGCACTATACCTTTTTCTTTTTCTGAGGGGGATATCTACGGCTTTGAAATCAAAGGATGAGTTTGGAAGATACCTTGCGCTGGGGCTGACGTTTATGTTATTCCTGTATTTTGTTATAAACATGGGAATGGTGCTAGGGATGCTGCCGGTAGTAGGAGTGCCGATACCTTTTATGAGTTACGGCGGGACGACGCTGATTACTAACTACATCGCTATCGGGATACTGATAAATATCAGGATGAGAAGATTAGCCATCTGTTATTAATTTTCTCAGATGTGTTATAATCCTGTGGTTAAGGCTTACGGCGGTGTAGCTCAGGTGGTCAGAGCATGCGGCTCATATCCGCAGTGTCCGGGGTTCAAATCCCTGCACCGCCATACCAAAAAAAGGAATGGGGCGCCGCCCCAAACCCCGCAAGGGGATAATCCCCTTGACCCTGCTTTTCTAATAATGGAGGAGATGATGAGAAGATTGTGCATGTATGTTTTAATTGTAGCAGCTGCCTTAATCCCCAGTGCTTATGCTATGGCAGACTGCGATAACCCAATCAGCGATGCAGAAAGAGACGCCTGCCTTGCCTCAGAACTCATCCAGTCTGACAAGGACATCAATCAAAAATACCAGGAAATCATGTCCAGGCTCACTCAAGACGAAAAAACTAAACTGCGCAATACCCAGCGCCAATGGCTCAAAGACAGAGACGCCACTTGTATTATCAATACCAAAGAATCTGACAGAAAAAAGTGGATGGCATATATCCTGAAAGATTATAAAAGAACCGTCTGCGTCGTCAGATTTACCAACAGAAGGGTTAATGAACTTAACGCAATGAAACAAAGTTTGAACTCAAGTGACAAGCCTGATTCAAACACCAAGCCTGATTCAAAGACAAAAGAGGAGGCTGCGGCTGCCAACGATTCTGACCTCTACGACATCCACTCAAAGGCAGTCCATAACACGGGTAAATGGTATTTCGAGGTCAAAATTGATATGCGCGCTATCGCAGATATGGCCGAGTCAGTCATGTTTATAGGGGTTGCCACCCCTGAGACCAATACCGGCTGGATGCCCTATATGCGCAAGAAGATGCAGAGCTTGGCCGTTACCAATTACGGTATTGGGGCTGACCTTGACAACGGCAAGGTCTATTTACGCATTAACGGCTCATGGCAGGGCGGCACTCCGGGCAGCTCCCAGGGCTTGGATATAAAGACCGGCAGAAATGCCACCGCCATTATAACGTCCAGCGTTGCAATGGGCGATTTTATCAACAATAAGCTTATTAACATTAACCTTGGCTCAAAGCCGTTTGAGTACGCCCTTCCCGATGGCTACAAGCCGTTTGAAGAGAAATAACATTTATAGCAAGTGTTTGATTGCGGCAGCTTTTGCTGCCGCAATATTTACGCAGGCCGCAATATTTACGCAGACTGTGGCCTGGGCGGCGTGTGACAGGTTAGCCTATAAAATCGCCATTGACGCCGGCCATAGCGTGAAACACCCCGGCGCTATCAGCGCCACCGGCAGGGGCGAGTACCTGTTTAACCGTAATGTCGCCGCCCTGCTCTACCGCGAACTTCTAAACTCCGGCTTTGTAAACGCCTTTCTGATAAACGAGGACGGCGGCGACATGTCTCCTAAAGACAGGACAGAGGCAGCTCAAAATGCGGGGGCGGTACTTTTTATCTCACTGCACCATGACTCAGTTCAGCCCCAGTACCTCTTGTCATGGCAATACGAAGGGAAGACACTGCGCTACTGCGATAAATTCAAGGGATTCTCAATTTTCTACTCTGAGAAGAATGCCGTGGCGGGTAAGAGCATTGCCTTAGCCGGCCTTATAGGGCAAGGGCTTCTGGCACAGGGGCTTTCCCCAACATTGCACCACGCCGAGGCAATCCCCGGCGAAAACCGCGCGCTCTACGACGCTGAAAAAGGCATATACAGATTTGACGACCTTATCGTCCTAAAAACTGCCTCAATGCCCGCCGTATTGCTTGAGTGCGGGATTATTGTCAACAGAGAAGAAGAACAGCTCCTGCAAAACCACGACTATCAAATGAAAATCGTTAAGGCAGCCGCTAAAGGAATTGAGAGATTTCTCTGCGACGAGCATTGACACTGATAACTTGCATAGAGCGCGGACTGCCTTAACAATTCCAGAATAATACCAGCTAAACAAGGCTGAACACGGTCAAAGCTACAATTTTGTAGGTTGTGCTACAATTTTGTAGCTTTCGCCAGTTACCCAAAACGCTAACCTCTTGACTTTACTCAATTCCTGTTAATGGCACAATAATTGCTCTATTGCAACATCAATCAAAAAGGAGGCCATATTATGATGAGACAGATTGCTATTTACGGAAAGGGAGGTATTGGGAAGTCCACAACGACACAGAACACGGTTGTGGCACTTGCCGAGGCAGGGCACAAATGTATGATAGTGGGCTGCGACCCTAAGGCCGATTCAACCAGATTAATCTTAAACCCAGAATGTCCATTAGGGGAAAGAGTCTAATGGCCGCCATTAGGAAAATAGAGCAAAAAAC
>JAKOEO010000051.1 GCA_022321325.1 Candidatus Magnetominusculus sp. LBB02 | reverse complement strand
TCAGCCATGGATTTCCTCGGCGGCAAGAAAGACAATTACCGTACGCGCCAAAATAATGACTATGTATTTTATACCTATGTGGGACATTAATACACGGAAAAAACGAACTGGCACGCAGCTCATGGCTGTCTGGATATTGGCAGTAGACAGAGAAAATTGACTCATCAATGGCGTTTGCAATGCCATTTGGCGGCGGCATAGAAATTGCTAAGTAATGTATTAACATCTCAGGCAGGTGTTGAGGGGTGTGGTTAGCGGTATTACCGTTAATAAAGAGTAAGGGTGTGCGGAGGTTTGACATGCTGCTCAATAAATACGAGATAGTGGACGAGTCCAATCAGACATTAGGGCAGGTTATAGCGTATGATAGAGCAGGTGCGGCACTGCAATTAAAAAGCAGGATGCCGAAATTGTACAACGCAGTTACATTGCGCTTTATAGAAAAAATAAATATATGAGTATTACGCATCGGGCCTTATCGGCAGCGATTACATAGCCGCACGTGAGTGGACTTGTTTAGGTTAACGATGAGCATTTGAGCCAAGGAGCCTGCTGCTTATTTGTTCGGTTCTTTACGCCGCATATACCATACTGGAAAAGTAATTGCTTTTTAACGACAAAAGTGGCGGGAGCGTGTGGGAATCGAACCCACCCTTCCCGCTATCAGCACAACGGCAATCATGGTACAGAACTGTTGCATCGGCGCAGTTGTTTGGTGTTATTTAGAACGTCTGCCGTGTCGTTCGTGCCGCCGTCCTCGCCGTAAGGCAGGCTGAAATAATCAAGATGGACAATCCCTGCTTTTTCCATTGCATCTTTAAAATCTTTATCTTTATCCCTGAATGCGCTCTCAATCATACGGTTGAATTCATTAAAGTCCGGCGCAGCCGTCGAGGAAATATAATTATCTATTTTAGCAGGCATTAGGTACACATTTTCTGCCTCTACAAAGAACACGTCAAAGCCGATAGCCTTAGCGCCGTAAAAACTGAGCGTATTAACCAGCGCGGCATGGCGCTGCCTGGGCTAAGGCCATTGCCCAAACAGGGCCAGCGAGTGATCGTCATAATCAATATATCCAAGCTCACCGGCAATCGCCGCCTTCGGCCTTAGCTGGTATCTAAGGTCAAGCGTATATAGATCAAGAGAATTCTGTATCTTGAAAAAACCACAACGATTGAGATTATGCCGATTGTTAAACCTACCAGAATTCCCCTGAGGGTCATATTGGCTTTTATCTTTGCAATTCTGGCATTCATAGTTTCACCGGCTTAATGTATCGGAAACTGCGCCGTTACATCAAATTCACTTATTGTGGATAATTACATAGATTATCTGCATGTGGCACAACACGGCTCTTTTCTCATGCTGAGTTTCTTAAAGTTTATATCGCCGGTATATATATCAGAATTTTAGCAATCGGTGACTTGGCAAATCCCTTTAAGGCAATCAATCTCTTGTAATGTTATCTCTTGTGGTCAGCAGAAGCTCAATAACTTTGATTAACAATTACATTATTAGATTTAGAGAATATGATCGGTTGCCTATAAATTAGGAGGGATAGAGGTTGACAGCAAAGATTACGGCATAGACTTGCCCTTTCGCTGTTCATTGAGAATTGCTGCCTTATAAAGATTATTATTGAAATAGACGGGGCATAAATGTTATAGTATCATCTGTTGCGGGCGTAACTCAGTGGTAGAGTGATAGCTTCCCAAGCTATTGGCCGCGGGTTCGAATCCCGTCGCCCGCTTCCTTATGTGAGATATTATGTGAATGGCTGCCTGATGTCTTGTTTATAAACAACTATCTCACTATTGAGGCAGTTATAGGCAGCGCTGTTGCTATGAGAAAAAATCGTTTAGGGAAATGATATGTCAAACGTAATTCAGTATTGCGTGCCCTTGATTCGTCGTCCCCTTGATTCGTCGTCCCCTTGATTCGCAACTATCGTAAGCGATGTTATTTTATAAAGAATTTAAGCAGAGCAACAATAACGGCAGTTTGACCTATCCAGAAGAGGAACATCCATTTAATTATTTCGGCCTTAGTGGTGGACATTTCAGAGCGCAGCTTCTCTATCTCAAGCCGCAGTTTGCCGGATTCTTCGGACAGACGGCGTTCAAACCGTTCCTCTGCGATAGCGATGGCGTCTTTCCTTGCGCCCATGTCTATATCATTGATAAGAGCGGCAAAGTCTTCGCTGGCATCATCTCCAAGCCGTTCTCTTATAGAACGAGGAATCGTAATCACACTCATAGTTTAATTATACCATCGAAGAAAGGATATGTCAAACGTAAGTCAGTTTGGAGTGCCCCTTGATTCCCCATAATTCCGACCTTAGTCATAGCTTTAATGCGCATATGACGTCAGAGCCAAACCACCTTTTAAGCGTGTTTATGGCCTCGTTGCTCAACTCCTGTGTGAACAGAACAGCAAGTCGCTTCTTTGCCCTTGAACAAACTACATAGAATAAATTACGATTCCTTTCATAGCGTTGACTATTAGCCTTAATATTCTTTTCTGCATCCTCAAGAAACTCATTGAAATCATACTTGCTCCATCCCCTGCCAATAACAAAAAGCACATTCTCAAATTCTGCTCCTTTGACGCCGTGTTGGGTGTCAAACGGTGAGTATTTATTGATAAAGTCAGCAAGGGGAGGGATTTCTTTATATTTAACCTTTCTTAGTTCTCTAACTTCCGTCAAGTCCTCCTCATCTTTATTTTGTTTTAGCTTATCTTCTCTGCTTTGAACTGATTCAGGCAGCCTTATATATTCTTTCGATTTTATATGTTCAATTATATCGCCGATTGTATCTTCGTTGCATAGTTCAAGCAATTTATCCATAAACCCGCGCCATTTCATTTTATCATCTATTGATTTAAGGAAAGGCCGACTTCCTAAAATTTCAAACATCACACCATATTTCTTATTTTCATATGCTGTACGAACAGAATCAACCATATCTATGAGAAAAGAAATATGAGGGTCTTTCTTTCCAATATATGATTCACTATATCGAAAAATATTTGCAATATTATCGTAACCTTGTTTCTTTGCTAAAACTCTATGGGTTAACATTAGAATCTTCGTCTTATCAGGAGCAAAATCCCAACCATCTGATCTTAGCATCTCCATTAAATGTTCAAGATATGAATTGGCATCATCTGCAGGCAAATCGCCTTTCCAATGAGTGCTCTCTCGTCTTTTACCATTTGTCCAATCATTTGTATGGTAAACGGCAGCGAATCCATCCGCCTCTGGATTGGCTGTTTCCTGCTTAAGGTCATCCCTCATTTTGTTTAATATATTAATAATTACAGGAGCTGAACGGAAATTTGACCTCAAAGAGATGCGCTCAAGGGATGGATGATTAATAGCACCGCAAACATCATTATCATAAATCTTTTGCCATGAATCGCCAAAAAAACCCAATAACAGCCCCTTTTCTGGTTTGTCGCCGCTCTTAAGAAAATGTTTTATCAGGGCATCTACGAAAGCCTTATTGGTATCCTGATATTCGTCAATGAATATCACAGGATAGCGGTCACTGAATAATTTACGAAACTTAGGATAATTTTCAATCAATTTAACGGTAAGCTCTAATACATCGTTATGGTGAAGCGTGATAGTAGTATTATCAATAGATCTGTATCCAGTCTTATCATAAGTAATTTTTCGCATCCCAACTCCATCGTTAATGCCAGCTTCATTCAATTTCTTTACCCATTGTTCCGCATCTATAGGCAGCACTTTACGTAGAGCATGCTGATAGTCTTTGATCGTAAGCCAACAAAAAGAATGGATAGTGGAAGAATGTATGGCCGGATTGCTATCTATTCTGGATGCTATTTCATCGCTGGCAACATTTGTATAACTAATACAAGCCACTTGCTGACAGTTGGCCAGAAGTTCTTTACCCCTATTTTCGAGCACGCACCTCAAGGCTTCAACTAATGAGCGGGTCTTACCGGCACCGGCACCAGCCTCAACAATAAAACTCTTTTGTTCAGTAATACACTCGTAAATCTCTGTTAATGCTTCTTGAGCTGCTGCTTGAGATGGATTGTCAGGCACTGCATCAATCCTTTGGCTGTGCCGATTCAGCAGAGAATGGTGGCAATTTAAGATTAGCTCGCGTGACTTTAACAAACCAATGAAGTCCTTCTTTTATATATCGGGGGACATTCCAACTGTTTTCTTCTATCAAATATTTCAGAGCAAAATCTGATTTTTTTCTGATTTTCTTTGCCCTTTCATAAGCAGTCTCATCCTTAGTTAACTTCAACTGCGGATTTGCCAGAATGAATGCTTCCTCAAAACTCCGGCCACATATGCCCCCACTCTCTTCTGGCACCTGATAGGCTATACAGTGAATACCATTACTTAATATCTTTTCACTTGTACTCTTCTTGATTAATTCTTCCGGTGTAATGTCATTATTATCAAACCATTTCTTTATAGTTGGATTTGCCGTGTATTTACCCTCAGACACCTGACACAATTCACCATTTTCTTCTTTTATTGAATCAATATCTGTTATTATCAACGCCGGTAGTTCAAGAAAATCCAACAAGTTCATGAAAAGATGAGCGTAAAAGCCGCCAACCTCAACTATAGAATAATATTGACTTGACAAAGGTGAATCGGCAAAGTTTTCACTTTCAATCATTTGTATCATTTTCCGAAGCAGCAGACGTTCGGTTATCCCTTCTATCAGCACAGTCTTGTCAGCAAAATATAGATCACAACGGGTCAGCGTCATATATTTATGAAGGAATCCCCTATCTTTTTCCAAATTATTTTCTGGGTTTGACAAACCATGTCTCAAATCTTTTATTTGCGTGATTGAGGGCTTCTTGGTCGTGTGAAAATATCTTATTGATTCAAAGCTGGCTTGATTTGCAAGGTGTGACGAGTGAGTCGTTATAATAAACTGTACCGGCCATGGGATTTTATTATTGTATTTATTGGCAAATTCATCACATATTTTATCTAACTGATTGATAAATACCTCCTGCATTTGCGGGTGAAGATGCGCCTCAGGCTCTTCGATAAAGATAAGATTAACGCAGGGTACAGTTTCGCTTGATTTATATTTACTGAAAAACTCGAACAGTTTAAGCAAAATAAATATGAGATTTCTTACTCCCATTCCGCTGTATGTCTCAGGCAAGTTACTTCCATAAATGCTATCATAGATAATTTTTGTATTACTTTTCATAAGGCTTTCAACATTAAGTCTTGTATCAGTTATAATATTGGGATCATCAAGACCAGGATAACCAAACAATTTAAAGTTTGGGATGATTGTTTTCAATCTTTCTTTAAATTCTGAATTAATTGTATCCTCTACTTTTTCAATCTCTATTTCAAGACCACGAACCATATCTTTATCTTTAGTATCATTCGGGTCTGACTTAACAGATTTAAGTATAGCCCCAAATATTGAACCAAGCTGATTAATGTCCTTATTGGTTACATCAACTATTCCACGTTGAGCATTAATAAATCCGCCATTAAATAGTTTATCTGGTTTTAACGATTCGAGTTTCTTTTGATTACTTTCATCGTTTGGATCAACTGCTTTCATTGATGACTTATAGCACTCACTAATACGTTTATCAATGGTTCGATAAAACTTTTCCGGTATATCTGTGTTATCTATTTCACTAAAAAAATAGTTAATCTTGTCATCATGCAATTGATAACTTATTTCAATTTGTGTTTCTTTACAATCGTCATTAAGATCAATAATAAACTCACTGAGCGGGCCATAGTCATAATCCCCATATTGTATGGTTAACCTGACCTTTATAGAAGGAAGCTGATTCAGAATATCCTTCTTCTTTTCTTCTTTAACCTTCTGATCCGTCTCTTTTTCCATATCTTGATATAATTTATATGCCTTCATAAAATTATCATGGGTCGAAAGAGAAAAATCTGCGAGAATGAAAGATGGTTGCTTGTCTTCTAATAAACGACGAAATAACTCTGTCAGTGAAGTCTTGCCGCTGTTATTGCGCCCGACAATCACTGTCGTTCGACTCGGATTTTCTTCTGAACGGTCTTCAGTTTTAGCTTCAAGATTAAGTGTTACATTCTGAAGCAACCGAAAGTTCTCAACTTCTACCTTACGAAGATACATTTATCTCCCTTCTAAAGTATTTGCTCTCTATCCATACAATATACATTAACATATATTTACTAAATAGATCAAGTAAAGAATACATCTGCCAAGCATAACATTTACTCATTATGAATGTATGGCTTAAAATCATTGCGTAGAACTACGTCACCGTATCTGCCCAATGTTATTACATTTTCCCTCACCGCTAGATTCTATACAAAGACCATTAGTTATGTTTATTACAATATATTATGCACATAATAATCACAAACTCTTTGATTAAGATATGTTTTATACTGAAAGGATGATCAGTCAATGACGCACATCAAGCACATTGATAGGCGGCAGACTTGCAGTCCATATGCCGCATCATAAGAAATTAACCCGCTCGCGCGATAACCTTCCCTGTATCAAGCCAGTTTCATTTCGCGTAATACTTCCTTCAATTCATTTTCGAGTGATTGAAATGCCGGTAATTCCCTTAACGGTGAGAAGTCTGCTATATTTTCAGCAACCCTGTATTTTCTTTTTGAAATACTTGATTTAAATTTTTTCAACTTCCGACCACCTGCAATTTCACATGCTTCTATTAAGAGCCGTTGCAGCTCAGCCTTCGGATCTTGTATAGTTTCCAATTCGTTTATCCTTGGAAGCTTGATGTCAACCGTCCCATTTGCGTTATCTGCCGCTGTACGTATTGCCTTGCCGTCAATCAAAAGCCATGCCTCCTGCATTCGTACCGGCACGACGCATACGGTTAGACGCCCTTGATATTGTTTATGAATCTTCTCTATCGCTCGGCGAATCTCTGCCACTCTATCCTTATGCGTAATGCGCTCTGCATCGCGGTGTATAAAGAGAATATGACTTGGATATTGTTCCATAGCCATTTCTATTTTTTTCTCTAATGAGTTCTGTTTTGGCATGTTGCTTAAATCAGCCCATTGGTCTTTAATTGCTATGTCAAGGTAATGTTGCCGTAAAAGCCATGTAAGCATTGGAATAAGCCTTCTGTCTGAGCTGCCATCTGCAAGCAGTGTATAAGTAACTTCTTTCACCATTAATCATCTGGATAGGAAGGTCGGTATTTCTTGAGGTCTTCTCTATCGATTACACGTCGCTCTGCAGAGTCATCTTCATAGGGCACTGGATTAAGATATGAAAGGATTGTCCCCTTGTTCACAACTCTCACTGACGGCTGATGTTTTACTCTCCACGTATCAGGCAGCCAGCTAAAACATGCAGCCTTAAAACGCCTCTTATTTCTAATCGTCTCTCTAAGTTCGGCAACTATAAGGCTGTCATCAGGCACTTGGGCGACAACCGCCGGTGAATGGGTATTAATGATGACCTGACGAAGCGGGTTACCCTCTTCTACGGGCAGCTCTGCGTCAACGGCTATAAATTTAAGCAGCTTAATCATCGCGGGTATCCGGGCGGGGTGAATACCATTTTCAGGCTCTTCCATGCATATAAGCCCTTCCATTTGCTCATCTGCCTCAATTGTAGCAGCCGCCAAAAAGCGCAGCGTCCCATCAGACAAATCACGGGCAGCGTATTTTGTACCGTTACGGTCAGTAAGCTCAAGCGTCATTAGCTCACGGTTATCATCCCTATCAACGCTTATTTCAGATACATCGTCTATAAGTTCTGAAAGCCGGTTGGCGATCTCCTGATAAACCCGTGACTCATCGTTCCCGTTTGCTTTCAATAGATTGTATAACGTTGATGGGAGATGAGAACCGTCTGACCCTAATTGCGTTGGCACACCAAAGTCATCAGGCTCTCGAAGAGCCATAGGATCAAGTAGCAGTAATCTCCACGAGAGCATTTCTTTTTTTGCCATTATTGCCGAGTAACGGTCGTCGATACTTTCATCTTGAAACACTCCAGAAGATAGCACAGTTCTAGGTAAATCCTTAGCAGGAGTCCCAATTTTAGAATTCCTATTGTGATGAGTTGTTATGAAAACATAATTATCTTTTTCTACAGTCGAAATGATCGGCTTGATTCCATTTTCTTTGATTATAGAATCAAGCCATATTTTTTCATGATGGAAATGGAGGTACTTGGAATCATCACCAAGTTTTATAGGAATAAGCTTTTCTTTCAGCAATTCTAAACCGCCTTTAGCTTCATTAAAAACAAGGTCAAGTGAATATCTAAGAAATGTATTACTTGCTTCTACTTGCCGCCCTATATCGTCTATACCTTTTTTCGGGATAATCATTTCTGCTTCAAATGTCATTATATTGTCGGTATGTACCCCATGCCTATTAAACAGATTTTTAATCGCTGAGGGCGTGCCATTATTGCCGCGTACTGACATTGCGGCTTCTCTGAAGGGTTTCTCTGATAATGCGCTTAGAAATCGTATCGCGTCAAATAGATTTGATTTCCCTGTGCCGTTTGCTCCGGCTATGCACGTAAACGGGCCGAAACTTATATCTACATCTACAAGATTCTTAAAGCCTGATACCTTTAGTCTTGTCAGCACTATTTCTTTTTCCTATCGCCCATTATTTCAACAACACATAGACCGCCCCAAGGCCGCCGTCACATCCTCGCGCTGTTGTAAACGCACTTACGTGTTTTCTCATTCTTCCCGTCAGCCAGCGCATCAGCGCCTCTTTTAATACCGGCCCCGCTGGTGAACGCAGCCCCCTGCCGTGAATTATCTTCACACACCGCAGCCGCCGTCTTACTGATTCTGTTATGAAGTCGTTTATAAGCAGCTCCGCCTCCTCAAGCGTAAACCCATGTAAGTCTAAATAGTCCTGAACGGCAAACTCCCCCTTGTGCAGTCTCAGCAGCAGATCCTTTCTTGCGGCAAGATTGCGCGTTTGACCACGACCAGCTGCCGCCCACTCTACGTACTCCTGAGTGTGACAGATCTCGACAGGACTTCTTCCCATTACGATTTCTGTCAGCGCCTCTGCGTCCTCGACATTATTTGACGGCCTTTGTGTTGGCACAGACAACGAGGGTGCAGAATACGGTATCTCCCTGAACTCCTTTATCTCCCTCACACGCGCCATCGCCATAGAGAAATAATCACAGTCATCAACTACCGAGGCGGGCGTCTTTACTTGTTTGATGGAAATATCTTTAAGCGCTTCAAACGGACGATACTTGAGTCGCTCCGACATATTATGTACCTCCCGATGTGTGTGAGTTCTATTATACCAGTTTATCTATAAACCCGTCTATTACGCGAAAACCGCCATGCCAAAACCCCGCGTCAGTTATATCTATCCCCGCCTCTTTCAATATCCTCTCTGGCGAGGCCGACCCGCCGTATGACAGGATTTTCAGTAATTTATCAACAAACCCCCTGCCCTCTTCCTTGTACCTATTATATAAAGACAGCGACAAAAGCTCGCCAAAACTATAGGCATAACAGTAAAACGGCGCGTGAAATATGTGCGGTATCGCAAGCCACTCATACTGAAAATCATCCGATAAATCAACTGCCCCGCCAAACTGTCTACTCATAAGCTCTAAGTACAAGGCGTTCAACTCCGCTGGGTTAGCGCCCCCGGCAAGGGAGCTATGCGCCTGACGCTCAAACAAGACAAAATACGCCTGACGCAGCACCGTGGCATATATATCGTCAAGGGCGGCACAGATAAGTGTGCGCCGTGCCTCTGGATTTTCCTCTTCATTCAGCATTCGCTCGGTAAGCAGCATCTCTGAAAACACCGAGGCCGTCTCGGCCAGCGGCAAGGGCGCGTGAAACGTCAACACCGAATGCCCGGCAGCGGCCATAGCGTGAACCGCGTGTCCCAGCTCATGGGCAAGCGTTGCCACCTGCCTCGGCCTTCCCGTATAGTTCATTAATACCCACGGCGTCATCTCAGGAAGTACTCCATAACAAAACGCCCCGGTTCTCTTGTTAGCCCTGTCCTCTGCGTCAATATGCCCCTCGTCCAAAACCCTCTTTGCCATAGCCCCAACCAACGGCGAAAATTTATTAAAACTATCGAGCACCATCTCAACCGCCATGCCGTAGGGTATGAGCCGCTCATCACCGCGCCCAACAGAGGCATATATGTCATATCGCCTGAGTTTGGGAAGTGAAAGCAATTTGCTCTTTATTGCAAAATACCTCTGAAACACATGGGATTCATCCACGCATACATTTAGAAGCGTCTCCACCACCGCATCAGGTATATCGTTTGAGAGATTGCGTACCGCAATGGCCGATGTGTGATTTCTTATCCTGATATGCTCAGACGCCCAGTCGCGTACCCTGTAGGCGTACATCTGCGACAGCACTATCTCATCTGCGCGATATACTCTGAATAGTTCCTTATACGCGGCCTCACGCACCGCGGCGTTTGAATGGTGGGCGTAGGCCATCAGGGAGTCGCGCGTATAGGGCTTTTTGCCCTTGCCGTCCGGGTCAAGCTCAAACATGTACTTGCTTGTCATCATGTCATAGAGCGTTACGACCGCGTTTATACCGTTTATGTCTTTGACGTTGATTATCTTCTCTTCAGGCTCTGTCAGAATGTGTTTCTTAAAAGCGCGCTCACGCTCAAGATAATACTTTAAATCACCGGCACCGTCCATCAGCCGTGCGGCGTCCTCATCCCCTATGGACTTCCACCACAAGCCCCAGAACAGCGTCTCATTATACATATCTGTCAAGAGCTGCTCAACGGCTGCCATAAACGTAAGGGCGGCCTGGCTCTGCGTATCCTCAGAAAACCACAGCTGACTATACGCGGTAAGACGGCCTGAGACAGCCGTAAATTTCTCTATCAGATGAAGAAATGCGCTAAATTCGCTGGTCGGCATGTCAGCCTTCAATACCTGTCTGTACGAGACAATCTCAGAGGCCAGCGATTTTATCTCCCCGACTATCTTATCTGTCTCAGGGGCAGAGCCGGCAGCCTTAGCAGGCAGGAGGTCAGTGAGCGTCCATTTACGTTTTTCATATAGAACGCCGCCCTTAATATCCATTAAGAAAGCTCCAGAGAATCGCCCTCTACGCGTACTCTGTATGTCTTTAGATCCCTTGCCCAGCCGATATATCTTGAAAACCTTGCAAGGTCTTTTGACATGGACGAAACCCATGACACCATCTTGCCCGTAGTTACGTCAAACGATGACCCGTGGCACGGGCATATTACCGTTATGCCCTTTAGCGCGCCATTTTTAAGATGGCATCTCATATGCGGGCACACGCCGCCTATAGCGTAAAAACTGCCGCCAACATTGGCTATCAATACAGTGTCTTTCCCGTTTAAGACCTCAACCATCTGGCCTTCCTTAATGCCGCTTATGTTAATCTTCATACCTTCCTCCTGTTATCATTGCCTTAAATCTCCTGAATAAGTAATTTGAATCATTTGGCCCGGGGGCCGCCTCAGGGTGGTACTGAACAGAGAATATAGGCAGCTCCACATGCCTCATCCCCTCCGGCGTGCCATCATATAGGTTAGCGTGCGTCTGGACAACCTGCCCCTTCAGAGATTCAATATCCACGCAGTAGTTGTGATTTTGCGCGGTTATCTCCACCTTTCCCGTTGTGAGGTCTTTAACCGGGTGATTGCCGCCGTGATGTCCGAATTTTAATTTATACGTCCGCCCATTCAGGGCTAATCCTAATATCTGATGCCCCAGACAAATCCCAAAAATTGGTTTCTTGCCTATGAGCTGCCTTACGTTTTCAATCGCATAGGAGACCGCCTCAGGGTCGCCTGGGCCGTTACTAAGAAAAATCCCATCGGGATTGATTTCAAGCGCCTCGGCGCTGCTTGTTGCTGCAGGCACTACGGTTACATCAAACCCCTCAGAGGCAAGGTTTCTCAATATGTTGAGCTTAATGCCAAAATCATAGGCCACTATCTTCAATTTTTCATGATGAATGGGCCTGACATTGGGGGCGCTTTCCTCATATCCCCAGACCTTCTGTTCGGCAGGCCACTGATACGAACTCTCCGTCGTAACCTCTTTCACCAAGTCAATCCCGCCGATTCCACAATGCCCTCTGACCATGTCAAACAACATTTGCGGCGTATAGCGGCTGTCTGTAGAGATGACTCCCATCATCGAGCCATTGTCTCTGAGACACGCAGTAAGGGCGCGCGTGTCTATCCCTTGAATGCCCACGATGCCATGCTTTTTCAGATAATGCCCTAATGATTCTTCTGACCTGAAGTTGCTGGGATAGTTCAGATACTCCTTCACAATAAACCCCTCGACCTTAGGTAGTCCCTTAGCAGATTCGATGTCTTCGTGGTTGACGCCGTAGTTTCCAATCTGCGTATATGTCATCGCCACAATCTGCCCCTTATACGAAGGGTCGGTCAATATCTCCTGATAACCGGCCATAGAGGTGTTAAATACCACCTCGCCTATCGTCTGCCCTTCCGCTCCGAATGACTCACCCTCAAAAACCAGCCCGTTTTCTAAAACCAATACCGCCCTTGTCTTCATATTCCATCCATTATGATGTCATTATTAAAGTTATACCTAATGTTTCCCTGACATATTGTTATAACCGGCAGGCCGCTTAAATGTCGGCCATGAAAGGGCGTATTCTTGCCCTTAGATACAAATTTCTCTGTATCAACAACGAATTCTTTGTCTAAGTTTACTATGGCAATGTCTGCGTCTGCGCCTTCTCTTAACGTACCTTTATTGATGTTTAAGACTTGTGCCGGTCTTATCGTCATCTTTTCGATTAATTTACTAAGCGGCAAAAGACCCTCTTTAACCAGAGCGTAGGATAATGAAAAAGCGATTTCAAGCCCGGATATGCCAAAGGCCGCCCTGTCAAATTCGCAGAGTTTGTCGTCCCTGTGATGAGGGGCGTGGTCTGTGGCGATTACATCTATAGTGCCGTCAATAAGGCCCTCTCTGACGGCCTCAACATCTTTTTGGGTTCTAAGCGGCGGGTTTACCTTCGCGGCGGTGTTGTAGCCATTGGCCGCCTCCTCTGTCAGGTGAAGATAATGTGGACATGTCTCTGCCGTAACCAAAATCCCGCGGCTCTTGGCCTCTCTTATGGCCATTACCCCGCCCGCCGTTGAGACATGGGCTATGTGAAGCCGCCCGCCTGTAAGGCCGGCAAGCTCAATGTCTCTTTTTATCGCTATGACCTCAGATTGCGCCGGTATCCCCCTAAGCCCCAGCGTTGTGGAGAGATATCCTTCGTTCATCACGCCGTCGTTTGAGAGCGATAAGTCCTCGGCATGAGAAATCACGGGTGCCTTAAACACCGTGGAATATTCAAGCGCACGGCGCATCATAAGCGAATCCATCACCGGCCAGCCATCGTCTGAAAAGGCTACCGCACCGGCGTCTCTCATCATGCCCATCTCGGCAAGCTCCTTTCCCTCCTGCCTTTTTGTTATCGCACCTATTGGAAATACGTTACAGAACCCCTCGGACTTGGCCTTTATGACAATAAACTCAGTTACAGTCTCGTTGTCGTTTACGGGCTTTGTGTTTGGCATACAGCAGACGCTTGTGAAACCGCCCTTTACGGCGGCGCGCGTGCCGCTTTTTATGGTTTCCTTGTACTCAAAACCAGGTTCTCTCAAGTGCGTGTGCATGTCAATAAGTCCGGGAAAGACATAAAGCCCTGTGGCGTCTATAACCTGTACGCCGCCCTCGTCCTTTTCGCCCTGGCCGACTTTAGAAATCAGACCGTCTCTGATATAAATGTCGCCGATTAAATCCATGCCCTGCGAAGGGTCAATGATATGGCCGTTTTTTATAATTAATTCCATATGTTACACCTCATAATCTTAATCGCTGATTTGAAATCCCTTCGGCCTTGCATTGTCCAAAAGATAGAGGACTGCCATTCTGACTGCAAGACCATTTGTAACCTGTGAATTAATTACCGAGTGCCTGCTGTCTGCGGCGTCAGACGCTATCTCAACGCCGCGGTTCATTGGCCCGGGGTGCATGACGATTACATCTGGACTGGCCTTGCCAAGCCTTTTGAGTGTCAGCCCCCAAAACTTAAAATACTCGTCTGTTGATGAGAAAAAACCGCCCGACTGTCTCTCCTGTTGTATGCGAAGCGCCATGATGACGTCCATTCCGGCTATTCCAGATTCAACATCGTGGTAAATCTCGGCCACATCGTGTTCTATGCCGGCGGGGATTAGCGTATGTGGAGCGATTAATCTGATCTTTGCCCCAAGTTTTTTCAGGCAATAAATATTGGACTTCGCCACCCTGCTATGTAAAATATCCCCTACAATCGCTATTTTAAGGCCGGCTATGCGACCCTTCTGTTCTTTTATCGTGAAGGCGTCAAGCAGGGCCTGCGTTGGGTGTTCGTTTATGCCGTCACCGGCATTTATGACCGAGGCATTTGAAATCTTCGATATGAAATGCGGCACGCCTGAGCACTGGTGCCTGATAATGATAAAATCTATGCCATAGGACTCAATTGTCTTAATCGTGTCGTAAAGCGTCTCCCCCTTTGCAACGGAACTCGTCGGCACCACAAAGTTGACCACATCTGTGCTGAGACGCTTCTCTGCCAGCTCAAACGATGTCTTTGTCCTTGTAGAAGGTTCAAAGAAGAGATTGACGGCAGTCTTGCCCCTCAGCGTGGGGACCTTCTTAATATCCCTCGATAGAACATCCTTAAATGACGATGCGGTATTGAGTATCAGCTCAATATCAGCCGCTGTGGCGCTTTTGATATCCAGCAGGTCTTTTTCCATCAGCGCGGTATCTCAGTCATCGCCTTCTCTGATAACGAGCACCATGTCAGCGTCGGCGTCTTCTTTAAGCATTACTTTAATATTTTCAGACCTTGACGTAGGAATATTCTTCCCCACATAGTCGGCCCGAATCGGCAATTCCCTGTGTCCTCTGTCAATCAGCACTGCCAGTTGAATCTCTGACGGCCTTCCAAAGTCGTTAAGGGCGTCCATAGCTGCCCTGATAGTCCTGCCCGTGAAGAGTACGTCGTCAACAAGGATAATCTTTTTGTCGTTAATATCTATAGGCATCTCGGTCTTTCTTACGACAGGATGACTCTTTCTGCGGTTAAGGTCGTCCCTATAAAACGAGATATCCAAGGAGGCAACGGCAACATCCACGCCTTCTATGAGCCGAATTTTGTCCACCAAACGCTTGGCGACATACACCCCGGCGCGGTGAATCCCCACAATGCAGACGCCTTCGCAGCCATGGTTTCTCTCGATAATCTCATGAGCCATACGGGAAAGTATACGTGCGATGTCGTGTTCGTCAAGCAACTGCCGTCTTATCATAATCTCCTTACAGTCTCACTGGGCTGCCATTAAAGGTTCTCTATTGAATCATAAACAAGAAATGTTTGTCAAATTTTATGTATGTCGAAAGACCAGCCGATTGAAAAAGATAGCCGCATAAATGAATGAGACAGAGATGATGCTGACACTTATAGCGCCGTCAAATAGGGTTGGACATGCTTGTGCCAGAGCGGCACACCAAATGGTAACGTCGGCGGTATTTGCAGGGAATAGCTAATCTTGATACGCTTTCAACCGAGACGGGTTTCTATAAATCTGACAGCAGCCTCCACGCCGTTTTCCTGAGCCATTGCCGCCCCGATGGCTGTTGCCCTTTTTGCCATATCAGGCGATGCCAGAACCTTTTCAATAGACTTCGCCAGTTGCCTTGAAGAAAGTCCCTTGCGCTTTTGTGTTGGCCCCGCCACGGCAAGCCTTTCAAGTTCCGAACCCCAGAAAAACTGATCAGCCATATGGGCCACTACGACAGATGGACGACCTGATAGAAGAGTGGACTGTGTCGTTCCAGCCCCACCGTGATGGATAATAATGGCGCACCGTGGGAATATTGATTTGTATGGCAACTGTTGCACCATGAAGACCTGGTCATCGGAATCAAATGCAGAAAGGTCATCCCATGGAACCTGAAAGACAGCGCGACATCCAACACTACACACTGCTGACATCCATATCTCTAATGTTTCCCTTATGTAGTCCAGGCTATGCAACATCATACTTCCAAATGTGAAGTAGATAGGAGGCTCATCGGCAGCTATAAACTCATTCAAGCCGTTGGGATATTCATCCACTTGTAGGTCGTCAGGGGGATTTAGGAAACCACACACAATGTGATTAGCGTCCCAGTCGTCAGGCTTTTCGCAAATGCTTGGACTTACAGCAATAAGGTTGAGCCTTTCCGATGCCCAAGTTTGGGTCATTATGTCCTGATTTGGAAGCAGCCCTTCCCTGCTGCGAAGAGCGTTGACCCTAGGCAGAAATATTTTGTTAACCATCCTCTGTACCAGTCTCCATTCTGAATGATAAGCCCATCTTCCGAGGTTAGGAAGGCCAGGAGGGCAAATCTGTGATGAGGGCAGACAATTGTGGACGATATTGAGTGTAGCCATAGGAATGCCAGCCTTTTCCGCTGCAACACGAAGAGGGAAAACGAAGAAATGACCCACGACAGCGTCATTTGATGCACACAAATTTGTGGCGGCGGCGAACATAGCCTCCATCGCGGGATCAAAGCCATGCTTCATAATCAGTTCCGATTGTTGAACGGGATTTCCGACCTTGATGATTTTTCGCCAGATTTTCTCAATCTGCTCTGACGACGGCAAATCGGGATTTCGCACATCTACCAGCCGAAATCCAAACCGTTGAGCAACTCCGTTGTAATCCCTACCTGCATTATCTGTGACGAGAAGCGTCACCTCGTGCCCTGCCTTCACCAATCCCGCCGCCAAAGCGGTGAATGGTCGAACGTCACCCTCACTGCCCCATGTCTGCAATCCAATTTTCACTTTAATATCCCTTGTTTCTGTTAATTACTAAGTTTAGCATAATGCGATCAATTTTTTTGAATGCCTAAATAGATAAAATGTCCCATCCTGTCCAATGTTTCAGTACAACAGCCTGTAAACCTCCGTATTTACTTAGGGCGTGTGAGGGCAGCATCAGACAAAACGATTGCAGGGCGCAAATGTTATAAAGAGTTCAGACCTCGAAGATGTCTTTGATATTGACTTGCAGTCCTTCTATGACCTTGGACGTAACCGCGCCCTCACCTTCGGCATATGAGTAGAGCTTGTACTTGCCTTCCTCAATAGTAAAGACTTCGAATATTTTAAGCTCCGGTATGATTATCCAATATTCCGGTACGCTGTATTTCTCGTATATCTCCTTTTTAATATTGGTATCCCATCGGAACGACCCCTGTGAAACTATCTCACACACCATATCCGGCACGCCTCGTATCCAATCCTGAATGATTGACGTGTTATTTTTCCTGATAAACAGTATGTCAGGCTGAAGCCTGTTTAAGCCTTCCTCAAGGATTACGTCAAGTGGAGAGAAGTATAACTCTCCCAGCCCGTTGGCCTCAACATGGCGGTCTATCACTCTGTTAAGACTTCTTACTATTTTCTGATGTTTACTAAAAGGGCTTGGCGACACAACTTCCTCCCCGTTGATTATCTCCGTTAAGTCTAAGTCTCGTTCAAGTGTGAGCGTTTCCATGACTATATTCTACTATCAACCTTATAGGTTTGTCAAAAAAGGGGTCAGGTCTTGCAATAACACATTCACAGGCGGCGGGATGATGCTATCAGATAAGTTTCTTTTCCATAAGTTCTTCTTTAAGATATGCGTAGTATATTGGGGCGGCTATGACGCCTGAGAGGCCAAAGGCTGCCTCCATCGCCAACATCGAAAGCAGTATCTCCCATGTCTTTGATTTTGTGTGTGTGCCCACAATTTTGGCGTTTAAAAAATACTCCAGCTTATGAACTATAACCAGAAACGCCATTGACGCAACAGCTATGTTAAACGAATAGCTCAGGCTCACAACAATAATTACCGTGTTTGAAACCAGATTTCCAATAATCGGCAAGAGACCAACAAGAAATGTAATGATTATCATGGTCTTGATTAACGGCAACTGTACGGCAAACAGCGGCAGCACCACGGCAAGATATAGCGCAGCTAAAGACGTGTTAATGGCCGAGATGCGAAGCTGGGCAAATACAACGCGCCTGAAGGATAACGAGATCTTCGAGACGCTTGCTAAAAGCGATTTAGCCAGAGGCCCATACTCCACCTCGCCATTTATTTCATTAAGGGCAACAAGCACCCCCATGACCATTCCAATGAGGATATGGGCAAATGCCCTTGCCGCGTTCTTACCGGCGGTCTGCAGCTCAACCGCGTGTTTTCGCAACAGCTCGGCAACGGCGTTCTTAACGCCCTCGGCGTCTGTCGGTATGTATTTGACCAGCCACTTGGGCAGAGAACTCAAAGAGTTGTCGATGATATAGGCCATCTCCTGAAGCAAGGCGGGATAATTGCCTGCACTGCCCCTTAAAAAACCGGTTGCGCCCATGACCGCAAAAAAAACAATCGTCACAATCACAACCCCAAGCAGCACTATAACAATCATTCTTGCGGCATGGCTGGTAATGCCCCTGACCTTTATCTTACAGGACAGCGAATGTATGAGCTCAAACACCAAAAGACCGCTCAAAAAGGCCGAAAGCAAATGCAGCTTCAACACCATAAAGAGCAAAAAAACAATTATTATCCACGCGGAGGCGTCATAGCGCGTTATAGCACCCCCCCCGTTACTTCCCCCGTTGTTACTTCCCCTGTTATTATTGTCAGGCATCTCGCAAGTCATATCATATTATACAGATACCGCACTGACAAATTCTACTGTAAAAATAATTTTAGTTAACTAAAAAGTTGCGGCTATGGCTGACGCTATGTTATAATTCCGTGACGGCTAAGCTTGGGATTAGTCGGCAACTTTTAAATTGAGGGAATAGGGCTATTAAAAAGCAGACTCCATTGTCCAAGGTGTTGATGAAGGGCAACGAGGCAATTGCCGAGGCGGCAATTGAGGCCGGCTGCCGCTTCTATGCGGGATATCCGATAACGCCGCAAAACGAGATACCAGAGTATATGTCCGAGCGAATGCCTGACGTAAACGGCATATTCATACAGGCAGAGAGCGAAATCGCCGCCATCAATATGGTATATGGCGCGGCTGCTGCCGGAGTGCGGGCAATGACATCGTCCTCATCCCCCGGTATCAGCCTGAAACAGGAGGGATTGTCCTTTCTTGCCGGGGCGGAACTTCCCGCCCTGATAGTAAATATCCAGCGCGGAGGCCCGGGGCTTGGCAATATCTCCGGCTCTCAGGCCGATTACTTTCAGGCCGTCAAGGGCGGCGGCCACGGCGACTACAGGCTTCTTGTGCTTGCCCCCCATAATGTTCAGGAGATGTGGGACCTCACAATGCTCGCCTTTGACAAGGCTGACCAGTACAGAAACCCTGTACTCATTCTCGCTGACGGTATTCTTGGCCAGATGATGGAGCCTTTCACGCCAAATCATCATGTAATGCCTGAACTTCCTAAAAAGACATGGGCGTTGACCGGCTGTCTCAACAGGCAGCCAAATGTTATCAAGACCCTGTACATGGGCGAAAATGAGCTTGAAAACTTCAATCTCAAGATGCAGGCTAAATATGATCAGATGAGACGAAATGAACAGCGCTCAGAGTCGGTTGACACAGAGGACGCCGAGGTTATAGTGGTCTCATTTGGCTCTGCCGCGCGTATCAGCTACTCCGCCGTTACTGCCCTCAGGCGCGAAGGTTATAAGGTCGGGCTTTTCAGACCCATAACCCTCTTTCCATATCCCGATGAGGCACTCATTCAGCTTGTCAGCCAGGGCAAAAAGAAAGTCCTTGTTGTGGAGCTTAACTCCGGCCAGATGATAGAAGACGTAAGGCTTGCCATCAACGGCAAGGCCGAGGTGTTGTTTTATGGCAGGCCGGGCGGCGCCATGATTAAGCCAAACGAAATATACGACAGAATAAAATCTATATACTAAATCACTTTAACTTTAATCATGCAAACTACCGTAGAAACTATCGTAATTAAAATTGGAAGCAGCATAATTACCACGCCGGAGGGCCTCAACGAAACAATTATTAACCGCCTCGCCCGCGACATATCCGCTCTCTGCCACTCTGGCCATCAAGCTATAATCGTATCGTCCGGGGCAGTTGCCGCAGGCCGCGGTAAGCTGGGAATTGAAGGACCTATCAGAGACATTAACATCAAACAGGCAGCGGCGGCGGCAGGGCAAAGCTCCCTGGTCTGGGCGTATGAGAGGGCATTCGGCGCTTACAATAAAAAGGTGGCTCAGGTGCTGCTCACAAGGGACGTGTTTTCTGACAGGAGGCGCTACCTCAACGCAAGAAACACGCTGAAGACCCTGCTTGATTTCCACATCATCCCCATTATCAACGAAAATGACACTGTCTCGATAGACGAGCTTAAATTCGGCGACAATGACCGGCTGGCCGCCCTTGTGGCGGCACTTCTCTGTGCAGACAGACTTGTCATTCTTTCCGATGTGGACGGCCTTTATGACGCCGACCCCTGCTTAAACAAATCGGCCAAACTTATTTCAACCGTCAGGGAAATCACTCCAGATATAGAGAGAGCCGCCTGCGGCTCATCAAGTACGTGCGGTACGGGCGGCATGTCCTCAAAGCTGACGGCGGCTAAGATGGCAACGGCGGAGGGCGTCGCGGTAAACATCGTAAACGGCAGTGCCGATGGGATTTTGACTAAGCTATTTGATGGCGGCGCTTTAGGTACGCGTTTCATTGCCGAACAGAAAACTCATGGAGCAAGAAAGGGCTGGATTGCCATTGGCGTACGCTCTAAGGGCAGGCTGTTCCTTGATGATGGCGCTGCCAGGGCGATTATTACCGGCGGCAAGAGCCTCCTGCCCTCAGGGATTAGGTCAATTAACGGGGTTTTTGACCGCGGCGACGCCGTATATTGCGTTTCAGAGGGCGGTAAGCGAATTGCGAAGGGCCTTGTAAATTACGGCAACTCTGAATTATCAAAGATAATCGGCCATAAGACCTCACAAATTGAAGGCATTCTCGGCTATAAATACTCCGACGAGGTCATCCACCGAGACAATATGACGTTACTGTAGAGTTATGAATGAGCGCCCTGCCCTGCTTAAAAAACTCCACTGAGTCGGTCTCGCTGTAATCATGATACGTAAAGCAGTTCGGCACGTATGAACTACCCCTATAAAGCAGCGTTACCTCGGCATATATTCCGTCTCGAAGGTGAATTCTATGCGAGTAGTTTTTCGTTGTTGCAAGCACAAGTTTTGAAAGTGTGATGTAGCCAGGGTCTATGTTATACCGCCTTCTGCCGTTTAGCGAGAGGCTTTTCTCAAGCGCAATGGCCTTGAGTTTTATATCTGGCAGGGTCTCAGAGCGAATCAGCGTATCGAAGATTATAAAACGCCGCATAATGGGGCTGCCAAGTTCTCTGTTATAGTACTCTGAGTAATCCCATGGACGCGGCTCAGACTCCAGTCTGATAGGGCAAAACAGTTCAACAAGGCGGTCTCTGAAGAGTTCATACGGGTATGTCTCTGTGTAGAGTACGCCTGCAAAAAGCAGCGAATCCTCTGAATCCGCCCGCAGACCGGACGGCGACGGTTTTACAGTCAGAGTTTTAGCGGCAGCCCTTCTGGGCATTGGTTACCCCTTAGAGATGAGTTCGTTGATCAGGTCTTTTATTGCGGGAGATTCCCATTCGATAGGGCCTAAGACCTTTTTAAACAGAACGCCGCTCTTGTCTATGAAAAAAGTCTCCGGAACGCCGGTAAGGCCAAAGGCGCGGGCATTGGCGCTTTTATCGTCAATAAAAACCGGCAAGTCGTATTTGTTTTTCTTCATAAACTTCAGGGCCTCGTCAGTGCCGTCCTTGTATAAGACAGTGATGACCGCAAGCGATTGATTTGACTTATTGGCTTCATAAAATCTCTGAAACGAAGGCATCTCGGCCACGCAGGACGCGCACCATGTCGCCCAAAAATTAAGAATCACTGCGCGGCCTCTGTAATCCTGTGCAGAGATAATCTTGTCGTCAAGCGTTGCCAGATGAAACATCGGCACTTGCTGACCCTCTCTGGCAGCTTTGGCATTTAGCTGCCTTCCCTGATAGCTGCCTGCCTTCATCATAAGGGCTGAGGCGGCAAATACGGCAATAAGAAGCAGTATCCACTTATTTTTCATATTAATTTACGCCCGCCGGTATGTACTGCATCTCCTCAACCCCGATAAACACAGGGGCATTGTCCCTGAGGACAATTTTCACCGTATGCACGCCCCTAAACCTGCCCCTTAGTATGTCTTCAGACAGCGGGTCATCAATCTCTTTCTGTATAGCGCGCCTCATCGGCCTTGCCCCGTAGGCCGGCTGATAGTATTTCTCGACAATCCATTCTCTGACCTCGTCAGACAGCTCAATAGCAATATCATGGTCAATAAGCTGTAGGTTCGTCTCCTCTATCAGCAGATCAATGATTGCATAGAGGTCGGGCTTTTCAAGTGGATGAAAGACGGTGATGTCGTCAACCCTGTTGATAAACTCAGGGTTAAATGTCTTTTTAAGCTCATCCATGACGTTGTCCTTAATCTTGGTAAAGACATCGGACTTTGCGTTTCTTGCAAATCCAAGCGGCGTTGATTTCTCGATAATTCTCGCGCCAAGATTTGAGGTCATAATTATTACCGTATTTTTAAAGTCCACCTTTCTGCCGTAATTGTCAGTAACGACGCCCTCATCAAGAATCTGAAGCAGGACATTGAAGACATCGTGGTGGGCCTTTTCTATCTCGTCAAAGAGCAGGACTGAATACGGCTTCTTCCTGACTTTCTCAGTAAGCTGACCACCCTCTTCATAGCCGACATAGCCGGGGGGGGCGCCTGTCAGCTTTGACACGTTGAATCTCTCCATGTACTCGGACATGTCAATCTTTATAAGCGCCTTCTCGTCGTTAAAGAGAAACGCGGCCAGCGCCTTTGCCAACTCTGTCTTGCCTACTCCCGTAGGGCCTAAGAAGAAAAATGTCCCAATGGGTTTCTTTCTGCTTTTAATGCCGGCGCGGGAGCGTCTTATCGCCCTGCTTACTGCCCCTATAGCCTCGTTTTGCGAGATAACCCTCTTATGCAGCTCCGCTTCCATATGGAGCAGGCGTTCGGTCTCCTTCTCCTCAAGCCTCGACAGCGGGATGCCGGTCATCTTCGATACCGTATACGTTATATCCTCTTCGATAACCACAGGGACATCGCTGGCCAGGTTTTCCTGCCATTTTCTCTGTATCGAGTCATAGATGCGCTTTAGCTTTTCCTCTTCGCCCCTTATAGAGGCCGCCTTTTCGATATCATTAAGGCGGAGAAATAATGTCTTTTCCTTGCTTAGCTTGCCGAGGTCTTTCTCAATGTCTTTAAGTTCTATAGGAGGCGTGAATCTCTTTAGTTTAATCCGGGAGCCTGTCTCGTCAATAACGTCTATGGCCTTGTCCGGCAGGTTTCTGTCGGAGATATAGAGGTCAGAAAGTCGCGCGGCTGAGCTCAGGGCGTCATCGGACAGACTTACGCCATGATGGCTTTCGTATCTGTTTCTAAGACCGTTCAGTATCTTTATTGTGTCTTCAACTGTGGGCGGCTCAACATAAAGCGGCTGAAATCTGCGCTCAAGCGCACCGTCCTTCTCGATATATTTCCTGAATTCCGACGAAGTAGTAGCCCCGATACACTGTATCTCGCCCCTTGAAAGCGCTGGTTTTAACATGCTTGAGGCATCTACCGAACCCTCGGCTGCCCCCGCGCCAATCAACGTATGAAGCTCGTCAACAAATAGAATGACATTGTCTGACTGCTTTATCTCCTTCATAATTATCTTCAGCCGCTCTTCAAACTGTCCCCTGTACTTTGTACCCGCAATAAGGGCGCCAAGGTCAAGGGCAATGATTCTCTTGCCGGCAAGATTTTCTGGTATGTCGCCGGAGGCTATTTTCTGAGCGAGGCCCTCGACGATGGCGGTCTTGCCTACGCCAGGCTCTCCGATGATTGCCGGGTTATTTTTAATCCTGCGGCCAAGTATCTGTAAGATTCTCTCAACCTCGTCCTCTCTGCCGATAACGGGGTCAAGCGTTCCCTCCTGCGCCATTGCCGTAAGGTCTCTGCCAAATTCGTTAAGGGCTGGAGTGGTATTTTTCTTCATCTTTGTGAAGGCCTGAGTACGCATGGAAAGATTAATCGTAAGCTGGCGCGCCCCAAGCAGATTCGCCCCAAGATTTCGTAAAATCTTACCTCCTATGCCCTCGTCTTCCCTTATCAGCCCAAGAAGCAGGTGCTCGCTTCCGATATAATTGTGACCAAGCAGACGTGCCTCCTCTACGGAAAGCTCAAGGACTTTCTTTGCGCGGGGCGTAAATGGTATCTCTCCGAATGTCAGCAGATTTGTCCCGGCAGGCAAGTTGCGCTCTACCTCAATTCTGATATGCTCGGTGGACAGGCCCATCTTCCTCAAAATAGCAACCGGCAGGCCGTCTTTGTCCCTTATAATGGCAAGAAGTATGTGTTCTGTCCCAAGGTAATCGTTCTGCCTGTTTTCAGCCTCTTCTTTGGCATATATTATTATCTTCCTTCCTCTTTCAGTAAATTTCTCAAACATTGTCAGCTACCTCTATACAGCGTTTTCATGTCGTCATTTATACGCTATAACATCCTTATCCATATATAAAATAAACGTTTTCATACTTAAATGTCAACAATTATTTAGCGCGGCAGCGATCAAAGCGCCGACTCTGCCGCTAATTACGCTATGTTAAATACCTGTTAGTAAGATGTTAAAAGGCCGCACGGCGTTTATTAAAGCAAAAAACCGTTCATATTTCATATAAATTCACTTGATAAAACTCCGCCCACTTTAGTATTCTTTATCACGGCAGCGCGTTGATATTTTTAAACCGCCGCGTCCGCCGCCGCGCTGCCTGAAGGCCGGGTGCCTGTGCAGGCTGCCAGTGTGCAGGCTGCCAGTGTGCAGGGTGCCAGTGTGCAGGGTGCCAGTGTGCAGGGTGCCAGTGTG
>JAKOEO010000050.1 GCA_022321325.1 Candidatus Magnetominusculus sp. LBB02 | reverse complement strand
CATTCTATGCGGGTCTTCGAAGATTTATTTGCCTATGACTGTCGAAGTTAAGTGTTATGCTGATTGTTTGTCAATAGATATTTCGAGTGTTATCAGGAAACATCCGATGTTACACAAAGGTAACAGCCTGTTGTTGCACTGCCATGTCATACGTAGTTTTTAAGGCAATAAATGCATTTGAAAAAAGGAGAAGAAAGTGTGTCAAGCCTGATAGTAAATGGCAAGGAGTTGAAGCAGGCTTTTAGAAGACCAGTCAATGTGGCACTGAAATATCTTGAAATGCCTTATCCTTTTAAACGCTACAACCCGGCCATGTCTCTAAGGACATTATCTGCCGCGGCTGCCGGGTCATCGGCCTTTATTATGGGGCGGCCTACGACGATATAATCAGCGCCGAGGCGCATTGCCTCTGCAGGAGTAGCAGTACGCTTCTGGTCGTCCTCGTCCTTAATCCAGGGCGGCCTTACCCCCGGAGTGAGAATCGTAAAGTCATGCCCGCAGCTCTGCCGTATGGACGTTATCTCCCTTGGCGAGGCCACAACGCCGTCAAGCCCGGCGGCCTTTGCCAGCGCCGCAAGGTGTGTTACATGATGAGATAGGGCATTATTGACACAAAGCTCGTCAGCAAGTATCTTGTCGTTTAGGCTTGTCAGCACAGTGACGCCAAGTATTACCGGTGTTGAAACATGATTTTTCTCCGCTTGTGCGGCTGCCCCTTCAACTGCCGCCATCATCATCTCGCTGCCGCCGGATGTATGGACGTTAAACATATACACCCCCATGTTTACCGCCTCCTTCGCAGCACTTGCTACCGTATTGGGGATGTCGTGATATTTCAAATCCAGAAATACCCGGCCCCCAAGCCTTCTCACCGCCAGCACAGCCGCCGGTCCTTCCTTTGTAAACAGCTGAAACCCTATCTTAAAGAGCGTTACCCTGTCTTTGAGCGTCTCAACTAATCTCATCGCATGGCTTAGGCTGTCAACATCGAGGGCAAGACAGAGCCTTTTTTTCGCTTCTTCTATTGTCATTTCTTTTTTATACCGGGCTCTGTGCCGCTGATTAATCTTTCTATGTTGTCCTTGTGCTTATAGACTATCAATAACATGATTATTAAGCCATATATAAGTTTGCCAGGCGAATAATCAAATAAATAAATATTCACAGGAACGACCAGGAAGGCCAAAAGCGCCGAAAGCGAGGAATATTTCCAGATTGACAGCGCAATAAGCCATACCGCAGCCGTCACTGCCCCCACAGCCGGACTATAAACCAACAGCACGCCAAGACTTGTGGCAACCCCCTTGCCGCCCTTAAAACGTGAGAATACGGAAAAGTCATGTCCCAGTATTGCAAATACTCCAATAAGCCCCACAGCCGTCTCTCCCATTGACAAATATCTGGCGATAATCACCGCAAGCGCACCCTTTAGCATATCGCCTAAAAGTGTACACAGGGCCGCCCACTTCCCCACGCTTCTTAGCACATTGGTCGCCCCAATGTTGCCGCTTCCCGTCTTTTTGATATCTACGCCCTTTGTCCTCGCAACAATCAGCCCAAAAGGGACTGACCCAAGTATAAACGCACCCAAAATACATAGAACTATCATATCTTCTTCCAAAATCCTATCGTGTATTGAACCGCAGAAACCACGGCAAGCGCCACAGCTATCCATATCATGGCAAGCCCAAGACCATAAAGGTTTATACCAAAGAGATAATGCTCCAGAATAAGACATAAAATGCCGGTTATCTGAGCGCCGGTCTTTAGTTTCCCGCCAAGTTCGGCGGCAATCACAATGTCCTTCGTAAGGGCGACAACCCTCAGCGTCGTTACCAAAAACTCCCTCACAATGATAACAATGGCAAGCCACATAGATATGTTTCCCATGTCAACTAACAGTATTAAGGCAGAGATTACCAGAAACTTGTCGGCAATCGGGTCCATAATAATCCCAAACTGGGTAATCTGCCCTGAACGCCGTGCCAGATAACCATCAAGGAAATCCGTAATTGACGCCAGCCCAAACACCACCGCCCCCCATACCCGATGCTCCGGCGTGATATAAACAAACACAGGGATCACAAATATCCTGCTCAGGGTGAGTATTGTCGGTACGTTAAGCCTTACTGTAGTCATCTATTATGCCACTTAGAATTCCTTTTGATTTAAGCAGAAAATCGCATACCTGCCTGACAGCCCCGCGCCCCCCCTCTTTTGTCGTAACCAGACGGGCAAATTTCTTTATATCTTCAACCGCATCCCCTACGGCAACAGGCAGCCCCGCGCGGCTCATTAATGGAATGTCTGCAATGTCGTCTCCAACGCAGGCTATATTTTTGTAGTAAAGCGAGTACTTAATCTTGAGGTCTTCATAGGCGGCGACCTTGTCCTCGCAGCCCTGATAGACATCTCTTATGCCTAGCTCATGGGCGCGCTTTGTGACTGCGCCGCTTGTCCTGCCTGTGATTATCGCTACGTTTATGCCTTCTTTCATAAGCATTTTTATGCCATGACCGTCCTTTACGTTGAATGACTTCAGTTCGTTGCCATCATTATCAAAGATTATTGAACCGTCTGTGAGTACGCCATCCACATCGAGGATAAGCATTGTGATGTGTTTGGCTAATTCTATCGTCTCGTTTGAAATGCCTCTCATCCCTTTACTTTGTCCAGAACATCTATTGTTATTTTTAGTAATTTATGAAGTGCGGCCAAACTCAATTCCCTATATCGTCGAATAAAATAGTATTCGTTATACGGTCTATCATCGTTTATAAGGATATTTTTATCTTGGTTTAGAAGCGTTTGCACAGGTATTTCATATGCAAGGATTTTCTTTGCGGCCTGCCTGAAATCTTTGTTTTCTGACCATTCTGTGATGTCTTTTTTTGCACTTTCGGGCATATTAGCCTCTATCTGCTCAAGTGTGGGCGTCTTTATAGGAGACATAGAGGCAATAAAATGAACTCCCCATCCATCTTCAATGCCAAAGGCTCTGACGTATGGGAAGGAATTGACTATTGAGCGGACTATGGCCTGCTGAGTTTTGTGGTCTGACATAAGAAATAACCACTGCTGAAGTACGCCTCCCTCTTTGAGGCGAGACTTTATAACGGCATAAAAATCCTCAGAGTAGAGCAAGCTTGAACCTGCGGCCTCAACAGGGGGTGGAGGGTCTATGGTTATGATGTCAAATTTCTGAGCGGTTCTGTTTAAAAATCTCCTGCCGTCATCAATAACTATCCTGCCGTTGGGATTTTCCATGACCGAGTGCGCATCGTCAAAAAAATAAGGGAAGGCGGCCTTGACGCTTGGAAGCAGCTCGACGGCTGTGGTGTGGACATTCCAGCTTAACATTGACCGGTATGTCGTTCCCATGCCAAAGCATATTACAAGCGATGACGCCTTAGTGCTGTATTCAGAGGCAGCCATGTCTGATAACATCATTGGCAGATGGGCCATGTGTTTTGTAACAGGGGAGTTAAGGCCGGTGATAGATATTCCATTGATATACAGCTTCTTATCCAAGCCCTTGCCGCTGGCCACCGAGGTAGCCGCATAGTCTCGCAGCACTAAATTACCATCCTTATGGAAGTACATCTCAAGGTCATAACTAATAAACGCCGAAACAATTAACAAGATACCAATTACCGGCGCCGCCCATTTAGGCATGGCCGCCCGACAGGATGATTTTAACAGATACGATATAAAAAATAATACAAACGGAGCCGCCATAGCAAGCATAGATAATTTTATGCCAAAATACTGCAAAAACACATAAGAGGCTAATATCGGCCCGGCTATTGAGCCTATTATATTAATTGAATAGGCATATCCCGCCCTGGCCGGCCTGCCCTCCGAGTAGAGGTCAATAAGTTTGGGCGTCATATAGCCAAGCAGCGCGCAAAACGGCATTATACTAAAAAGAACCATCTGCTGAAACGCAACATCCAGAAAACTTAACCGCCAGTCGCCAAACGCTATCGGCAGAAAGACGCTTATCCCCGTCAGCGCAATAAGCTTAGATGTATCATATACCCGGCAGCTTTTCAGGTGTTGTCTATAAAGGAATGAACCGGCTGATGTGGCCAAAAGATAGACCGCCAGTATTGTGGCAAAGGTATAGATAGTAGTTCCAAAGGCGGGCGTAAACGCCCGTATCCATATAACCTCAAGGCTCATTGATGTAAATCCAGTGGTCAGAAGCAAACCCAGCGACTGCCTTGCAGAGACCGTAGTGTCGGTAGAACGGCTTTCGCCAATTTCGCACTGGTCCTCGGTTGAATGGGTTTTGAGGTAAGGATATATAAATCCAATGGCAACGCTTATCGCGGCAATTATGAAGTTAACATACGCCGCCACTGTCCATGTCTTTCTTAGCCCAAATAGCTCTACCAAAACAAAGGCCGCAATAATCGTCCCTGCCATTGCTCCGATTACGTTGGCAAGATATAGAAAGCTGAATCCGGTTTTAGCCGTCTTATCGAGAGCCTTTACAAAAGACATCATAAATGGAAACGTAAAACCCATAAATACACACCAGGGAAGAATCGAGGCCGCCATTACAAAAGATGAGCAGAGAAGATAGCCGACAGAGGCCATCTCGCCTGTGCTTAACAAGGCCGCTGACCCCATGCGAAACAACATAGGCACAAGAAATGCACCCGCCCCTATGCAGCACTCGGCCAGCGCGTAGAAAAAAATTGGCGACAGACGACTCCGGCGCGTAATCCTCTCTATAATCCTGCCGCCAATGACAGACCCTGCGGCCAGCCCCAGCATAAACACAGATATTACCACAGAAAGCACCGGCGTGATTATGCCAAAGGACGCATAAGCCATCCTAAGCCACACTACCTGATACAACAAGCCGGCAAAGCCAGAAAGAAAAAATAGCGCAAACAGCAATGCGCGAATTTTTTTCAAACTGCTGCCGCTACCACCCATATCGCCAAACAATTCTCTCATATAGCCCAAATATATCAGTTCATAGCTAATGTGGCACGAGACTTAGAGGAAGTCTTTTGCAACATGGAAAAGCGGCTTGAATACAATACTTGTAAGAAATACCCGCACCGGCCTGCTCAATGCCCTGTCAGGGCCTTCAAAATTCTCTTATCGAGGGCGCGCACATTGCCTGACATTACCTTAGCGATAGATTTCATTATCTTTACCATAGTTTCAGTGGCCGTCGTCTCAAGTTCCATAAAGTTTTCGGCACTTAAAATAAACAAAGCGGTATCTTGCAGGGCAACTGCCTCAGCACCATGTTTCTTCTTGCCTTCCAGAATAGAGAGTTCTCCAAAGTACTGGCCAGGCCCCAGAAGCGCAAAGCGGTTTTCCCACCCATCCGCTGTATGTTTTATCTCATCGCTCTGGATGTTTCTCAGCATTACAAGCATTTTTGATTTCGTATCAAGCTGAAGTTTGCGCTTTACCTCGACCTTTCCATCGTGTATCATGTAGATACCCTTTGTAGGTTCTCCCTCTGTAAATATGTGATTATCCTTTGCAACTGTTATCTTTTGGATATTAGGAAGCAGCTTTGCAAGCTCCCCATCATCAAGGCCCTCAAAAAGCGCCTGTTTTTTCAGATCTTCAATCGTAGGCATTTATTTGTTCTCCACGATATTTAAATCCCTATCAAGAGCCTTAGCAGCTGCTTGTCCAGATAACGCATGTTTTTCGACGAGACCCTTGCAACTACACGCAGTATTTTCAGCATGGTTGCCGGAGATGACGTCTCTATCTCGGCAAACTTCTCAGAACTTATAAGATACAGCTCCGTGTCTTCGGTTGCGTCTGCGTCCGCGCCGTGCTTTTTCTTTCCTTCTATCACTGATAGCTCGCCAAAGAACTGCCCGTCTATCAATTTGCTGAAAATCTGCATCCAGCCGTATGGGGTCTTACGTATCTCACAGCAGTTTTGAGTGTTTCTCACGGTTATCAGCATCTTTGTCTTCAGATCTATCGGCAGCTTTTTTGTTATCTCAACCTCGCCGGACCTCACCATATACACGCCGTGCGTCGGCTCGTTCTCTCTGAACACAGGGTCGCCTTTGGATACTCGCAACAGCTCTACAGCGCCCGCAACCCGACTGTATTCCTCATCATCGAGGCCCTCAAGCAGCATCTGTCTTTTCAGATCGTCTATCAGCGTCACCTTAGCTCCACGCAGCTTTTACATGTCTTCAAACAATACACTGATTAATCTAAGATATTGCAGCTATAATTGTCAATGATTATTTTTTCTCAAAATTAACGATATATTTTTAAACAGCATGGCGTTTTCCCTGTGGGTCTTTACAGCTATCCTTAGATAATCGCCGTTAAGCCCCGTGAAGTTTGAGCAGTCTCTTAGTAAAATCCCCCGTTTCATTAACTCTGCATATAGAACCGGCGCCCTTTCGTCTTTAATAAGATAGAAATTAATCTTAGACTGGTAGTAATGAATCAGATGCCTTTTCAGCATCTTTTCCATATATGCCTTTTCTTTCCTCAGATATTTAAAGGTCTCCGCCTCATATGCCTTGTCGGCGAGAGCCGCCGCCCCCGCCCTTTGCGCCAGCGTGTTTACCGACCAGGGTTCTTTATTGGCCGAAAGAGCAGGCAGCAGCGTTTCGTGAAAGAACACCGCCCCAAGCCTCAGCCCGCTTAGAGCATAGAACTTTGTAAGCGACCTTAGCACCAGAAGACGTGTAGTTGCGCATACCTCACCGCAGACGCTTTCCTGCGGCACAAAATCCACAAATGCCTCATCAACCACTATATAACAGTTTAACCGCTCTGCGGCCCTCACTATTGACAACACATCCTCTCTGGTTATGACAGTTGCAGAGGGCGTGTTGGGATTAGAGAGAAAGGCTATATCGGCGCCTTCCATTGCTTTTATGAAGCCCCCGATATTCAGTTGGAAGTTGTCTTTTTCCTCTATTGGAAACAACGTTATGTCTTTTACGCCGCCAACTATCAGCGCCCTTTCGTACTCAGAAAACGCAGGCGTGGCGATAAGCGCCTTTGCTGGTTTAATTGCCCGCACAATAAGGTATATTAACTCGGTGCTTCCATTGCCGCACATGATATTGCCTTGCGGTACGCCGGTTTTTAATGATAACCGTCTGCGAAGCAGCGCGCAGCTTGGGTCAGGATAAGCCGGCAAATACTTCAGCGCCTTTCTTACCTCGGCCTTCACTTTTTTAGATATGCCAAGCGGGTTTATTGACGCGCTGAAATCCAGCACCTTTCTTTCATTGACCCTCCGCACAGAGGCAAGGCCGTATATATCGCCGCCGTGGCGAGGACTGCAATGCCCGTCTGAGGCCACGTGTCAATGCCTTTCTATAACGAACGGCAACTGGCTATGCCTTGCCGCTTTCGCGCAGCATGTCGTTATACACCTTGTAAAACATGTTGTTGCCGGTAATTGCTTTTTGTAAAACTGTCTTCATATTCAGCACATCTTTATCGTTTATTACTACATTGACGCTCTCTGAGAAGGCCACCCTTTGGTTAAGTACCGTGTATTTTGCCCCGGCAAGGGCTACAAACATCCTTCTTCTGGCCGATATAGGCATAGACTGGATATAATCAAGGACTTCATTATTTTCGGAGCTGCCTCCTCCAAAATTTTCGTGCAGATATACTACCTCATACGGGTCATATTTCAACTTGTCATATACATCTTCAGGCGACGAGGCGATCTTAACGTTATAGCCAAGGTCGCCCAGTATATCTATGGCCGCCTTCTGCCTCTGCGCATTGCCGTCGCAAACTAACGCCAACTTATCGCTTTCTGAATTACCCTCTCTGTTTTTATCAGCCGACATTGCCATGCCCCCCAGTTAGTTATCTGTCTATTGCTTAGCCTTTCTGGCATAGTCTTTATCTATGCTCAAGCCTTCGATGTCTGTGGTCTTTTCACCCTTAGAGCTTTTAATCGTATCCAGCCCCCTGCCTACGATGGCCTTTCTCGATGAGTAGGCAAGCGCGGTCTCTTCATTTATCAGACCCGCCTTATAGAGATTTATTATGGACTTATCAAAGGTCTGCATACCGTAGGTCTCGCCGGCGTCTATTATCTCATAGAAGGTCTTGCCCTCTGATTCGCCATTTGTAACGGTGTCCTTCACGCGCAGATTGGTCTTTAATATCTCTATAGCGGCAACCCTGCCGCCTCCAACTTTGGGCAAAAGCCGCTGGCTCACTATCCATCTTATCGTATCTGACAGACGGTGCCTGAGCAGCACCTCCTCATCCTTGTCAAACATGCCGATAATCCTGTTAATCGTCTGCCCTGCATCAATTGTGTGCAAGGTGGCAAGGACAAGATGGCCGGTCTCTGCCGCCGTCATGCCGATTTCCACGGTCTCGCGGTCTCTCATTTCGCCAACAAGAATAACCTTTGGCGCCTGCCTCAGGGCTGCCCTCAGCCCGCTGGCAAATGTGTCGAAGTCTATCCCCAACTCACGTTGGTTAAACGTGGATTTCTTGTGCGGGTGCATGTATTCCACGGGGTCCTCAAGCGTCAGCACATGGACGGCCTTTTGTTCGTTTATGATATTTAGTACTGCGGCAAGAGTGGACGACTTACCGCTTCCGGTTGCTCCGGTAACAAGGACAAGACCGTTTTTCTCCTCGGCTATGCCGCCAAGGACTTTTGGGACTTTCAGGTCGGCAAGCGTGGGTATGCGGGTCTCAAGCTTTCTTAAAACGATTGAGTAGGTACCGCGCTGCGAGAATATGTTTACCCTGAATCTGGCCTTGCCAGGCAGGGAATATGACAGGTCGCAGGAGCCTTGCCGTACCAGATTCTCTATTAGTCTCCTGTCAGAGTTGACAAGATGAAGGGCAAACACCTCGGTCTGAAATGGAGTCAGCGATTTCAGCGACTGGTCGTCAAACTCAACCGGGACGAGCTGCCCGGCTGACTCAACCTGCGGCGGTTTGCCAACCGTAAGGTTCAGGTCTGACACATTGGCGGCACTCTCAAGCATGGTTGATAGTATCGAGTCAATATCATTTTTTGTCATAGTTTATGCCTCCTCAAACATATCTTAGAATTCCGGCGGCGGTTCCTTCAGAAACGGAATAAACCGCTTCTTGTCAATGGCCTTGTCATAGGATTCCTCGGGCGATACCCAGCCCTTTTGCAGCAATTCCAAAATTGCGTCGTCAATTGTCTGCATACCAAGTTTTTTCCCTGTCTGCATTACCGAGGCAAGCTGCGGGGTCTTTGCCTCCCTTATCAGGTTGGCCGCCGCATAGGTGATAATAAGTATTTCAAGAACGGCGACTCTGCCTTTCTTATCTATTCTCTTAAAGAGATTTTGCGCGATGACGCCTTTGAGCGCCTCAGAGAGAGTGGTACGAATCTGTGCCTGCTGATTGGCCGGAAACACGTCAACAACCCTGTCCACTGTCTTTGTAGCGCTTTGCGTATGGAGAGTTCCAAAGACAAGGTGTCCGGTTGAGGCCGCCTCAAGCGCCAGCTGAATCGTCTCAAGGTCTCTCATTTCTCCGACGAGTATAATATCGGGGTCTTCACGAAGCGCCCCTCGCAAGGCCGCGGCAAAGGACTTTGTATGTACGCCGACCTCGCGATGATTGACTATGCAGCTCTGGCTCTTATGGACAAATTCTATAGGGTCTTCGATTGTAAGTATGTGGTCTTTGCGAACCTTGTTAGCGTAGTCTATGATTGCCGCAAGCGTTGTGGACTTACCGCTTCCGGTAGGCCCTGTAACAAGCACCAGGCCTTTTTGCAGCGTGGCAAACTTTTTACATACCAAAGGGATATTGAGGTCTTCGACCGTTGCAATCTTAGATGGGATTAACCTGAAGACCGACCCCACGCCCCATTTCTGTTGAAAGAAATTTGCCCTGTACCTGCCAAGTCCCGGCACTTCGTAGGCAAAATCCACATCTCCTGTTTCCTCGAAGACCTTTATTCTTTCCTCAGGGGCTATTTCATAAAGCATGGACTTCAGCTCGTCGTTATCAAGTTCTTTGTACTTCACGCGTTCCATCTCGCCGCGAATACGCAATATCGGCTGAGACCCGGCAACCATGTGAAGGTCCGAGGCGCCCTGTTCATTCATCAGTTTGAAAAACGCGTCAATCTTCGCCATTGTAATCCTCCATAGAAATTAATAAGCAACGCAGTGGAAGTATAGCTAATTCAGACAATTTTGTCAAAGACTGTGATGGCTGGCGGGAAAAATAAATTATTGAATGTGCGGCGGGTGCAGCTTGCGCAAGGCGTTCCTTATTACATAATTGTTACGCAGCAATGGCCGGCCTTTTCAGTTTTCTTTTACATAAAACTGGAGCTTGATGCCTGATACGTCAACAACATCCCCTTCATTGAGCTTATATTGGTTTTCAATCTCATTTCCGTTTACCCTTACCCCTTTACCTCCGGCTAAGGAGCTGATTGTATAGCCATCCTTTTTCCTGTTTATCAGAGCGGCTACTTTGGGCGCAAAGAATCCCTTGAGTTTAATCAATGAATTTGGGTCTTTGCCGATTGTGCTGATTCTGTCTGTGAGTTCGTATTCCCTTTTCTCTGTTGAACCTTCGATGACAACGAACCCTCCCAGTATCTCTTTCTGCTCTACTTTGACGGCGTCGGCTTTTGGCGCCTTTGAAAGTATTGCATCCTTGAGCTTTGGATCAATCATAATGGTCTCGTCCATTAAATCTTTGTCTTTTGACTGCTCAGCTTGTTTTTTTGGCTGCGCCTCTGAGACAAAGGTCAGCGTATGCTTGCCTATTATGATGACATCGGCGTCATTGAGGGTACCTACCGAGACCTTCTTGCCGTTTACAAATGTCCCGTTAAGGCTGCTGAGGTCTTCTATATAAAACTGCTCCCCTTTTTTGAAAATCCTCGCGTGCGCCCCGGACACGGCAAGATTGTCCACGTGTATGTCGTTTGTCGCCTTCCTGCCAATGGTTATAGTCTCTTTGTCCAGCGGTATTTCTTTTAGGGCAGCCTCTTTAAATTTCAGCAAAATCTTAGCCATTCCTTACCTCCTGATCCATTTAATGAAGTCATGTATGAATGAAAAGACAGTTTTCTTGTAAATATATGCAACAATCACCGTTATATTATCCCGTCCGCCTTTTTTGTTGGCAAGGTAGACCAGCCTCTGGCAAACTCGCTTTGGGTCATCGGATGATTTAACGGTATGCAGCATTGCAGGTTCGGGCACCATTGTATATAACCCGTCTGAACACAGCAGGAGAGCGTCGCCGTCATAGACGGACATCTCTTCAACATCAACATCTATGTCGGGCGTAAAGCCTAGCGACTGCGTTATTACGTTTCTCATGCCTACTTCGCGCGCCTCTTCCTTTGTCATCATGCCTTTGCGGATTTGCTCGGCAACGAGGGAGTGGTCGTCGGTGAGCTGCTCTATGTTATTGCCCCTGATGAGGTAGAGCCTGCTGTCGCCGGCGTGGGCGATGCTTAGCCTTTCGCCCTCTAAGACTGCGGCCACTACGGTGGTAGCCATGCCGTTTAGTTTGGGGTCGGCCTCTGCCGCATCCAATATCTCTTTGTTGGCGTGTCTGACAGCTTGCTCAATCGCTTCTCTTGCGGAGTGTATGCCGCTTTCGCCTTCGGCTGATTGGACATCTGCGAAATAACCGCAGATAATATCTACGGCCATTTTACTGGCAATCTCTCCGCCGGCTGAACCGCCTACGCCATCGGCAACGACAAAAACGCCTGCTTGCTGATCACAGACAAAGCTGTCCTCATTCTTGGGCCTTTTCATGCCCTTGTCCGTCTGGCCGCCGGCTATTATTTTCATTTTACTTTTCATATCCTTATATTATATCGCGCATAACCGCAATCATTATATCAGAACCCGCTCTATTATACAACTATGGCTTTAATCCTGTTATTTCCCTCAATGGAGCTGCGTATTTGATATAAGATATACCCTGTGAAGCCCGCTAATGCCCTTTAACTCAAACAGGCCTACAAGCCTCGCTGTTACTCCCTCCATTTTTGTTGCGTCTTCGATAACGTGTTCAGTTACTAATACGCGGTCAACCAGCGGGAGTTCGTCTTTTTGCATCCCGCCTTCCATAGGGATTAAATCCGCCCCTTTGACGCCCTCCACGCGAAACGTCATATTGGTGGCAACGCCAAGCCTGTCTCCCTTTGCATCTATCCTGGTCTCGCCCTGGTTGATGGCAAAACGCAGTTCTATCTTTGCCGAGTCATCTCGCGCGGTATCATTATAGGCCGCTATTTCTTTCAGAAGCTCAAAGGAAAATCGAACGGCGTTGGCTACCTTTGGAAAGGTTATTAAGAAACCGTCGCCGGTGCTTTTCATAAAACGGCTGCTTTCTTTTTTTGCGACAAGGCGCACCTTGTCAGTCAATATCTTCGTAAGGTCGAGGGCGAATTGGTCGCCATACTTATTGGCTATGCCTGTGGAGTTGCATAGATCAAGGACAAGGATAGCCTCGGTTTGAATAGACCCCTCAGGAAGCATAAATCCCATCATCGTGCTCATGGTCGGTTGCTGCTGCTGCAACTTGCCTTCTCCGGGCTTGAAAATCCTGCCGGTTAGCGCCTTAAGGGCGCTAACTGCCTCAAGACGCACCTCCGCCTCGCCGTCATCGAGCATCTCTTTCAGCTTAGGAATCGTCTCAGGGTCTTTTAACTTGCCAAGGGCCTTTAGCGCGCCTACCCTGACGCGTTTTTCGCCATCGGCAAGCAGGATAAAAAGCGGCTCTATTACCTTGTGGCCTCCTATTGCCGCAAGCGCCGACGGTATAGCCCATTTTATCTCGCTATCGCCAAGCACTGTTGACAGGGCGTCTACCGCGCGCTCGTCCTTTAGTATGCCAAGCGCCGTTACGGCCTTTTCCCTTACCCACCAGTCGTCGTCTTTTAAGGACGCGATAAGAGGCTCCAATGCGGCTGCGTCGGTAACCTTATTGAAGAACTCCACAGAGCAGCGTCTCATGTTTACATCCGAGGAGTCTTTTAACATTGTAATAAAGAACTTGATTATGTTCTCGCCCTTTACCTCCGTAAGCGCGTCTGTGGCTATCTGCCTGACCCACCAGTCCGAGTCCTTCATGGCTGCAACAAGGGTATCTGCCGTGCTGGGGTCTCTGATATTGTTCAGCACATCTACGGCGCACCGCCTTACGTTTACATCCTTGTCCTTCATCAATCTTATGATGTCGGGCACAATGGTTGCATCCGCAAGTTGTATGACGCACTCAGTTGACTTCTGTCTTATGACAAGGTCAACATCCTTCAACAAATTGAGAATCGCCGGGGCCGCCCTCTTGTCTCCTATCGCTATCAGGGTATCCAGCACGGTACGTTTTAAAAGTGTGTCTTCCCCGGAAAGCATCTCTGAAAGCGGCATAACTGCTTCAGGGTCTTTCAGCGCGGCCAGTGCGCGTACCGCCTGTATGCGCAGAGAGAGCGAGCTGTCAGTCAAGGCGCTGAGCAATAATTTCGAAATGCCGGGGGCTTGCATCTCTCCCAATATTTTAATTATATTCTTTTTCAGCTCACTGTCGCCCTCGCCGTACATCGCCATAAGCTTAGGTACGCACGCTTGACTTTTCAGCGTACACAGCAGTTCAACCGCGGCCATTCTGTAGCCTGAATCATCGCTCTTAAGAAACCCAAGCAGCAGCTCTGACGCACTGTTGGCGTACTTTTTCAGGATAAGTTCCTTTGCCGTTCTTCGGATTTCCTCTTGCGGGTCGCCTATGAGCTGCAAGATGTCGGGCAGGTACTGGATGTCGCATAATCTGAAAAGAACCGCCTTAGCCCTCACCTGATGAAGGCGTCTGTTACTAAATGCCTCAATTATACGCGGATACGCCTTCCTGCCATACAGCACAAGGGCTTCTACTGACTTAGATTGGTCGGTTTCGGTCTTAGCCTCGTTAAGCTCCGCTATGAGTTTCTTTATCTTTACGCCTTCAAACACTCAATTGCCCGATGCAGCCGTTTGGTAGATTTTGGCGAAGGCGAGGACTTTTTTTGAGATAATAACACGCTTTATAGCGCTATACGGCCTTGTTCTCATTGCCCCCCTTCCTCTTTTAGCTCTGCTTTCGGCGCCGCCACGTTATTGCCGGCAAACATACCGGCATAAGGCATGTTACAGCTTTTTTTTCAGTTCGTGATTTTCAGCAGTCAACTTCAGCAATAAAGAGGATGTCTTTCGCAGCCGTTCTGCCAACGTAAAAAGTATGCGGCGAAAATCCTCCGAGGTCTTATTTATTTCCTCTTCGAGAAAATCCTTGTCTATAAGCCCAAGCTCCACATCCCCTACAGCAGTTGCCGAGGCTGAACGCGGCTGCCTGTCGAGAAAACTCATCTCGCCGAAATAGTCGTCTTTTTCCAATAGCGCTATGTCAAGAGTGTCTTTGTCCATCTTTTTGGTTATGCGCACCTTGCCGGAGATGATTAAATATGTGCCCTCTCCATAGCCGCCCTCTTTGATTATTACCTGCCCGTCTTTGTAAGTCTCTTTTATTGCTATCCTTCTCATTTCTTTTACCGGCCTCTGTCTTTTTTTATTTACTGCAAACCCCAACACCGTGAGTATATCACATAGCGATGGAAAATTAAAACACCAATTGATATAATAGCCCGATGGCAAGTGCATCTGACGCTGAAGACAAATCAGGGGCTGCGGCAAGACCTGCCGTTTATTTCGTCCTTATTTTGTTTGCCTCGTTTGCATTGTTTTTCAATCTTGGCGGCCGAATGATATGGAACGACGAGGCGGTTACCGCTCTTTTAGCCGAGAGTATAACAAAAAATGGGCTTCCAAAGGTCTCTGACGGCAGAGCCCTGATATTCTACGCCAGCCCTGAATTATCCTCTAACGACAAACAGGTCTGGACATGGACGCCGTGGCTTGGAGAGTATCTGACTGCCGCTTCCTTTGCCGTCTTAGGAAAGAGTACCGCGTCAGCCCGTCTGCCATTTGCTGTAATTGGTTTTCTCGGCGCAATTTTGTTCACCCGCATAGTGTTTCGGATGTATGGCTGCCATGAGACGGCCATCATTGCAGGGCTGTGTCTTATAACCTCTACACTATTTATCCTCCATGTGAGGCAGTGCCGGTACTATTCGGTTGTGATTTTTGCCGAAATTTGGCTCATACTCGGGCTTTACCATCTTTTTGCCGGTCGCACCGGAGGCGCCCTTCATGTGGCGGCAGCCCTTGCCGCGGCGTTTTACTGCAACTACATTATTGTCATCGGAAATATTTTAGCCATCGTAATAGCCGCAATTATCATTGGCAAGGGCCTTTGGCGCAATATTGCCGCTGCAATCGCAGCGTTTACGGCGATGGCTCTGCCATGGATAATCTATGCAAAACCGTGGGTTCAGAAAGGATTTATTGAAAAAAAATCATATCTTCATAATCTTTATTTTTATGTGATAGAGTCAAACTTCCACCTGTTTCCCTACATCTTGTTGTTAATACCTGCCGCTTACTATGCTTATGGTGGAATTAAACGCCGCGCTGCCTGCGAGGTTTTGCCGCGCAATCCAGATGTTGAACTCTTTTTATGGATTGTACTGCCGCTGCAGCTCTGTGTTTTTGCCCTTGCGCCGGGCCAGTTTTTACGTTACATTGCCCCGCTTGTCCCGGCGGCCGCCATCTTGCAAGCGGTTTTATTAAAGAGATATGTCAAGGCCGCATTCGTGCGATGCGTGATTGTCGGCCTTATCTGTATTACAAATCTCCCGTCTGTTTACGGGTTGTCGTTGATTAAAACAGTCCCGCAATACTATGGACACAAGCCGGAGTTGCCAATTGTTAACGCAGTCCATTCAATAGCCCTGCCGTACGAAGGCGCAATGGAAGACATTGTCAGTTTCCTTAAAAAAGAAGCGTCGCCAAATCAATCCATTATGGTATTTAACTATGAATTCCCAATAGTGTTTTATACAGATATGCAGGTAATCTTTGGCCGCTTTGACACAGGACAGTCCATGCCAAACTGGATTTTCCCTAGGTGCATCTCGTGCGTAACTGATAAGGAGCCTGTGAAAATCCCGGAATCTGTACTGAAATGCTATAATCCCGTTGAAATTGAAGTCCACAACTCTAAAATAGCCGGGATGATTCCCGAACCGGACAGGTATGAATTCTTTAGCCCCAAAGAAAAGGAAATATTGACAGTGTATAAAAGAAAACCAGAGGCGGCATGTGAAAGCGTCAATGCACTTTAAGCTCTCCGTTTATTTAGTTATGTTGAGTTTTGCCGCTTTCATGATTTTTTATAACCTCGGCGGCAGACTTCTCTGGGGGGATGAGGCAACCACCGCTCTTTTGGCAAAAAACATACTAAAATACGGACTTCCAAAGGTCACTGACGGTAAGAATCTAATCACTTACATCGGTCAAAATTTGGACTCCAATAAAGACCATGTCTGGACATGGGCGCCGTGGATTGGAGAGTACCTTACGGCTGCGTCTTTTTACATTGTTGGGCAGTCAACCACGGCTGCGCGCCTGCCATTTGCGGTGATTGGATTTCTATCTGCCATATTATTTGCCCGCTTAGTTTTTAAAATCTATGGAAGTCACGACAAGGCCGTTATAGCCGCACTTGGCCTTATCACCTCAGAGATGTTCATACTTCATGTCAGGCAGTGCAGGTACTACTCGGTTATGATTTTTGCCGAGATTTTACTTGTACTGGGGTTTTACCATCTGTTGGTTGGGCGCGCCAGGCGCGGCGTCTTTTATATGGCTGCGGCCCTGTCGCTTCAGTTTTACTGTAATTATATCATTGTCATAGGCAATATCATAGCCATTGCATTTACTGCAATACTTGTCCACGAACGCCACAGGCGCCTCTGGCGTTACTTCGTCTCAGTGTTTGCCGCCTTTACGCTTGCGGCGGTGCCGTGGATACTCTACGCAAAACCCTGGAGGCAGGCCGGACAGGTCAACAGCGGTCTCTACATCCCCAAACTTCACTACTATGCGGTTGAGATTAATTTTCACATGTTTCCATTTGCACTGCTGTTGATCCCGATGGGCTATTTCATTTTCAGGCGCGCGGGCGGCCATCGCACGGCAGAGTCAGAGGCGGGGCAGCCCGCCATTAAAGATGTGGAGCTTTTCCTGTGGACTGTAATACCTTCTCAGCTTGCTGTGATTTCCATAGCGCCAGGGATATATATACGTTATTTCGTACCCATTGTCCCTGTGTTTTGTATCCTTCAGGCCGTGCTGCTCACAAGATATATCAAAGGCGTTGTCCTGCGATATATGCTGGTTGGACTTCTCTGTTTTACTAACTTGCTATCTGTGTTTGGTCTCTATTTTTTCCCATATGGCCACAAGCCGGCCTTCCCGATAATTAACCTGGCGCGTTCTGTTGCAACGCCCTACAGGGGCAGGCTTGACGATGTCATAGCGTTTCTCAAAAGAGAGGCAGGCCCTGACGACTCGGTGCTGGTCTTCGATTCAGAGTTCCCGCTGATATTTTACACAGATATGCGGGTGATTGATGCCAGGTTTCTCACCGGCAAGGATGACGTGCGTCCTGACTGGTTTTTCCCAATTGGCCCGTCATGCGTATTTGATTGGAAACCGGACGATATCCCCGATTATCTGGCCAAAGATTTCACGCCGCTTCAGATTGAGGTACATAAATCTAAGAGAACTGGCAGCATCCCCGACCCCGACAAATATGAATACTTCACCGCTGACGATAAAGAGAATTTCGTCATATACAAAAGAACATCAGGGCTAAGGTGAACCCCGCTGTGGCAATCAGAAATGCGGCGGCCTATGTATTTATATTAGTGCTGGCCGCTTTTTTGATATTCTACCATATTGGGGAACGCCCAATGTGGGGCGATGAGCTGACCACGGCGCTTTTGGCCGTTAACATCGAGAAATTCGGCCTGCCAAAGGTCTCAGACGGCAGAAACACCATCACCTATTTAGGCGGGGGATTAGACGCCGATAAATACGGCAACTGGACATGGTCGCCGTGGCTTTCAGAATATCTTGCCGCAGGGTCTTTCAAATTGTTCGGGCAGACCACCACGGCGGCGCGCCTGCCGTTTGCCATAGTCGGTTTTCTGAGTGTCGCTCTATTGGCGTTTGTCGTCTATCGCATATATGGCAGCCATGAGATTGCGGCGGTGGCGGCGGTCTTGCTGTCAACCTCTGAGGCATTTATACTGCATGTGAGGCAGTGCCGCTATTATTCGCTGGTGGTGTTTGCCGGAATAATATTAATTTGGGGCGTTTACGCGCTTTTAAACGGTAAAAAGAGGTTGGGAACCGCCCTTGTGGCGGCGGCCCTTATTACTCAGTTTTATACTAACTACATAGTGATTGCCGGCAGTATTGCGGCCCTTGTTGCGCTTTACATCCTATCGCGCAAAAGATATGATAAGCTCTGGCAGGCTCTTGTCGCGGCATTAATTATTTTGGCGCTTGCCGCTTTGCCGTGGGCGGTCTATGCCGGGATATGGCGGCAGGCGGGGCATACGGGCAGGGAAAATATTGCAGAGAAGGTCGTCTATTATCTATACGAGATGAACTTTCACATTGCTGCCATTATTATTTTCATAGTGCCGCTCATAGTCAGAAAGCCCCGCAGCGATAGTCAGCCCGTACGCGATATAGAGCGATTCTTGTGGATTTTAATGCCGGCAACGGCAGCCCTTGTTGCATTAGCGCCGGGGATATTTCTGCGTTATCTTCTGCCGTTGTTTCCTGCGGCGTGTATCTTGCAGGCGGCCATACTACGACGATACATTGCCACCAATAAAATTGCGCGCCTTGTCATTGTCCTGATATTGATACTCACCAACTATGCAGCCTACATTCCCTTTTATCCTATGAAACTGCTTGAGCCGTCCAATATCACCCTGATGATACATCCTGCGGCTGTCACCCTGCCCTCGCTGATACGTCAGACATACACCCCGTATGCCGACCGCACGGGGGACATCATAGCATTTCTGAAGCGGGAGGGCGCAGACGGCCAGTCGGTCTTCACGGCAGACTCAGGGATGGCCTTAGTTTTTTATAATGGAATGAAGATTATCAACGCTAAAACGTTCCAGGGGGATATGAAAGGGCTTCCCGACTGGATATTTACGGAGAGTGTGGCGGTAGAGGCAAGGAAGTCCCCGGCGATGTATCCATCAGAGGAGATTGCCGCCCATTATACCCCGATTGTCCTGACGGTACACGCCTCACGCAAAAGCGGGAGCATTCCGGAGCCAGACATGCACGAACCGTTTACATCGCCGAATATGGAGGAGCTGCTTATATTCAGGAAAAAGGCGCTAATACACAATTGACGCGGTATCTCACTATTTGCTACAGTAAAGCCATGGACAGCAGAGAGGAAAACAATCCTGATAATGACTCTAATTTAATGACTGCACAACAGCCATATTACAAAAGACCAGGGTTTAAATTATACAATGCTAACTGTCTGGATATTTTGGCTTCGATGCCTGATAATTCGGTGGATATGGTATTTGCAGACCCGCCTTATTTTTTATCCAGCGGTACTTTTACATGTCAAAACGGGAAAATGGTAAGCGTTAAAAAGGGAGACTGGGATTTATCAAACGGGGCTAAGAACAATTTTGAATTTCACGTTCAGTGGATAAAATCATGCAGACGAGTATTAAAACCAAGCGGGACAATCTGGGTAAGCGGAACTTATCACTCAATCTACCAATGTGGGTATGCGCTGGAAATAAACAATTTTCACTTTTTGAATGACATTGCATGGTTTAAACCGAATGCTTCACCAAATTTAAGCTGCCGTTTTTTTACTGCCAGCCATGAAACTCTGCTGTGGGCGAGAAAGGACAAAAGGGGAAAGCATACTTTTAATTATGACCTAACGAAAAACGGAAACTGGCCGGAAGATCAACTTAAGAAACACGGATTGCAGATGAGAACTGTTTGGTCAATCAATACACCGAAACCTACCGAGAAAACATTTGGCAAACACCCAACACAAAAGCCATTCGATTTGCTTAAAAGAATTGTTTTAGCTAGTACAAATAAGGACGATTTAATTGTAGATCCATTCACTGGAAGTTCGACGACAGGCCTTGCCGCATATCTTTACGGCAGAAATTTTATCGGCATTGACACTGAAAAACAATATTTAGATTTATCCATAAAGCGATATGAAGACTTTAATGATTTGTATAATCTAAAATTAAGGAATAGACACTGATATATCAATGAAATACATGTCTTTTTATAGTGACGTATTGAGATGCAAAGACAACGAAGATGTTTTTACTTTTCTCATCGCAAATCTAAAGCCAAGCAATATGCTTTGGTCATATTTTGTAAATTGGGACAAGGTATTACGGAATACTCAACACGTTGAACTTGCCCTGAATAACCTTAATTATCTCATAGGTAAAGATGATTTTGATAATGAATTAAGGTTTTTGCTTATAGAAAACCCAAAGCTTGCAAAAGCACTTCCAGCTTTAGTCGTTAGAGATGGCTCAAACAAAAAGAAGTTTAAAATTTTAGTAGACTACCACAATAAGAAACTCGTTTATGAAGATTATGATTTTACTAAAGATAAAATAACAGATGCCGATATTGAGAAATACTTAACATTTATAAAAGAAACAGGCTTAAAAGATATGCTCGTTAATAGGAAAATAAAAAATCTCGTTGATTATATGATAGGCGTTGAAGCCGGATTAGACAGCAATGGCAGAAAAAATAGGGGTGGCCACGCTATGGAAGACATTGTTGGTGCATTTATTATGGATTTGTGCAGCAAGAAGAATTTAAGATACCTTAAAGAGTCAAACGCTGCAAAGATTAAAAAAGAATTTGGCTATGATGTACCGGTAGATAAATCATCGCGAAGATATGATTATGTTATAGATAATGGTAAAGAACTATTTATTGTTGAGACAAACTTCTATGGCGGCGGCGGTTCAAAGCTGAAATCTACGGCTGGTGAATATCGGAACTTGTTTGATGTCTTTGATGGCAAATTCAAATTTATCTGGATTACCGATGGATTAGGCTGGAGAAATACAAAAAGACCGCTGCGTGAAACCTTTGATTACAGTGACTATATTTTTAATTTAGCGATGCTTGAAAATGGTATTTTAGGATATCTTTTCCAATAGGCCATGTGCAACTGCGCTAAAAATAGATACAGCGGCGGCATAACGCAAAACGCCATTAATGCCCCGCCATCACTGCACCGGCTATCGGGTCAATTGTTATCTTGAAGTGTTTTTTCCCGATTGACAGATTAATCTCGCCGCCGGTTGTGCCTCCTCCGGCGTAAAATACTATGTGCCAGCGGCCTCTTAGGACTGATTTATTTTCTGCTTCTTTGATTTCTATTTTTGTGTTTTCCGGGAATCTCCTTGTCTTGCCGTTAAACGTATATGACAGGGCGTCAAGGTCAACTGCGAGTTTTATATCCTTGCCATTGGTGGAGGAAAGAACTGAGGCGTATCTCAAATCTGCCATCAACGTCCTGGCCGCCGCCCTCAGCGCCGTCTCAGGCATTCTCGATGTCAACCTCACCGCCGCGATGGATAGCCCGACGGCAAGTATAAGCATTGTCACCATCAGCTCTATGAGCGTAAAGCCGCGCTGATTACATCGGTATATCATTTAAGCTGAATATGGCCATTAGCATTGATATCACTATAAAGGCCACAACTACGGCCATCACCAGTATCATTGCCGGCTCAAGGATGCTTATTAGCCTGCGCACCATTGTTCTTAGTATTTTTTCGTATGTACCTGCGGCCTTCAGCAGCATGTCGTCAAGAGCGCCGGTCTCCTCGCCCACTCTCATCATGGAAATCGCAAGCGGGGGAAATATATCCGCGGAGGCTAGAGGCCCGGCCAGGCCCTTTCCCTCCTTAGCCCCCTTTATTATCTCCTCTATAGCAGCTCTTATAACAAGGTTGCCGATGACATCTTTTACATTTCTGAGCGCCTCAAGAAGCGGCACCCCGCTCTTTAGCAGCGTACCCAGCGTCCTGGAAAACCGTGCAGTCTCCACCGTTACGACAACCCCCCTAAATACCCTGAGCTTAAAGGAGTCAATATTATAGCGGCCATCTTCTGTGAGGGCGTATCTTTTGTACGCAAATATTAATAAGCCCGCCATACCCGCAACCAACCACCAGTAGCCGCTGAAAAAACCGCTTATCGCCATTAATATTTGTGTAGGCACGGGCAGGGTCTCGCCCATCTCCTCAAATATCTTTGCGAATTGGGGAATCACATAGGTCAGCAATATGACTATCGAGGCAACGCCGGTAACGCCCAAAAGTACCGGGTATATCATCGCCGAGTATATATGGTCTTTGAGTTCGCTCGATGTCTCCAGATAGTCGGCCAGCTTTTCCATGACGGCCTCGATAACGCCGCCGGCCTCAGCCGCCTTTATCATATTAATATACAGACGCGAAAATATCTTTGGGTGCTTAGAGAGCGCCTCAGAAAATGAGCTGCCCTCGCGTATGGTACTTAAGAGCGACTGGATTATTGAGCGCATCGAGTTATGACCGGTAACCTCGGCCAGTATGGTAAGGCTTCTGTCAAGGGGCAGCCCGGCGCCAAGCAGCGCCGCAAGTTCGGTTGTAAAGGTGAGGACTTCCTTAGAGCCGGATCTTTTGAATATGGAAGCTCTGCCCTTTGACTCTGAACGCGTTATGGAAAGCGGGATGAGGTGCGAATCCTTCAATGTGCTTATGACGGTTTCCTCATCGGGGGCATTGAGAACACCGTCGCGCCGGTCTCCTTCCATTGAGGCCGCATTGTAGTAAAATAGCGGGATGGGCTATACCTCCTGCGTTACGCGCAGTACCTCGGCGATAGTTGTCTGCCCGTCTTTGACCTTTTGCGCTCCACTTTCAATCAGGGCGGACATCCCCCTGGCCTTTGCAACTGCCCTAAGTCCGGTTGAATCGGTGCTTTTTAAGATTGCCCTTTTTAACTCGTCATCAACGACAAGAAACTCAAATATCCCCTTTCTGCTGTAATAGCCGGTGCCTGCACACTGTTCACAGCCCATGCCCTTGTATAAGACGACATCGGGGCTGAGGCCAATTAGCGCAAGCTCATCCGGGGAGGCCGCCTGTTCGTCTACTACCTTACAGTTATTGCATAATATGCGCACAAGGCGCTGGGCCAATACGCCGCGAAGCGTGGAGGTTAGCAGAAACGCCTCCACACCCATGTCAATAAGGCGCGTTACCGCCGATGGGGCATCGTTTGTGTGCAGCGTTGAGAACACAAGATGCCCTGTCAGGGCAGACTGAATCGCTATCTCCGCCGTCTCAACGTCTCTTATCTCGCCTATCATTATTATGTCGGGGTCTTGTCTGACGATATGACGCAGCGTATTGGCAAAATTAAGTCCTATCTGCTGCTTGACCTGTATCTGGTTTATGCCGTTGAGGTGGTACTCAATCGGGTCTTCAACGGTTATAATCTTCTTTTCCGGCGAATTAATCTTATCGAGTGCGCCGTAGAGCGTTGTGGTCTTGCCGCTTCCCGTTGGGCCTGTGACAAGGATGATACCGTGGGGCTTGGTTATCAATTGATTAAAACCGCGCAGGATATCGTCGGGGAAGCCAAGCTGCGTAAGGTTTATGACGATGGATTCCTTATCGAGAATTCTCATCACAATGCTTTCGCCGTAGAGCGTGGGGACGGTAGAGACGCGCATATCTATCTCTTTTACCGCGATTTTCAGCTTAATCCTGCCGTCTTGCGGCAGGCGGCGCTCGGCAATGTTTAACTTGGCCATAATCTTTACCCTTGAGATGATAGCCGGCTGGAGTTTTTTCGGCGTAGATTCTACCTCTTTGAGGACGCCGTCTATGCGGTATCTGACCCTCAGCTCGTTTTCAAAGGGTTCGATGTGGATATCGCTTGCCCTTGCCTGCACTGCCCTTGATATAAGGAGGTTGACAAGCTTAATGATAGGGGCCTCAGAGGCAAGCCCCTTGAGATGGTCAATGTCTTCGTCGTAGTCGTTGATGGTATCGAACGTTACGTCGGTCATGTCCTCGATTATCTTGTTTATGTTTGATTCCCTGCTGTAAAACTTATCAATATATTCACGCACCTCTGCCTCGGCGGCCCCGACGGCCTCAATCTCATAGCCGGTTGCAACGGCAAGGGCGTCAATGGAGCTTATGTCCCACGGTCTTGCCATGATTACCTTCAGACGGTTTTCCTCTAAATAGCTTGGGATAATCAGGTTATTGCCGATAAAGCGCGAGGAGATGCCGTCAAGGACGATGGGGACGCGGGGAAAGTCCTCCGGCGTGGCCATCTCGTGTTTAGCCATATCGGTCTGTGCCATAGGGTTATTGGGCAAATTCAATCAGTTTTTCTGCTATTTGAACTGCGTTTAAGGCCGCGCCCTTTCTGAGATTATCAGAGACAATCCACATGTTAAGACCGTATGGGATAGACTCATCCTCGCGTATGCGCCCGACATATACCGCATCCTTGCCGGCGATGTCTATGGGAAGGGGATAGACCTTTTTGTCCGGGGCGTCAAAGACGATAACGCCTGGGGCGTCAGACAGTATAGCGCGCGCCTCGTTGGGCGTCAGTTTCTTTTCTGTCTCTATGTTGACACATTCTGAGTGGCCTCTGAAGACAGGTACGCGCACCGTGGTTGCCGTCACCTGAATCGAGTTATCGCCCATTATTTTACGCGTTTCGTTGAGCATTTTCATCTCTTCTTTGGTGTAGCCGTTTTCAAGAAACACGTCTATCTGCGGCAGGCAGTTAAAGGCAATCTGATAGGGATAGACATTGCACTTAATGTCCTGAAAGTTTAGCAGAGACTTGGTCTGCTCAAGCAGCTCGTCCATCGCCTTAGCTCCTGTGCCTGAGACGGCCTGATATGTGCTGACTACAATGCGTTTAATCTTAGCCCTGTCGTGAAGGGGCTTTAACGCCACGACCATCTGAATGGTTGAGCAGTTTGGGTTGGCGATGATGCCGGTGTGTTTTTTAAGATCAAGGGGATTGACCTCCGGGACGACCAGGGGGACTGATGGGTCCATGCGCCACGCGCTTGAGTTATCAATAACGACGCAGCCGACTTTAGCGGCAAAGGGGGCGAAGTCGAGGCTCCTTTGTGCACCGGCAGAGAACAGTGCAATATCAATGCCCTTAAACACG
>JAKOEO010000004.1:42349-87621 GCA_022321325.1 Candidatus Magnetominusculus sp. LBB02 | reverse complement strand
GCCCCCGCTTGCAGATTAACCGCAGAGCGCGAGAAAGACCCCGATGTGGCATAGCTTTGTCCCATAGCCCCGGAAATATTGGCCAGCCCCTGTCCTATAAGCTCCTGATTCGGGTCAAGACGCTGACCTGTCCTTGCGGCCATTGCCTTGGCTATGGAGATGGCCTCCATAAAGCCAAGAATTGATATAATTATTGCATTGGGAAATATGGTCAGAAATATATTTAAGTCAATCTTTGGAAATGCGAACGTGGGAAGCCCCTTGGGGATAGCCCCTATTACCGCCCCGCCTGAGGTAAACTTTAATTTGTCTTCCTGAAGGGGCTTGCTGCCAACCTTTATATGCCATACGTCTGCTCCCTTAGTTTCACGGACGACAAATCTCTTTGCGCCCGCCCCCTCATCCACGGCCGTGAGTTTAACTGCCCTGAGCTGGCTTCTTAGCAGAGCAGCCCTCTTCTTATTTTCCCCTTTAAAGACGGTCAGCCGCTCTATCTTTTGGGTTGCCTCAAGGACGCTGACAGGGTCTGCGTGTTTGTCGTGTTTGAGTTCTGAAAGGTCCTTAGATGCCTCAGTCAGCTGCTTTGTTACATGTTCAACCTCATCTAAAATCGTGTTATAGTCCATTATCTTTGCCGTAATATCCTCAGACATAATAGCGGTGGCCGGGGCTGTCTGCACCTTTTCAAACCCCATCAGCCACGAGACGAAAGTAGTAAGCACAACCGCGATGAGGACATTTGGCAGGCGGGGATTAATCTTACGAAGCGTAAACATGATGGTAAACGAAGACAGAGCAAAGATGAGCGTAGGCCAATGAGTATATTCTATGGCGGCCTTGACGACATTTATAACGGTCTCATAATGGTGCTCTGCATTATCAACCGTTACGCCAAGCAGGTTGGCAAGCTGCGAGGTAGCAATGATTAACGCTGCCGCGTTAGTAAAGCCGATGACAACAGGGTGTGACAGGAAATTAACGATAAGACCAAGGCGGAACACTCCGAGAAAAAGCTGAAAAACCCCAACCGAAAGCGCAAGCAGCACAGAGTAGGCGATAAATGCCTCGCCGCCTTTTGTGGCCAGAGGCTCCAGCGAGGCAGCGGACATCAGAGACACAACCGCAACAGGGCCTGTGGCAAGCTGACGGCTTGAGCCAAAAAGGGCCGCTACAATAGGAGGCAAAAAAGAGGCGTAAAGTCCATAATACGGGGGAAGCCCGGCAAGCTGGGCATAGGCCATTGACTGCGGTATCAACACAAGGGCTACTGTAATTCCAGCCATAAGGTCAGCCCTGAGTTTCACCGTCCCATAGTCTTCAAACCAGCCGAGAAACGGAAACAGCCGTCCAATCATGGCGCCTCTGGTCATCTGTATACCTGCCACATGGTTATATTACCCACAAAATTTACTGACTTACCGGCCATGTGCCATTTTAGACATAAACAATCAAAAAAATCAAATGCAAATATTACCGTAATCGCCAAAACCGCCAATTAATTATGTTGACAATAATTACTACGATTATTATACTAAGACAGTCGCATCGCTCCACACACAGTAAGCTATGACAAAGCAGTCTAAATAAGCTATGACAAAGCAGACTAAGATTGTATTGAATACTGACTTCCCTGACTTACGTCTTATTAAAAGAGGTAAGGTGAGGGACATCTACGACTTAGGGCAGCACATGCTTTTAGTTGCCACAGACAGGCTCTCTGCGTTTGACGTAGTGCTTCCTGACGGCATTCCATCGAAGGGCGATGTGCTTACGGCTATCTCCGCATTTTGGTTTTCCCATATGAAGCCGATAGTTGACAATCACATTGTGACAACGGACGTAAATGACTTTCCCGATGTCTGCCAACAGTATAGGGAAACACTCCAAAGAAGGACAATGCTGGTGAAAAAGGCCAGGCCGCTTGAGGTAGAGTGTATTGTCAGGGGTTATATTTCAGGGTCTGCGTGGAAGGAATATAAGAGGGACGGCACTGTGTGCTCAATTAAGCTGCCACAGGGATTACGAGAGTCAGAGAGGCTGCCAGAGCCTATTTTCACTCCAAGCACGAAGGCTGAACAAGGCCATGACGTCAATATCTCTTTCGATGAGGCCGTCTCGATAGTCGGGCGTGATGTAGCGCAGAAGATTAAAGAACTAAGCCTTGCAATATATAATAAGGCGGGCGATTACGCCCTCGGCAAGGGGATTATTATCGCCGATACGAAATTTGAGTTTGGCATTTCAGACGGGCGGCCAATCCTGATAGACGAGGTCTTAACGCCCGACTCATCGCGCTTCTGGCCCTTGAAAGATTATGCCGCAGGCAGGGCGCAGGAGAGTTTCGACAAACAAATTGTCAGAGACTATCTGCTGACGTTGGACTGGAATATGGAATACCCAGGTCCGCGTTTGCCGGAGGAAATAATTGCAAAGACTTCTCAAAGATATAAAGAAATACTTGAGATACTATCATGTTAGATGCTGATAAGCCTCTGATTCTCACCTGTGGCTGGTGTAAAAAAATTAAGAATGACGAGGACGTATGGCTGACACAAGAGGAGTTTCTTGGCTCTTTAGGCTATACGAACATCACGCATGGGATGTGCTGTGAGTGCTCGGAGAAGATCTTTGAGAAACGGGTCTATCTTGAGAGCTACCAAAGTATCTGCAAGGTAATAAGTTCAAGTATCTCATTAGATAAAGTACTAAATCTCATCGTCACAAACATAGTAAAGGTGATGAACGTAAAGGCATGTCTTCTCAGACTGATAAACAAGAAATCAAGGACATTGGATGTTGCCGCTAGTTTTGGCCTGTCTGATGCGTATGTCAATAAGGGTAAGGTAACTTTCGACAAGAGTTTAGAGGACGCCATGTCAGGCAAACCCGCCTCCATATACGACGTCGCGGACGATAAGAACTCAGTGTACTTTCATGCCGCAAGGAAAGAGGGTATCAGGAGCATTATGAGTGTTCCGCTGAGGTTTAAAGACGATATAATTGGAATAATGAGGATGTACACCGCAGAGCCGAGAAATTACTCGGACGAGGATATGAAATTCGTCTCCGCCATTGCCGACCAGGCCGCTATAGCGATAATGAACGCCACTGAGTTTGAGAGCATTGTCTCAAGGGAAAAGGAATACCTGAGGGTATTTCAGGAGATTTCTAAGGCGTTAAGCTCTTCTTTGAATCTTGAGGAAATTCTCGATATTGTCATCATGAAAATCCCTGAGACGATTCAGGTAAAAGGAGCGGCGATAAAACTTATCGAAGAAGATTTATTGACAATAAAACCGTCGGCAGGGCAGCTCAATATCATGGAACCGCTACAGGCCCTCATCCTGCCGCTCTTAAAGGATGACATAGCCGCAGCAGATACGGGCGCGGGGCTGAACTACAAACCGGTGTTTATATATGACGCTCTGTCAGAGCCAATCTTCAGAGATTTAAAGGACATATTAGACGGAGGCATTAAGAGCATCCTGTCCGTACCTATTCTGGCAAGGGGAAAGTTAATAGGCGTAATGACGTTGTTTACCGGCTGGCTTAGGAATTTCACGCAGGAAGAGGTGGCCTTTGCCGCATCCTTAGCCCAACAGTGCGGACTTGCAATTGTTAACGCGGCCATGTATGAAAAGAAACATCAGGAGATGCTGTACTATAAGACCCTTCAGGAGATAGCAAAACTAAGGACCAAAACGACGGATTTAGCCATGATGCTTGACCATATAGTTATGCTTTTGCCGGAGATTATGCACACGAAGGGGGCGGCTATACATATTTACAATCTAAAGAATCAGAAACTTGAACTTGCCGAGGCTGCCGGTCTAAGCGATGAGTACCTCTCTATAGATTTCGGAAAAGATATTGAGCTTACTCTAAAGGGTGAGCCGGTTGCCATTTACGACGCCGCAAACGACGCCAGAGTGCATTTCGGCAAAGAGGCGGGGCGCGAGGGCATCAGAAGCATTCTTATAGTGCCTGTCATGCTCTACAATAACATTACAGGCGTTTTATGGCTGTTTACCGGCGACCATAGGGTGTTCTCAAGGGACGAGACTGGCTTTGCCATGGCTGTTGCAGAGGAGGCGGCAATAGTAATAGAAAATGCAAGGCTTCAAAATAAAATCTGAATTGTTGACGGATAGCTGATGGCAAAGCAGGCGCGCGTAGTTTCTTATCTGAAGATGATTAAATTCTCGCACTCTCTCTTTGCGCTGCCCTTTGCGTTGTCATCGGCGGTGCTTGCCGCAGGGGGCCTGCCGACTCCTTATAAGTTACTCTGGATAACGGTGGCGATGGTGGCGGCCCGGTCAGCCGCCATGGGCATGAACAGGGTAATTGACAGAAAGATAGACGCCGAAAACCCGAGGACAAAAGGCCGGGAGATACCAACAGGGGTAATCTCCCCCGTAGAGGCGGCCTGCTTTGCGGCATTGTCCTGTGCCATATTTGTGTTTTCGGCATATATGTTAAACCCGCTGTGTCTTAAACTCTCTCCGATTGCGATATTTGTTATTTATCTTTATTCCTATACCAAGAGATTTACGTGGGGATGCCATATAGTGCTGGGTGTGGCAATAGCGTTGGCACCATTTGGGGCGTGGATTGCGGTCAGGGGGGCTTTGTCATGGCAGGCTGTGCCTCTTTCGGCTGCCGTAATATTTTGGCTGGCCGGTTTTGACATTCTCTATGCCCTTGCGGATATTGAGTTTGACAGGCAGCATGGACTCTATTCCATACCGCAGCGTTTCGGCATAAGGACATCGCTAAATATTGCGCGCGTGTTTCATATGCTTACGTGGATGTTGCTGATGTGCTGTGGGGTGGTATTGCGCCTTGGGCCGGTTTATTATATTGGCATGGCGGCTGTGGCCTGCCTTCTGATATATGAACACAGGCTGGTAAGGCCGGGGGATTTGAGTAAACTCGATATAGCCTTTTTCAACATGAATGGATATATAAGCATAACGGTTCTGGCGTTTATCGCGCTTGACAAATATTTTCTGTAGGGGGGAGGCGTTGGTGTGTCAGGCAGCGAGGCAATAAAGATAAAACTGGATGTGTTTGAAGGCCCCCTTGACTTGCTCCTTTCTCTTATCAATAAGAATAAGATTGATATCTACGACATACCGATAGCGTTTATCACAGGGCAGTATTTACAGTATTTGAACAAGATGAGCGAATTAAACATAGACATTGCCGGGGAGTTTATTGTAATGGCGGCAACGCTGATACATATAAAATCAAAAATGCTGCTGCCAGAAGAGGAAAGGGCAGGGCAGGAGGAAGAGGAAGACCCGCGCATGGAGCTTGTCCAGAGATTAATCGAGTATCAGTCATATAAGGATGCGGCGTTTTCACTAAAAGAAAGGGAGGCGGTGTGGGAAAACATCTTCTCGAAGGAGCCGGAGTGTGAATTAGAAGAGGCCGGCAGGGCGCAGCAACAGCCCCTGATTAATTTAAACCTGTACGACCTTGTAAAGGCATTCAGGTGCATAATTGACAAAAAACCATTCATTGTCGGCCAGATAACAAAAGAGACCTTGACCATAAAGGATAAAATTGCTATTATTACGGAGAGGCTTGAGTTTGAGAATGAGAAGATTATGTTTGACAGTTTATTTGCCGATGCGGCATCGAAAATGGAAGTGATTATGACCTTCCTTGCACTGCTTGAGATATTGCGGCTTGGGCTTGCGTTTGCCTTTCAGGAAGGCGAGTTTTCGCATATATGGATAAGAAGGCGATAGGGCTTTGGCCGAATATAATTATCGAAAAAAGAAGGAAGGTGGAATTTTGATAAGGGCATTGAGCTATTGCGTAAATCTGCTGTTGATACTGGCCGTGTTGGCGTCGTGTTCGACTGTGGAGACAAACTCCATGGGTAGTAAAAGTGATGGTCTGGTTAAGGGACACTACACGCATGGGGTCTCAAAAATGAGAGAAAACGACTATCAGGGCGCTTTTGTAGCATTTAAAAGGGCACTTGATATAAATCCCGCCGACAAGGATTCCTTAAATGCCATTGGTCTTGTCTACCAGCGCTTTGGCAATTACAAAGAGGCAAAGGAATCATTTCAGAAGGCCATCGCCTCTGATAAGAATTTTTCCGACGCATATAACAATCTCGGCATCACGTATGCCATTTTGGGCCAATGGACAGAATCCATTGACGCCTTCAGAGGCGCTCTGGCAAATCCTCTTTACGCAACCCCTGACAGGTCTTACCAAAATCTTGGATTTTCCCTATACAGGGTTGGCAAATATGACGAGGCCATCAAGGCATTCAGGGATTCTCTGACGAGAAATCCAAACAACTCAGGCTCATACTTTGGCATGGCTCTCTGCCACAATGCCGCAGGAAGATATGGCGAGGCAAATGATGCAATGATGGAGGGGATAAAGATATCCCCTGACTACAAAGGCAATGTCAAAAAGGCGCAAAATGATTTTGAGCAGAAAAGACGAACAAGCACGGGCACAAGCCAGCAGGATTATGCAAATTATCTTGAGATATTAAATTACTAAGTGAAGGGCTATTTGGACAAGGTCGCATATTTACAGACATGGGGTTGTCAGATGAATGTCCACGACACGGAAAAAATTGCCGGAGTCCTCAGGGGCGAGGGCTACTTGTTCACAGATAAGCCTGAGGAGGCCGCCCTTATAATCCTCAACACATGCAGCATTAGAGAGAAGGCCGAGCACAAGTTCATGTCAAGGCTGGGCTATTTCAGGCGGTTAAAAAGAAAGAGGCCGGGGCTTTTAATCGCCGTCGCTGGTTGTATCGCCCAGCAGGAGGGGGAGCGCTTCCTGATTGACAACCAATATGTTGACTTCACGTTTGGGCCTCAGAATATAGTAAGACTGCCCGAACTCATTCTCAAAGATATGCGCAAGGCTGCTGTTGATGACAACCCGGCGCTGGCAGAGACTGACCTTCCAGCTATCAGAAACGACGACACAAGGGCGTGGGTAAATATCATGTACGGCTGTAATAATTTCTGCAGCTACTGTGTCGTACCGCACACAAGGGGGCGTGAACGTTCAAGGCCGGTAGACAGCATTGTCGGCGAGATAAAGACCCTTGCAGCGCTCTGCTGTAAGGAAATAACCCTGCTCGGGCAAAATGTCAACTCCTATAAAGACCCCTCGACGCGTGCGTCTTTTGCAGAGCTGCTTGAGCATGTAAACGCCATAGAGGATATTGAAAGGGTGCGTTTTGTAACATCCCACCCCAAGGATCTCTCACAGGAGTTGATTTGTGCTATCAGAGACCTCCCTAAGGTATGCGAGCATATACACCTTCCGCTTCAGTCAGGCTCTTCTAAGATTCTTTCTATGATGAACAGGAAGTACTCATATGAAGACTACCGTCAAAAGATTAACCTCCTGAGAGAACATATTCCCGGCATATCCATTACGACAGACATAATAGCCGGTTTCCCCGGCGAGACAGAACAAGACCACGAAGATACACTTTCAGCATTACGGGAAATAGGATTTGACGGCGCATTCGCCTTTAAATACTCCAGACGTCCTTATACGGCGGCCAAAGAGATGGATGGCCAGCTCGATGAGCAGATAAAATCAGAACGCCTCAAAACAATCCTTGAACTACAGGACGATATAACTGACAAGATTAACCGCCGCCTCAAAGGGCAAACCATAGAAATCCTTGTCGAGGGCGTCTCCGCCTCAGACCCAAATCACTGGACAGGCAGGACAAGGACAAACAAGATAGTTAATTTCACGCCAGAAAAATCGCTTGAAAAAGGGATGCTTATTACTGTTGATATAACAAATTCCTTTAGACATTCTCTGCAAGGCCGACCGCAAGGGTAATGGTCGTCAATGAAATTCTGTGTACTTACCCTCGGCTGCAAGTCCAATCAATCTGAAAGCAGCCTGATAGAAGACATACTGCTGGAAAATGCCCACCGCAAGACATCGCTTGATGACACGCCCGACCTGTGTGTAATAAACTCATGCAGCGTTACGGCAAAGAGCGACTACCAGTCGAGGCAGCTAATAAGGCGCGCCCTGAAGGCAGGGGCCTCAGTGATTGTTACGGGCTGCTATTCAGAGCTGAATGAGGCGCAGGTAAGGCAGATAAGCAATGATGTGACGGTTGTGAAAAACGATGACAAGGGCACGTATTTCAAAGATAAATACGGGCCTTCTAAGGCAACTAGTACACATCGCGGCGGCAGCCGCGCCTTGCTGAAGATTCAGGATGGCTGCAATGCCTCATGCACATACTGCATAATACCGCAAACCAGAGGCGCATCGCGTTCAAGGCCGTCAGATGAGATAGTTCGGGAGGCCAAAGCACTCGAAGCGGCAGGTTTTATGGAAATCGTCATAACAGGGATTCATATAGGCTACTACGGAGTTGACCTGAGTCCTAAGATAGAACTTTCAGAACTTATAGAAAATATATTGATAAATACGAATAATCTAAGAGTAAGATTGACATCAATCGAGGTAAGCGAAATAACTGCCAATCTATTAAGGCTATTTGAGAGTGACAGGGTCTGCAGCCACATCCACATACCGCTTCAAAGCGGCAATGACGACATATTAAGGAAGATGCGCCGGCCATACAGCACGGCAGATTTCAGGCAAACCGTTCTAATGTTTGCCGACGCCATTGATAACGTTTCAATAGGTTCTGATGTCATAGTTGGTTTTCCCGGCGAGACCGACCATGAGTTCAACGATACCTATGAATTTATAGCATCCTTGCCGCTGGCGTACCTGCATGTGTTTCCATACTCTATAAGAAAAAACACGAAGGCCGCGGATATGGACGGCCATGTTGAGCAAGGGATTAAAAAAAATCGGGCTGCCAGATTAAGAGAATTATCAGGCGAAAAGAAGCAGGCGTATATGGCCCTACAGACCGGTAAAGTTCTGACTGCGGCAGTGGAGACTATAGAAGACGCTTTATTTACGGGCACAACCGGCAATTATCTTAAAATAGTATCAGATATAGCTGCCGGGTTTGATATACGAGAAAAATGCCTTATAAAACTGTTAGTTACCGGCTATGGAAAAGACTGCCTTGCTGGAAAGCCGATAATAATCCGATAACATGTTATTTTATAAAGAATAAATGATTGCTTAAAAGTTAGACAATAACGGTAAAAGCCGACAAACAGTGCCACCGCATAGCAAGATCACACAATTACCGACAAGTTATCCACAAAATATGTTGATATGTAATGTCCGATAAGATATATTATGTCAAATTCTATTATGCCTGTCTTATGGCTCAATAAACTTCAAGCAAGACTGTCTGCCACATCGGGATTAAAGTGAAAATTGTTCTTGACAGAGATTTCAGCTTCTTGCTACAACTCAACGCATCGAGTTTCAAAAAGTTTATACTGCCTCATTGTACCAACTATAATTTTAGCCCAATAGCCTCAACTTAGCGTTGCGGAGATAACCTGATATTACGTGATAAGGTCTATTTGTTGAATCGTGCCGGGGATGCCGTTTTCTCTTATAAATACCCCTGTGCTTGTGAGTTGTCCTTGCAGTTTATTTGTTTTGTCTTTATAGGCATAGGTTGTAGAAAGCGCTGAGACGTCAATTGCCCCGATTCCTAGTGCCTTTAGTGATGTGAGTTTATCGCCGCCGTCGGCGTTTTTCGTCCACACAGATAAGTTCTTATAGACTGGGTCATTTTCGTCAATCCAGCCGTTGTTGTCTGAATCGTACCCGGCCAGTTCAGAAAACCCATTTCCGGTGGTTGGGCCCATGAGTTCGCTGCCGTTGTTTACTTTGCCGTCGCCGTTTTTATCCAGGACTAAAAAACCGCTGCCCGCCCCTGTGAAATGAATATTTTGTGTTTGCCCGTTGCCGTTGAGGTCAAAGGCGATGGTGTCAGTAGAGAGCTGTGCCGCGCTGCCTGCGAAATTTATAACAAGCGGGTCATGCTTAACGCCGTTATCTGCCTGGATGTTTATATTATTTTGCTTTATGAATTCGCTGTTTAATGACAGCTCAACAGAGAAACTTATCTGTTTGCCGTCTGCGGTCTTTATCACCCCATTGGCGTTGTACGCCATACTTTGCCGTTCGGAGTATGTCTCTGTCGAACTATATGAGACTGAAACGGCTTGTTGCGGCGCAGCGGGTTGTTGTTGCGCTGTGGAGCCTGCGTCCTGTTCCACCCTTATTGATTGAGCGTCTATTATGCCCCTTATGGATTTTAGGTCTATTTTCCTGCCGGTTAATTTCTCTATAATCAGCTTCATAATCATCAACTTTGCATCGCCTGTCAGAGTCAAATCCTCATTATCTGATGCAGATGTTCTGGCGGCGTCATAGCTGAAGGCATTCATTGCCTCGCTGCTTATTGCCACAGAATCCCCTGTATTGCCTGCATTAGTTTCCGATAGTTCCGGTCTTGGCGTGCCGCTTCCTGCGGTAACAGAGAGTGTCTCTGTTTTGTCATATTGCTGTGTCTGCATGTACGCAGACGACATGCTGATATTCGTTTGTTCTACTATCATAAAGTCATCCCTTTATTAAAGATTTTGCGGTGCCGATTACTTCTACTATCGGCAAAATGCAGGCCAAACTTTAGCGGCGGTCAATGAACTTATAGCAATAAACCTGCGCATTGCTGTATTATAGAACTCCGATGATTGGTTCACTTAGAGGAAAGATATTACGAAAGAAATCTGATATGGTGCTGATAGAGGTAAACGGCGTCGGCTATGAGGTATATTGTCCTATCAGTGTGCTTACAAGCATACCCGCAGAGGGCCAGAGCGTCTTCCTGTTCATCTATACGCACGTGCGCGAGGACATTTTGCAGCTCTATGGCTTTCTCACTGAGGATGAGCGGTTTATCTTTACTAAGGTGCTCTCTGTAAGCGGCGTTGGGCCAAAGATAGCCCTTGCGGCGCTCTCCGGCCTTTCTGCTGATAAGTTTGCGGCAGCCGTCAACTCCAATGACCTCGATACGCTTACGGCAATCCCCGGAATCGGCAAAAAGACCGCCTCGCGCATAGTCCTCGAACTCAAAGAGAAACTCCCCGTATCCACATCTTATGTTAACAGGGATTATGAAGACGCTATGTCTGCCCTGCTTAATCTTGGCTATAAGAGGACTGACGTCGTCCACGCCCTTGAAGACCTGAATAAGAAAGGAGTCCGCGACCTTGAGTCAATTCTGAAGGAATCCCTTAAATTACTATCTAAGGCTGAGAAATGAACGAAGAACGCACGATTCAATCGCAAATTCTCTCTGAAGACGGGCAAAATGACTACACGCTCAGGCCGGGGACTTTTAAGGAGTTCATCGGGCAGCAGAGAATAAAAGATAATCTGGGCATATTTATAGAGGCGGCAAAGCGGCGCGGGCAGCCCCTTGACCATGTATTATTTTGCGGCCCGCCGGGGCTTGGCAAGACCACCATAGCCAATATCATAGCCAACGAGCTAAGGGTAAACATAAAGACCACCTCAGGGCCGGTCTTAGAGAGGGCCGGCGATTTGGCGGCCATCTTAACCAACCTCTCTGACAACGATGTCCTGTTTATTGACGAAATCCACCGTCTGCCTCGCATAGTGGAGGAGATTATGTACCCGGCTATGGAGGATTTCAAACTCGATATTCTTATTGGTCAGGGGCCAAGCGCCAGGACATTGAAACTCAACCTGCCACGGTTTACTTTGATTGGGGCTACTACCAGAACAGGTCTTCTGACCTCGCCTCTAAGGGACAGATTCGGCGTCATTAACAGGCTTGAGTACTACAGCCATCACGACCTGATGGTGATAATAAACCGCTCGGCGGCGATTATCGAGATTGAGATTACTGATGAGGCTGCTATTGAGATAGCGCGGCGTTCGCGCGGTACGCCGAGAATCGCAAACCGTCTCCTGAAGCGTGTGCGCGACTTCGCCCAGGTGAAAAATAACGGCGTCATTGATTTAGACATCTCCAAAGTCGCCCTTTTGTCATTAAACATTGACCAGCTTGGGCTTGACGATATGGACAGGAAGGTGCTCCTGACTATAATCGAGAAATTCGGCGGCGGCCCTGTTGGGATAGAGACCATCGCGGCCTCGGTGAGCGAGGACAAGGACACGATAGAGGACGTCTATGAGCCATATCTGCTTCAGGAGGGCCTGCTTGAGCGTACCCCGCGAGGAAGGCTTACAACACCGCTGGCATATCAACACCTTGGCAAGCTGGTACCGCGGCGGCTGTTTTAATGAAAACGCTTCTTCACATCTGCTGCGCCAACTGTGCGGTATATCCCATTGATACATTAAAGAAACGGGGCATAGACGCCGCCGGTTTCTGGTATAACCCCAACATTCATCCACTGACTGAATACGCCCTGCGACTTGAGGCGGTCAGGCAGCTTGCCGCCCATCATCCCATTGACATTCACTATGACAACTACTATGGCCTTGCCGAGTTCATAGAAATCGCGGGGCTTAAAGGAAAAGACCGCTGCGAGGCATGTTACAGAATGCGCCTTGAGGAGACCGCAAAAAAGGCAAAGGCGCTGGGCTATGACACATTTTCGACCACCCTACTCTACAGCGTTTATCAAAAACACGAACTCATCGTTGAGACGGCGGCTGACATTGCTGAAAGACATTCAGTCGAATTCTACTCCGAAGACTTCAGAGGCGGCTGGCGCGAGGGCATCGAGATGTCACGAAAACTCTCCCTCTACAGGCAGAAATACTGCGGCTGCATATACTCGGAGATGGAGCGCTATGCGGGGAAGATGCAGAAGCAGATTGAGGGGCTTAGAATTAAATGAGAGAGTTATCTTTGCGAACTTATCGTATTAATCCATCATATTAAATCGGCCTTGCTTAAATTCTGAAACAGCCATATCTGATACTTGTTTCAACCTGCCTGATTTAGCGTCTTGCTCATACTTTCTATCCCAAACCTCAGCGTCGAACTCTTCAAACCAGTCTCTAAGCCTGGCTAAATCGTCTTCCGTTAAGGCCGTTATTGCCATTTCTATATCATTTAAGGTTCCCACCACACACCCCTCATTCTTTTCCCGTTTAATCCAAATCAGCTATGTAATCTATAATGGAAACTATCACAAATATGTTCCTCTTGTCAATAAAAAAGCTAAAAAAACCAGTGCTAACGCACTATATGCGTATTGTTGTCACATAATACTAAGTTGCAATCATAGAGGTAAAGAGATTTCCATAGTCCGTCATTCCGGCTTGTCCGGAATCTGTCTCTGCACATCCTCAGGCCAAAGAAGATTCCGGACGAGCCGGAATGACGACAGGCGGGTGGCGAAGGGGTTTTGTCGGTGAGTGAAAATCTACTTGTATGATTGCAAATTGGTATAAGAATCAGTCTAATGCAATAAATAGCATCCGACACAACACTAAGGCGTACACTAGTAAGATGACAATAATATGGGAGGCAATTCCTAATGCGTTTGCCCTGTGTCAATCTGTAACCAATATGTAACAACTGTTGTGTTAATATATGTCAACATCCTATATATCTTGTGAGGCAGTTCGTAGGGTAGACTAAACGTTTATATTACCCTATGTGTCCAATTGGCGCTTAATATTTTTTTTATGAAGCAGTTGGCTGGGATTGAAAAAGTTAAATGTGATATTGTAATATTGCGGACACGGTTAGTCCCGATTGATTGTCCATAGCGAAAGTTCTATAGGGAGGGAGGCATGACAGAAGCAAGGAAGGCAGTCAATCATTTGCGTTACTTTATTACGGTGGCCCTTGTTCTTTTCGGCAGGTTGGTGCGGATATGGCCGCTTGCTCTGCTGGGTTCAGAACTCACTTGGGTTACTTTTTTCCCAGCGGTGGGTTTGTCCTCTCTGATTGGGGGGATACGTACTGGTCTTCTGGCAACGGCGCTATCTATCCTTGCAGTTATTTTTTGGGCTCCGCCAAGCGGAACATTTATGCTTGACCTGCCCGACTGGATTGGTGTGGTTGTCTTTGCCATTGACGGCTTAGGGATCTCCATTATGGCTGAGGTGATGCGTAAATCCAAGCAAAATGCTCTGGCGGCACTACAGCGGCAGGAACTGGTCGAAATAGAGCTGAAACAGAATAACGACTTTCAAAAGCTCATAATGGAAAACATTACCGACGGCCTATTTGTCAGTCATACGCTGGAGCAGCACCCTTATATCATCTTTTCAGTGTGGAATTACAAAATGACCGAGATAACAGGTTACACCATAGAAGAGATAAACAGTCTTGGCTGGTATAATAGCCTGTTTCCCGACCCACAGCAACAAAGACAGATAATCCAGCGCATGGCTGATGTAAGAGCTGGTAACAATCTTGTTGGCGAGGTATTGGAAATAATGTCTAAATATGGCGAGAAGAAAGTCATTTACATCTCGACTTCTCTTATTCATGATATAGATGGTTCATTACACATACTTGCCCTTATAGAGGACATAACAAGTAAGATGAAAGCCAAAAACGATCTTCTCAGAGCATCCTCGGTGATAGAACAAAGCCCCATCATGGTGGTTATCACAAATACCAGTGCTGAGGTAGAATATGTAAACAGAACATTTACTGAATCCACAGGCTATACGCTTGACGAACTATCAGGAAAAAAACACGTAATATTCAAATCCAGCAAGGTAACAACCCATGATGGGTATGAAACTATGTGGAATGAACTCACTATCGGGAGACAATGGCGGGGGGAATTGAATATCACACGAAAGGATGGAATGGAGATTTCGGTGAGTGTCAAGGCGCTTCCCTTAAGAGACGCAGACGGTGCTGTGACGCACTACGTCAGGCTTGCGGAAGATATAACAGACTTAAGGCGTCTTGAGAATGAACTCAGACAGTCGCAAAAGATGGATGCGGTTGGACAACTGGCAGGCGGCGTCGCCCACGATTTTAATAACATACTTTCGACGATAAAGAACTATGCGTACATCCTGAAAACAAGCCTCAACAAAGATGATGAGCTGCTCTTAAGTTTTGTGGATCATATTCAGGACTCAACTGATAAGGCCGCATATCTGACGCAAAGCCTTCTGGGCTTCAGCAGAAAGCTTGTGATCAACCTCCGGCCTGTAAACCTCGTCGCCATTGTAGCAGGCATTAGAAGTCTCTTTGACAGCTTCATCAGGGAGGATATAAATGTTCAGTTTTTGCTGAGTGACTCTGCTGTTATGGTATCTGCCGACGGCGTGCAGCTTGAAATGGTTCTTATCAACCTTGTCAATAACGCAATGGATGCCATGCCTAATGGAGGAGCGCTCACTATCAAGCTGGATACTACAACAATAGATACTCAATTTGTAGCAAGACACAGCTACGGCGTTTGTGGCGAGTATGCCAGAATATGCGTATCAGACAACGGAATGGGTATGGATGCGGTCACAAGGGAAAGGATATTTGAACCATTTTTTACAACCAAGGAGCTAGGCAAGGGCACAGGGTTAGGGCTTGCAACCGTCTATGGGATTGTCAAGCAGCACAATGGTTACATAAACGTGTACAGTGAAGTCGGCGAAGGTTCAACCTTTACAATCCTTTTGCCTTTCATTGAATCAACCGAAGATACTAACGCAATTATCAAGCCCGCGCCAATAAAAGGCACAGGGGAGACCATACTGCTGGCCGAGGATAACGAAGAGATGCGAAATAGTATAAGCACGTTATTACAAAAAGCTGGCTACAAGGTGATAGAGGCCGTGGACGGCATAGACGCCATAGTCAAGTTTGGTGACAACGCCTCAGAGATCGGCATTGTGCTCTTAGACGTGGTTATGCCAAGGGCAAATGGCAAGGTCGTTTATGAACGCATTAGAGAGGGCGGCAGCACAGTCAAGGTCATTTTCTTGAGCGGCTACTCCTATGAGATTATTAAACAGCAAGACATCGCGGAGCTGGTCGTAGACTATGTACAAAAACCGGTAGACCCAGTGCTGCTGCTGGACAAGATAAGGGAGGTCATTGACAGATGATAAAGGCAAAATTGCTTGTTGTTGACGACGATAGTGCATTATTAAAATCAGTGGTCTTTTTACTTAAAAGAGAAGGCTACGAGGTCTCTGCCGCTACACGAGGTGTGGAGGCTCTTGAAATATTAAAAAATGATAGTTTTGATACAATACTTTCCGATATTAACATGCCGGGTATCTCAGGCATTGAGCTGATAGAATTAATAAAATCATCTGGAGTTGAAACCCCGGTGATTCTCATGACGGCCTTTGTTGAGATTAAGACGGCGATTGAGGCGATAAGAAAAAATGCCTTTGACTTTATTATCAAACCCTATGACGCAAAGGACCTGATATCGGCCGTTGAAAAGGCAGTCAGGTTTAATCATCTGCTTAATGTTGAGAAGAACTATAAAGCCAACCTTGAGGCTACGGTCGAAAAAAGGACTAAGCAGCTGCGCGAAGCCCTCGATATGGTCAATGACCTCAGTAACGAACTTCTGCTGCGTCTTACCTCGGCTGCTGAGTGCAGGGATACCGATACCGGTTCACACTTGACCCGAATAGGCGCCTACTCTAAGAGAATCTCAGAGATATTGGGGATGTCTGGTGATTTTATTGAAGACATCAAGTTTGCAAGCACACTTCATGATATAGGAAAGATAGGCATCTCTGACAATATACTCCTTAAACCAGCCGCTCTCACTAAAGAGGAGTTTGAAATTATGAAAACTCGCACAACCGTAGGCAGCGGCATACTAAAAGACTCGTCACATGTCAGAATCAGCATGGCTGAGACAGTCGCCCTGCGCCACCATGAGAGGTGGGATGGCACAGGCTACCCTGATGGCATCAAAGGCGAAGATATCCCGCTTCCCGCACGTATTGTTATCATCTGCGACCAATATGACGCCCTCATGATGAGACGGCCGTATAAACAGCCATTGGGGCACGCCAAAACCTATGAGATAATTACAGTAGGCGATGGCAGAACAGTGCCTCAGCATTTTGACCCCGCGATACTTGAGGCATTCAAAAAGGTTGCCCCTGACTTTGAAGAGATATTCAATTCCAATCAGGACGCAGCGATATGACATAAGTTGCTGAGACTATTGACATGTGATTTATTGGTTATACAGTGATTTGGTAACAGTCCACTTCAGTGGACACTAAGATACGTGAGGAGGCTGGGAAAATGGAACAAAACTATAAAGCAGACTATGGTTTCGTGCCAGATAAATATCCATCTGGTACGCATATGTGTCACATTTATGGTAGTAGTGAAGAACGCAGGCAGGTAATGTCAAAGTTTGTAGAGAGCGGCCTTCTCGCACGGGAAAAAGTTATTTACCTTGCAGAGGTGGCAACAGAGGCGGAGATAGGTGGTTATTTAGAGGATTTGGGTCTTGATGTATCTGAACATATAAAAAGTGGTCAACTATTTATTGATACTGCCATGAAAGGTTACTGTCCTGACGGACGGTTTGACGCAGAGAGAATGATTGAGGCATGGAGGAGTTTTTATAAAAAAGCTGACGAGGATGGTTACACAGCATTGCGCGGTACGGGGGAGCCTTTGTGGATTGGCGAAAAAGTGCCTGGGGTTGAGAGTTGGTTTAAATATGAGTCTTTCCTGAATAACCTGCTTGTAGATTATCCCCTTAGTGGAGTAATTTGCCAATATAACGCCAGCAAATATGACGGCGCTACTTTGTATGAAGTCCTGAAAGTTCATCCACTTATGATAGTTAAAGGTCAAATTCTTTATAATCCGCTTTATGTGCCGACTGATGAGTATTTGGCAAAACATTGATCTTGAGTTAATTACTGTTAAGAAAACCATTATTTGCTTAATGATTTCGATATGATTGGGGGTTAACTATGAAACTAACAAGGCGGCAATTGTGATATGATACTACTACCACTTGATATTATTAATAAATTTTTGGTTATCACGCAAACTCTGGAAGTAATACCAACGGTAAAAGCCATGGCTGAGTTCTTAAACGCTGCATTACATGAATTAATAGGTGTAAAGTCAATATATATCTGTCATGAAGGACAGCTATACACCTCCGGCAATGAGGATATTCCACATGACGCTTCCTTATGCAAGACTTCTTCATACAATGGCGGCAGATGTAGCATACCAGAAAATTATGGTTTCAAAGTAATTAACTTAAGAACGCTTAAGAGAAACTATGGGTATATGATAATCAATGTCCTCAACACTTTAGAATACGCCAATTATGAGCCGTTTCTGAGAAATACTAGTAATGTGTTGGCTCGGATACTTGAGAACAGGCAGATAACTGAAGAGCTAAATAATGCAGTCGAAACCCTTCACTATGCAAATCTCTCTCTTGAGGTTGATGTAATAGCGGCACAGAAAAAAGCGCACTTTGGCACTTTCACATATGAGTCGGCGAGTAGGCAATCAAATTGGTCTTTAGAAATGTACAAAATATGGGGAATAGATCCCATACTTGAGCCTCCAGTATATACAGAACTCGCTAATTATGCTCATCCAGACGACTATCAATGTTTTAATGATGACATAAGGGCGTCGCTTGAACAATATACATCTTATGATTTGGATATACGCATTTTCCATCCTGATAAAACTGAAAAAATCATTAACATTATAGCTGAACCTATTTTAGATAATGCCGGTAAGTTAGTGAAAATAAGGGGATCCAGTCAGGACATCACCGAACGTAAAAAAATGGAACAAGAGCTGAAACACAAAAACGACTTTAATTTGCTCATAATGGAAAACATTGCCGAGGGCTTATCTGTCAGTCATACGGTAGAGAAACATCCTTATGTTCTTTTTACCGTGTGGAATAATCGTATGACCGAGATAACAGGTTATATATTAGAAGAAATAAACACTATAGGCTGGCATAACGCCTTATATACAGATATCCAGCAGCAAAGACGCGCGATAAAGCGCATGGAGGAGTCAAGAGCCGGAGACAACCTCGTTGACGAAATCTGGGAAATAATATCTAAAGCTGGTCAGAAGAAACTCGTTTCGATATCTACTTCTACTATTACAGATACTAATGGTTTAATCCATGTACTGGCCGTCATGGATGACATAACAGATAGAAAGAAAACCGAAAATGAACTCATCAGAGCATCCCATGTGATAGAGCAAAGCCCCATCATGGTGCTTATCACAAATACGATGGAGGAAATAGAGTACGTAAACAGAAAGTTTACCGACGTCACTGGCTATACGTTAAACGAAATAAAGGGGAAAAACCCCGTGATATTGAAATCTGACAAGACGCCCGATGATGTGTGTGAAGAGTTATGGATTATAATAACTTCTGGAAGACAATGGCGTGGGGAATTGAATATCATGCGAAAGGATGGAATAGAGATTTTGGTGAGTGTCAAGGCGCTCCCCTTGCATGACACCGACGGCGATGTGACGCACTATCTTAGGCTCTGTGAAGATATAACAGATTTAAGGCACCTTGAGGCAGAACTCAGACAGTCGCAAAAGATGGAGGCCGTAGGACAACTGGCAGGCGGTATTGCTCATGACTTTAACAATATACTCTCAACGATTAAGAACTATGCTTACCTCCTGAAAACCAGCTTCAATAAAGAAGATGCCCAGCTCGTTAGTTTTATAGACAGCATCTCTTCCTCTTCGGATAAGGCCGCATATCTGACACAAAGCCTTCTGGGCTTCAGCAGAAAGCTAATGCTCAATCTTAGGCCTGTAAACCTAATAACCATCGTAGCAGGCATGAGAACCCTCTTTGAAAGTTTCGTCAGGGAGGATATAAATGTTCGGTTATTGATGAGTGCCTCTGAAATCATGGTATATGCCGACAACGTGCAGCTTGAAATGATACTTATCAACCTGGTCAATAACGCTATGGATTCTATGTCTGAAGGCGGAGTGTTGACAATCAAGGCTGATATTACAACGATTGACAATAATTTTATAGAAAGTCATGACTACGGTACAGTTGGTGATTACGCCAGAATCTGCGTATCAGACACCGGCGAGGGCATGGACACGGCTACGACAGAAAGGATATTTGAACCATTTTTTACGACTAAGGAAGTGGGCAAGGGTACAGGCTTAGGGCTTGCAACCGCCTATGGGATTGTCAAACAGCACAATGGTTATATAAACGTGCACAGTGAAGCAGGCATCGGTTCAACCTTTACAATCCTGTTGCCTCTTATTAAATCGTCCGAAGCGCCTGTTGAGATTATCAAACCTGCGGCCATGAAAGGACAAGGGGAAACAATACTGCTGGCCGAAGATAATGATGAGATGAGAAATAGCGTAAGTCAACTATTACGGAACAATGGCTACAAGGTAATAGAGGCCGTAGATGGCGCAGACGCCATGCTAAAGTTTGATGAGCACTCAACTGATATTGCTATTGTTCTGCTGGACGTGATAATGCCCAGGGCAAATGGCAAGGTAGTGTATGATCACATAAGAGATGCCGGCAGCGTAGTTAAGATCATTTTTTTGAGTGGCTACTCCTTTGAGATTGTTAAAACACAAGACATATCAAATCGGCTCGAACCATATATACAAAAGCCGGTAAACCCTGATGTTCTATTAGGGAAGATAAGGGAGGTTCTTGATCAATGGTAAAGGCAAAGATACTTGTTGTTGACGATGACCGGACTTTATTAGATTCAGTGGTTTTTATACTCAAAAGAGAGGGCTGTGAGGTCTCAGCCGCAGCAAGTGGTATGGAGGCGCTTGAACTGTTAAAGAATGATTCTTATGATACGGTGCTTTCAGACATTAATATGCCGGGCATGTCTGGCCTTGAACTAATAGAAGCGATAAAGTTGGCTGGGGTTGAAATCCCTGTGATTCTTATGACAGCCTTTGTTGAGATCAGGACAACGATAGAAGCGATAAGAAAGAACGCATTTGATTTTATCATCAAGCCCTATGAACCGCATGCCCTTATTTTGGCAGTTGAAAAGGCAGTAAGGTTTAATCAGCTTGTTAATATGGAGAAGAACTATAAAATCACACTGGAGTCAATGGTTCAACAAAGGACTAAAGAACTCTCTGACGCCCTTGCAGACAATAAAATCCTTCTAAAAGAGGTTCATCACAGGGTAAGGAATAACCTGCAGGTAATATCCAGCCTCTTAAACCTTCAGGCAGAAACGATAACGGACAAAGACGTGCAGACTATATTAATGGCCAGCCAGATGCGTATCAAATCAATAGCTCATATATATAAAATATTGTATCAATCTGACGACATATCTAAACTGGACTTTGAACAATACATTGAGGAACTATCATCAGATATATTAGACTCGTACAGTATATTTCATAACGGCAATGTTAATTTGGGGTTAGACATATGCGTTAAAATGATTGACGTCGATATTGCAGTTCCTTGTGCGCTGATAGTCTGCGAGCTTGTATCAAACTCCCTAAAATACGCATTTTCTATAGATCAGGGCGGTCATATATGGATTAGCTTTGTTAAAAGGGCCGATGATAAATTGGAACTAACAGTCGGTGATAACGGAATTGGGCTGCCAGATGATACGGAGCTGAAAAAATGTAACTCACTTGGTATAAAGTTAGTGTACGATTTAACCACAGTGCAACTCAAAGGCTCTGTCGAAATTGACAGGACCAACGGCACTACGTTTAAGATGCTATTTTAAAACCGCTATGATCATCTTGCGCCCGCCTTCTCTTTAAAACTCACGCAGGAGCTTCCTGAGGCTTTGAAGACCTCCTGCGAGGGCATCGCCTTACTCTTAAAGCCCATAAATTTGCAGCCATAGGGAAATTTTCTATCCCATGTGATAAAAAAATGGCGGCACTTAAAACAATCTATCCTGTTTGCCATAGTTAATCGTTGCCACTATTATACAAAATCGGTTAAACTCTATGTGGTATTATGATACCCATTTGCCGTATATAATTTCTATCGGGAGGTATTAATAAAATGAACCGCACGAAGATCATCTTAGACGAAAAGGACATTCCTACACAGTGGTATAATATTATGGCAGATATGCCCACGCTTCCTAAGCCGCCCCTTCATCCGGCAACACATAAACCCGTCGGCCCCGATGACCTTGCGGCGATTTTCCCTATGGCGCTTATCGAACAGGAGGTTACGCAGGAGCGCTGGATTAAAATTCCTGACGAGGTCTTAGACGTATATGCCCTATGGCGCCCTACCCCGCTTTACCGCGCTCATAGGCTTGAGAAGGCACTTGCTACACCGGCTAAAATATACTATAAATACGAAGGCGTAAGCCCCGCCGGAAGCCATAAAACTAATACCTCCATCCCTCAGGCATTCTATAACAAGCAGGCCGGCATTCGGCGCATTGCCACAGAGACCGGCGCCGGGCAGTGGGGGGCTGCAATGTCTTTGGCCGGTGCATTTTTTGGCCTTGAGGTTACCGTCTATATGGTCAAGGTCAGCTATAACCAGAAACCATACCGCCGCATTTCTATGGAGACATGGGGCGCCTCAGTCCATTCAAGCCCAAGCAATCTGACAAACTCCGGCAGGGCAATTCTTGAGAAAGACCCTGACAGCCCCGGCAGCCTCGGCATCGCCATCAGCGAGGCCGTTGAGGACGCCGCCACTCACAGCGATACAAACTACGCGCTTGGCTCTGTGCTCAACCATGTCCTCCTTCATCAAACGGTCATAGGGCTTGAGCTAAAGAAGCAGCTTGAAATTGCCGGAGACTATCCAGATATCATAATAGCCTCTTGCGGCGGTGGAAGCAACCTTGGCGGCGTCAGTTTCCCATTCCTTTACGACAAAATTCATGGCAAGAACGTTCGGGTAATCGCAGTTGAGCCACAGTCCTGCCCTACCCTCACAAAGGGAGAGTTCAGGTATGACTTTGGCGACACCGCAGGGCTAACCCCGCTGCTTATGATGTACACGCTGGGGCATGATTTCGTACCGCCGGGGATTCACGCCGGGGGACTTAGGTATCACGCCGACTCATCCCTTGTGTCACAGCTTACCCATGACGGCCTTATCGAGGCGCGCGCCTATCATCAGACGGAGGTCTTCAGCGCAGCCTTACTTTTTTCAAAGAGCGAGGGAATCATACCTGCGCCAGAGAGTTCGCACGCCATTAAGTGCGCCATTGACGAAGCACTGCTTGCTAAAGAGGAAGGCAAGGAAAGGACTATTGTCTTTAACCTAAGCGGACATGGCTATCTTGATCTGGCCGCCTATGCGGACTTTCTCGATGGCAAGATAAGCGACTGCGCATATCCCGCCGATAAGATAAAAGAGGCCCTTAGCCGTCTTCCCGTTATAGACTGATTATGAGACACGTTATACTAGGTACGGCAGGCCACATTGACCATGGCAAGAGTTCCCTTGTCCTTGCGCTGACGGGCATTGACCCTGACCGCCTCAAAGAGGAAAAAGAGCGGGGGATTACGATAGACCTGGGCTTTGCCGACCTCAAATATGATATGCTTACAGTTGGCATTGTGGATGTCCCCGGCCATGAGCGGCTGATTAAAAATATGCTTGCCGGGGCCGGGGGCATTGACATCGTCCTGTTTGTCATCGCCGCAGATGAGGGCATAATGCCTCAGTCAAAAGAACACCTTGCCATATGCGGCCTGCTTGGCATAAAGGCTGGCATTATCGCCATTACGAAGACTGACATAGTTGAGCCGGACATCGTAGAGGTTGTCGCAGAGGAGGTCAGGGACTTTGTTGCGGGGACATTTCTTGAGGGTGCGCCGATTGTGCCGGTATCTTCACGGAGCGGCCATAATATTGACAGGCTCAAGGGGCAGATTCAACAGAGCGCCCTTGCCACGACAATTAAGTCCCCAAGCGGTATCTTTCGCCTGCCCATAGACCGTGTATTCACGCTAAAAGGCTTTGGCACTGTGGTAACTGGGACGGCTCTTGCCGGGACGATTTCAGTGGATGAGCAGATTGAAGTTCTGCCATCGGGGATAAGGACAAAGGTGCGCGGACTTCACAGCCACAACATGGCCGTGAAATCGGCGCAGGCCGGGCAGCGCATCGCCGTTAACCTGCAGGGAGTTGATAAGAGCGCCATTTCAAGGGGGGATGTCGTAGTGCGCTCTGATATATTTACGGCCACTGACAAACTGGACGCCGAGGTGAGGCTGTTAAAAAATGCCGCTAAGCCGCTGAAAAACCGCTCAAGCGTCCATTTTCATATCGGTACAGCTGAGACGACTGCCCGCGTTGTTTTGCACAAGGCAGAGAAGCTCATGCCTGGTGAGACCACGTTCTGCCAGCTTCGCCTTGAAACCCCGCTCATCGCCATGGCAGGCGATAGGTTTATAATCAGGCGGCTCTCTCCGGTTGATACCATTGGCGGCGGTATAGTGCTCGACCCATCACCTGCCATAAGGAGAAGGAAGGCAGATTACTCGTTCTTTGATATTTATTTAAAAGGCAGTCTGCGTGAAAAGATTGCCGAAAAGGTAAAGGACAGCGCCTTCAGAGGAATTCTTAAAGTAAAACTCCACGCGTGGGCAGCTCTGGACATTGCAGAGATAGACAAGGCCGTTGAAGCCCTAAAAAAGGACGGTCTGATTACTGAGGTAAACGATGCGTTATTTCACATGGTTTATATAAATAAAATTCATGAGGATATAGCAGCTAAACTTAGAATATATCATAATAATAACCCGCTTCAGTCCGGCATGTCAAAGGAAGAGCTTCGCGGGCTGTTTAAGCAGATAGAGGCGAAGGCGTTTTATAAGATTCTTGGCGCGTTTCATAAGGTTGTCATCGATAAAGACCTGATACGCCTGAAAGACTTCATGCCGTCTCTGACGCAGATAGACGAGGGAGTTAAGTTTAAGATAATCGGGGCGCTGAGGGCGTCGGAGTTTCAACCGCCAACAAAACAAGAACTTGCAGTCACGTTTTCGATAAAAGAAAAACAGGTGGAAGATATCCTCAAGCTGCTTGCAAAAGATGGTCTGCTGGTGAGAATAAACGACTCCTTATATATGGATAAGGGCAGTTATGATAAGATGACAGGTACTCTTAGCGCATTTGCAAAGGGTAAGAAGGAGATAACCGTATCGGAATTCAGGGAGATCCTTGGTACGACAAGAAAGTACGCCCTACCCTTTTTGGAGCATTTGGACGGGAAGAAAATTACAATGAGAGTAGGCGACAAGAGAAAGATTTTGATTGGGTAACCCTGCCTGCTGAATTACTGATATATTGTTAAAACACCTTGACCTGGTTTTTGCCTGATTTTTTTGCCGTAAAGAGGGCACGGTTTGCCTCGGAGATCAGCCATTTAATGGTCATTGTCTTATCAGGTATTGTTGCCGCCGCCCCAATGCTTACAGTGACAGTCTTTGAGTTGGCAAAACCGATGTTCAGGCTGCACACGTTTGTACGCATTGTCTCGCCGATGATGGCCGCCCCGTCTATTGAGGTATCGGGAAGGACGCTTATAAACTCCTCGCCGCCATAGCGGGCGATAAAGTCCCCGGGGCGTCTCATTGAGTCACTCAGCGCCCCCGCAATGCGTCTAAGACATTCGTCGCCGGCTGAATGTCCCTCCGTGTCGTTAAACATCTTAAAAAAATCTATGTCAACCATTATCACAGAGATAAAAGTATGGTCTCTGAATGCCTTCTTCCATTCCTGTTCGAAATAGTCGTCAAAATATCTCCTGTTTGCCACACCGGTAAGGGCGTCTATGTAAGACAGATTGGTTAGAATTCGGTTGGCCTCTTTAAGCTGGCGCGTCATCGCCTCAAGCTCGACCTCGCGGGCCTTGCGCCTGTCCATCTCATGTTTGAGTTTCAGTGCCGAGCCAACGCGGGCGCGCAGCTCTATCATCTTTACGGGTTTTGTAAGATAGTCTATTGCCCCTGCTTTAAAGGCGTTCTCAAGAGTTGTAACGCTTGAGTCCGCTGTAACCATGATTATCGGAATGTCGTAGTACCATTGGTATGACTTTATCTTACGACATGCCTCGATGCCGTCAAGCCCCGGCAGACCTATGTCCATAAGTATAAGCTCAACCTCTTTATTGATATTGCCGCCCGGCATTCCTAAAATGCCAAATGCCAGCTCGGCTGATGCGGCATTCAGCGTATTCTTATACCCCATCTTCTCTAAATGCCGGTTCAGAATTGCAACAATATCCTCTGAGTCTTCAACCAATAATATGGACACCATCCCTCCTATTCGTAAACTATTTCCAATCTATTGAGATAATCGCCTAAGGCGGCGATGTGTCTGCGTATAGAATTGACGTCTTTGTTCTTGGCGGCCTGTTCGACAGCCGCCCCGGCATCTGTAATAAAATCGAATCCATAACCGCCGCCTGAGCCTTTCAACTGATGTCCTATCACACGAACAGTCTCAAAATCGGCGGCGTCTATGGCCGAGTTCATCTTATCTATGTCATTGCGCCTGTTTGCCAGATAGCCGGGTATCAGGTCGGCAAGGTCATTATCAATAGTTATTACTATCGCGTCATCTGCCAAACAGCGCCTCCCCTATGCCTTTGATTTGTCAACAAGTTTTCCTTTTTTCAGCCACGGCATCATCGCCCTGAGCTTACCGCCGACCTCTTCAATCTGGTGCGCTTCGCCCTTACGCGTCAGGGCGTTAAACACTGGTTTATTCGCACGGCACTCCAATATCCACTCGCGGGCAAAGACACCGGACTGGATTTCTGTGAGGATTTTCTTCATTTCCTTCTTTGTCTCTTCGGTTATAATTCTTGGGCCTCGCGTCAGGTCTCCAAACTGGGCAGTGTTGCTAATAGAATAGCGCATGTTGGCAATGCCGCCCTCGTAGATAAGGTCAACAATGAGCTTCACCTCGTGCAGGCACTCAAAATACGCCATCTCAGGGGCATAACCGGCCTCTGTCAGCGTCTCAAACCCGGCCTGAATCAACGCAGTGAGGCCGCCGCACAATACGGCCTGCTCTCCAAAGAGGTCTGTCTCAGTCTCTTCTCTGAAGTCAGTTTCGATAATGCCGGCCCTGCCGCCTCCGATTGCGCTGGCATAGGCAAGCGCTACATCCTTCGTATCCTCGGACGGGTTTTGATGTACGGCTATCAGACACGGAACTCCGCCGCCCTTTACATATTCGCTCCTGACCAGATGGCCGGGGCCTTTTGGGGCTGCCATAAATACATTTACATCGGCGCGCGGCACTATCTGCCCAAAGTGGATGTTAAAGCCGTGGGCAAAGGCCACATACGCAGATTTCTTTACATGAGGGGCGATTTCGTTGTTATAGATATCGGCCTGATACTCGTCAGGAAGAAGTATCATAATAACGTCGGCAACCTTGGACGCCTCAGACGGGAGCATGACCTTAAAGCCTGCCTCCTCCGCCTTTTTCCAACTGCCGCCCTTTCTAAGCCCGATTGAGACATCCATGCCGCTTTCTTTAAGATTATTCGCGTGTGCATGTCCCTGGCTTCCATAGCCCATGATGACTATTTTTTTTCCCTTGAGCACATCTAACTTTGCGTCCTTGTCATAGTAAATCTTAATCATTGAGTAAACCTCCGAATTTTATATTAAGTTGGCGTTTATAAAGCGCTCCAACGAGGCGCTGTCACTTACTGAGTATATTGCCACATTTGAAACGATACGTTTTATCAGGCCGCTAAGAATGGCGCCCGGCCCTACCTCAACAAACACATCCACGTCCATACCGGCTATAGACCTTATTGAATCCTCCCAGAGCAGCGGACTGTTTAACTGCCTGACAAGCGAGGATTTAATCTTCTCTACAGTGCCCAGCACAATGGCGTCTGCGTTATTAACGATAGGGATTTCAGGCTTATTAAATGTGATTGTCTCCATATATTCGCCGAGTTTCTCAGAAGCGCCCATCATCAGCGTACAATGCGAGGGCACGCTGACCGCCAGGGCAACCGCGCGCTTGGCGCCTTCCTGCTTAGCAAGCCTAACGGCCTCTTCAATTGCCGCTTTCTCCCCGGCTATCACAATCTGTTCGGCGCCGTTATAGTTTGCCGGCGAGACATAGCCAGAGGTGGAGTTCATGCAAATCCTGTCAACCGTCTCTCTGTCCAGCCCAATTATGGCGGCCATCAAACCCTGCCCTTCGGGGACTGCATCCTGCATAAAATGCCCCCTTTTTTCTGTAAGGACAACGGCGTCCTTTAACCGTAACACGCCGGCTGCCACCAGGGCGGTGTACTCGCCGAGGCTGTGCCCTGCTGCAACGTCAGGCTTAAAGCCTTTCAGTCTAAGCACTGTAAAGGCCGCAACGCTTGCGGTTAAAATGCACGGCTGCGTGCGGTAGGTCTTGTTAAGCTCCTCTTTCGGTCCGTTAAAACACAGCCCGGCAATGTCATAACCGATGGCGTCTGAGGCATCCTTATAAACCGCCTTTACCTCGTCATATTTCTCATAGAACTCCTGCCCCATGCCTACGGTCTGGCAGCCCTGTCCGGGAAAAACAAATGCGGCTCTTTTCATATGCCTCTTTCCCCTTTTATCTTTTTTATCGCTAATGGGATTATCTCATAGAGGTCGCCCACAATGCCATAGTTGGCAATATTAAATATCGGAGCCTCAGGATTTTTGTTAATCGCAATAATGATATCTGACGACTGCATCCCCACCATGTGCTGAACAGCTCCTGAAATTCCACAGGCAATATAAATCTTAGGGCAGACCGTCTTACCCGTTTGACCAACCTGATGACCGTACTGAATCCATCCCTCATCCACCGCAGCCCTTGATGCCCCAAGCGTACCGCCAAGAAGTTCGGCAAGTTCGCCAAGCATCGCAAAACCCTTCGCCTCTGCCAGCCCGCGCCCTCCTGAGACAATAACCTCGGCGTCCTGCAGGCTTATGTTGAAATTGGAATCTTCCTTTACCACATCAATCACCTTTGTGCGGGATGGTTTAGCAGGCCTTTCTATTTTGATAATCTCGCCCTTTCTGGTTTGTTCGTATGCGCCTGTTTTCATAACCTTTGGGCGCACTGTGGCCATTTGCGGCCTGGTATCGGGGCAGACAATAGTGGCCATGATATTGCCGCCAAAGGCCGGCCTGATGGCAAGCAGGTTTCTTGTCCCTTCTTCTATTTCTAATGATGTGCAGTCTGCCGTCAGCCCGGCATGAAGGCGCGCCGCTACTCGAGGGAAAAACGACCGCCCCACGGCTGTTGCCCCTGCCAGGACTATCTCTGGCTTATGGTCGGCTATTATCTTTGAAAGCAGTTCTGAGTATGGCTCATCGTTAAACCTTGTCAGTGAACTGTCGTCGCATAGATATACTTTGTCGGCACCCCACTTGATAAGCTCCTCTGCCTCAGTGTCCGAAGCGCCAAACAACGCCGCGGCCAGCGAGACTGAAAGCGTGTCTGCAAGCCTTCTGCCGGCGCTAATGAGTTCAAACGCCACATGGGCGGCGTGGCCGTCTCTCTGTTCGGCAAACACGAGCACGCCCTTATAGGCGCTAAGGTCTGCTGCCTGTGAGGCAGTTGTGGCGCCATATTCCTTTATTGCCCCCTCAGGACACGCGCTTAGACAGGCGCGGCAGAGCTGGCAATACTCATTAATGAGTGCCTTGTCCTCTGACATCACTATAGCGTCATATGGGCATGAGGCTACGCATGTCTGACACCCCGTGCATAACTCCCTATCCACCTTAATCTGCATGGTTACTCCTTCTCTACACTGATCATAGGCATTTAACCGCCTTTAATATTGAAATAAGCTCGTCGGTTTGCTCCTCTGCCGTACCGCCGATGACAATCCGGTCTTTCTTTATCTCCGGGGCAAAGATGTTCTTGACCTGCGTTGGAGAGCCTTCAAGGCCGAGATTGTTCTTGTCTAACGACAGGTCTAAAGAGGTAAGTTTTCTGATTTCAATTTTCTTTGCCCGCATCTTTCCTTTTAATGACGCCATTCGTGGACGATTCAACTCCTTTACGACTGTCAACAGGACTGGAAGCGGCGCTTGTACTACATCATAGCCCTCATCCATCAATCTGCATACGGTGATAGCGTCGGCTGAAACAGCTTCTATCTTACTGATGTACGATATGTGCGGGATGTCCATAAACTCCGCAATAGCAGGCCCTACCTGCGCCGTGTCGCCGTCAATCGCCTGTTTGCCGCAGAGCGCTATGTCGCAGCCCAGAAATTTTATCGCCGCGGCCAAAGTAAACGCAGTTGCCCATGTATCGGAACCGGCAAACGCCCTGTCTGTCAGCAGCACGGCATCATCTGCGCCCATAGCAACCGCCTCCCGGAGGGCGGCCTCGGCCTGAGGAGGCCCCATTGTCAGCACCGTAACATCAGCGCCATGTACATCCTTAATCGCAAGGGCTGCCTCTATGGCATGAGTATCATACGGGTTTATAATGCTTGGCACACCGTCTCGTATCAGCGTATTTGTCTGCGGGTTTATTCTAACCTCGGCGGTGTCCGGCACCTGCTTTATGCAAACGATTATCTTCATGGTTACTTGTTCCTCGATAATTCTTTAATCAGAGCCTGGCAGATTACGTTTCTTTGTATCTGGTTTGTGCCCTCGTATATCTGCAGGATTTTGGCGTCGCGCATCATCTTTTCAAGCGGGTAGTCTCTCATATAGCCGGAGCCGCCCATCACCTGAAGCGCGTCTGTCGTCACCTTCATAGCAACATCGGTGGCAAAGGTCTTGGCCATTGCCGAGGCCTTTGTAATGTCCTTAGCGCCGCTGTCAACATAGCGGGCAACGCTGTAGACAAGTGAGCGCGCAGCCTCTATCTGAATCGCCATATCGGCCAGCATATGCTGTATTGCCTGAAACCCTATAATGGGTTTTTCAAACTGTACGCGCGTACGTGCAAATTTACAAGCCTCTTCAAAAGCCCCCTGGGCAACTCCAACTCCCTGCGCCCCTACCCCCGTTCTTGACTGGTCAAGGGTCTTCATGGCTATGATAAAGCCCATGCCATCGCGCCCAAGGACATTTTGCCTGGGTACGCGGCAGTTGTCAAATACTAATTCGCATGTGGCGGATGCCCTGATGCCCATCTTCTTTTCCTTCTTTCCAAATGTAAAGCCTGGGGTACCCTTTTCCACTATCACGGCATTAGCGCCGCGCGCGCCGCGCGACCGATCAGCCATTGCTATGACCGTATATATTTCGGCCTCGCCGCCGTTTGTTATCCATTGCTTTGTGCCGTTTAATACATATTCTGTGCCGGATTGCGTTGCGGTGGTTTGTATGCCGGCTGCGTCGCTTCCTGCGTTGGCCTCGGTAAGTCCAAAGGCCACAAGTCTCTTGCCTGAGGCTATATCGGGCAGGTATTTCTTCTTTTGCTCTTCAGTGCCGAATAACAGTATTGGATATGTACCCAGGGCATTGGCTGCATAGCTTGTGGAGACGCCAAGACATGCCCTGCTCAACTCTTCAACCGCAAGGCACAACTCCAGTGCGCCCTTGCCAAGACCGCCATATTCCTCTGGTATGAATAGCCCAAACATGTCAGACTGAGCAAGCACCTTGATTATCTCTGTGGGGAACTCCTCCTTTTCGTCAAGCTCCGCCCTGACAGGGACAATGCGCTCCTGGGCTATCTCGCGCGCCGTGTCTCTTATCATCTCCTGGTCTTCTGTTAAAAAATAATCCATTTACTAACCTCCAATTTTATTTAAATAAACTAACCGCTTATATCCATCTGCCTAATCAACAGGGACGGGCTTCCTATCTTGCCGTAGAATCGCAAATCATCGCCCACCGCATCCACATCGTTAAACATATCGAGGAAATTGCCAGATATGACGGCCTCTTTTATGGGATATGCCACCCTGCCGCCCTCTATCCACAGGCCGCTTACGCCGACTGAAAACTCGCCCGTAATGCGGTTTGCCATGTGTATACCCATTGCGTCGGTAACAAAGAGGCAGCTGCCTGCCGCACTAAACATCTCATCAAGGGCCATAGCATACTCTGGCCTTGACGGCTCAATGCAAAGATTAGACACCCCAACTGTAGGCATCCCTGAAATCCCGCTCCTAACGGCATTTGCCGTTGAGACGCCGCCACCTTTTTTCGCCGTATAGAGATTATATAGAAAACCTTTTAAGACGCCATTGTCAATCAGAACATTCCTCTCTGACGGCACCCCTTCGCCGTCAAACGGGCGGCTTCCGGCCTTGCCGTCAAAAAGCGCGCTGTCTATGATATTAATTTTTTCAGAGACTATCTTTTGCGATATCTTACCGGCAAGCATTGACTTTCCCTTTTGGACGCTTTCAGATGACAACGACGACGCTATCAGGCTTAGAAAATCTGCGGCCACAGAGTTTTCAATTACAACCGGGGCCTTTGCGGGCTTAAATTTCCTCGCGTTAAGAAGCATAAGCGCCCGCGCCGCAGCAGCAGCGCCCACTCTTTCAGGACTGACCGCAGCAAGTGTCCTGTCATACTCATAGTCCCATCCCATCTGGCTGTCGCCTGAGAACTCCGCCATGGCCGTTGCCGAAAGAGAACATGAGGTAAACTGATACCCCGCGCTAAGACCCTCGGTATTGGCAATATATACCCCTCCGGATGACACAGAGGCCGCGGCCTTTCTCACCTTCTTCACCTTATTATCAGCGGCAAGGGCGGCACGCTCAACCCTTAGAGCCATATCCACAATGTCAGACTCTAAAAGAGAAGCCGCCGCCTCGTCATAAACCATCACGCCACACTGGGCGCAGTCTTTTGACAGCAGAGGTGCATAGAACGACCAGTTGTCATCCCGTTCTGTAAAGGCTGCCGTTTCAGCCGCCTTATCAGCAGTCTCCCGCCATTTCGATATATCATTGGTGTAGCTGAAACCGTGCCGCCTCTCAGCTATAATTCTTACAGAAAGCCCTGCTGCCTCAGCCCTTTCAAGTGCGTCAACACTGCCCTCTTTTGCCTCGGCGGTGATGTTCTTTGCAGAGGAGAGATAGACCTCGCCTCTTAGACCTTTTCTTGAGGATAAATAGCCCAATATCTCGTTAATTAATGCTTCAGTCTTCATAGTACGTGGCTGATGCCGAATCAGACTCCCACACAGTAACCGCGGTAAGCCTGACAGTATCCTCAATAATCTTCTTTTTCATAGAGTCATAAATCCATCGGGCAATGTTCTCTGAAGATGGGTTTATCTCGGTAAACGGAAATACATTGTTGAGAAACGTGTGGTCAAGTTGGTCTGTTACCTCTTTTGCAAAGCGTTTCAGGTCATGGAAGTCTATGGCAAGGTCAATGTCGTTGAGTCTCTCGGCCTGGACATAGACCTGGATACGCCAGTTGTGTCCGTGAAGCTCTTCGCACTTGCCTTTATAGTTTCTCAGCTGATGGGCGGCGCTAAAAGTAGATTCTACCATTAATTCATACATGTTTTATCAAGTACCTCTTTAGGTTTATCACGATTGTTTTAGTATAGCCACATAGGGCAGATTTCTAAAGTTATCGTTATAGTCCGTCCCATAGCCCACTACAAACTCATCAGGGATCTGGAAACCTATATAGTCAACGTTAACATCCACTAAGCGGCGGTCCTTTTTATCAAGCAATGCACATATTTTCAAAGTATTGGGCAACTTTTTCAAAATAATTTCTTTAATATAATTAAGTGAAATCCCCGTGTCAATAATATCCTCGATTATAAGGACATCCCTGCCGGTTACAGGCATTCTTGTGTCGCTGTGAATGTTTACATTTCCTGTTGAGGCCGTGTCCTGATAGCTAGAGGATACGATGAAATCCACGGTTAGCGGCACATTAATCAGCTTTACAAGATCAGAGTAAAACATAAAGGCACCTTTCAATATCCCGATAGCCAGAATCTCCTTTCCTTCATAGTCTTTGTTAATTATCCCGGCAAGTTCGCTCACCCTGGTCTGAATTTGCTCCTCGTTAAGGAGCGTCTTTGCGATTACCATTTGTCGGCGGCCTGCCCTTCAATTCTCAGGACTTTGTCATTAAAGCTGCCGTTGGTTATCATGGACACTGTCTTTTTGAGTGCTTCAGGGTCTACTGACTCAAGCGTCAGCATAACCCGATATTCGGCATTGTGCATAACAGGGTATGAGCCAATCTTCACGGCTTTGTTTTCGGCAACTATAATGTTTAAAAATGGCGCAATCTCGGACTCATATTCAGTGATATAAACCTTCACCAACAGAATGGGCCGTTCGTTGAAACCATCCTGCAGCACCTTAAATTTATCCCTGAACAACTCTGGCTGTCCGGGCAGTATGTAGACGTTTTTATATTGAATGATGGGGAATTTAATTGAGCTATGTTTGATAAGCCCTGATGAGGCGGGCACCTCAGCCATCTTCAACCGCTCAGGCGTGAGTTTATCGCCGTAATGGGCGCTGAGTATGGCCTTTAAATCATCGTTTATGGCAACCTTAACGCCAAAGCCGTTAGATATGCCCTCAATAGTAACGTCATCGTGAGTTGGGCCAAGACCGCCGGAGGTAAACACATAGTCGTATTTCTGAGAAAATGCCGTTGTCTCGGCAGCAATCTCGTTAATGTCGTCTGAGATAACCGAGATACGGCGCACATCAATGCCCTTGAGGCGCAGCCCCCTTGCGGCAAAACCGGAGTTTACATCCTCAACCTTGCCGGACAGTACCTCATCGCCGATTATAATTATGCCTGCCGTCTTATTAAACATCTGCCCGAAAACGCATATCCTCGCTTTGCAAGTTATGCACGTCACTGGACGCTGCTAAGCCGCCCCCATCAGGCTATATATTACTTTAAGCGGCAAATTAAAATCAACAGAGCAAAGCCACGTCTCATAGGTCATAAATAAAATCTATCAGGGGCATAGCTGCCCGGCCTGTTCTTGCCTTGCTTTTTTTAGTGTCATAATGTTAGTGTCTGCGCTAAAATGGCAAGTACAACCAAAGATCATCATAGCCTCTCAACCCAAGGGGTGTCGGTCGTTATCCCCTTGTTTAACGAAGAGGGAAATGTGGCTGAATTATATGATAATTTAAAAAATGTTCTTGATGGGCTGGCAATGCCGTATGAGATAATCTGTGTTGATGACGGCAGCATTGATGAGACCTGTGATAGACTGCTTTCTCTTGCCAAAACAGACCGGGCACTAAAAATAATAAGATTAAATCAACGTTACGGACAAACGGCGGCTGTTGGGACCGGAATAAGAGCATCTTCGCTGCCGGTAATTGTAACGATGGACGGGGACCTTCAAAACGACCCTGAAGACATTCCGCGGCTTATCGAAGAGCTGGACAAGGGGTATGATTTAGTCTGTGGCTGGAGGAAATACAGGCAGGACTCGTTTATCAACCGAAGGCTGCCATCTATGATAGCAAACATGCTCATATCTAAAATGTTTGGCTTAAATATTCACGATTCGGGTTGCGGCATAATGGCCCATAGGGCTGAGATGATAAAATCAATTCGGCTTGAGAATGATATGCACAGGTTTATTCCTGCCCTTGTGCAAATGCGTGGCGGTAAGATTATGGAGCTTGTTGTAAGGCACCATCCCAGAAAAAGCGGGAAATCCAAGTACGGGATTTGGCGGGTATTTAGTGTGGCCAGAGATACATTGTTGTTGAAATATATGTATTTATTTTCAGGTAGAAAGGCTCAAGGCATAGATAAACAATCTGATATTATTGAAAAAATCATCAACTAACGATGGGCTGGTTTTTTGAGTAAAGCCGGCGCAGCATCTGACTGAAACATCATTGCAGGTGATATACCCAATAAGCATGGCCGACAATAGCGTCCGGCTTAATCTCTTCGAATTTCTTTTTGTCCAGATATAGGCAGTCATCTGGCAGTACGTATTCAGAAAGTTGGAATATCTGAACATTGATAGCAAGATACCCTACGGGTTTGCCATTAATTATAGGCAGTTGGCGTTTGACAATATTATCATTGTCGAATAATACTGGAAGTTGATGGTTCCAGTCCAAACGTTCTACCATCATTGAGTCGATTTTATTTTCTTTAGCCCATAAGCAAAGCCGTTTGAAACTCTGCCCCCACTCCAGATTAGAATCACTAAGGTGTTTGTAGCCATTGGCCGGGCCGCCGGCAAAGACATTGAAGTACGCCGTATAATCCGGATACACACCCAGCATTATGAAAAGCTGAAAAGCTGCAGCAATATACAACATCCTGCTAAATATCTGCCTATGCCGTTGTTGCCACAACACCATGACTGAAAGAAGAGTCAGCGAGGAAATCATAGGCAGAATATGTCGAATTCCTATGTTTAGATCTCTTGTAACAGCCATAATAAAATATAGGCCGCTATATAGAAGTAAAACCTTTTCAAGCGGCTGGTTTTCACGCCGGTAGAGTATTAAACCTAAAGCGAATAATAATAACAGAACAGGCGTCTCCTTATAATACAAGGCAAGGGGGAAATAATACCACCATCCCTTGTTCTCTCTAACTTCGCCGTTTAGATATTGAGGCAGCGCACGTTCGCCTAAATTAGAACGAATATATGTATACTCGATACCCACTAAATATAAAACCACCGGTCTTATAAAGATGTTTTTTCCTAACATGGTTTCCGGAGCGAATGATCCATGTATCGTAACGTATGTAAGATGCTGAGGATTTACGCGAAAAGTCGCGCCGAAATAAACCAAATAAACTATCAGCAAGGGCATAATCAGGATTAAAGCGGCATTGAAATCTCCGCTGCCAAACAATTTAACGCCTCCTGGCCTTGAACATCGTTTAAAAAGCATGTAAACCAAAATAAACAGATAAACCAATAATCCTGAGAACTTGCTCAATAGCGCCGCCCCCAAAAATATAGCGGTCAGCCAAATATAAAGTCTCTTCTCGGATCTCAAAAAAATGCCGAAGGTCACAAGCGAAAGGAGTGTAAAAACTGCTGCGCCGGCGTCAGTATTGACATAACGAACATGCGCTAAGAAAGTTGGTTCAAATGCTATGAAAAATACTGCTATCCAGGCAAAGACAGGCTGGATAACATTTTTTAGAAGACTTCCTAAAATAAATAATAAAAACGCATGAAATATAATAAGAGTAACCCGAGCAGAAAACAAAATAGATTCGACTTTATTTGTATTCTTTAGAAAAAATGTCTTTCCCTCAAGAATTTGACTCTTCATATTCTTATAGGAGTATTTGAATCTATAATTTATCTCCTGAAATAACAAAGGCACTGCAGCAATCATCTTTAACAAAGGTGGATGATCTAAATTCGTTATAAAATTATGTTCTTTAAGCGCCATGTACCCGGAAGGGATATGCGTTATTTCATCAACAGTCAGACTTTCATCCCTAACGCTGGCCGCCGCAATAAAAATAAACGCCGCGCACAATGCAGCTAAGGCTAAATTAAAACTAAGATATCTCTTGGCAGCATTATAAAAAGATTCCATATATGCCGTTTACTCTATTATTCTAAAAAATCCAGCTCATCAGCATCATTACTCTGTAGTCAGGGGTCAACCTGACGAGAACAATACCATTGTTGACTGGATTGCGTCAAACTCAACCTGCCTCCCTTGCCCGCCATCGTTCTTTCGTCTTATCAGAAATTGCTGTTTATTTCCTTGACAAAAGATTAGAAAGCGTTTATAATATAGTTTTTTAAAATAACGATAGCCAAAGGAACAGACTATGGGTGGATCTTACACAACGTATCATCCTCATAAGATTAAGAGGAGACGCAAACACGGTTTTTTGCATCGCATGAGCACAAAGGCTGGACGCAAGCTGATTAATCGCAGGAGGGCAAAGGGACGCAAGACACTAAGCGCCTGAGCACATTAGAAAGCCTTAAGAAGAGTTTTGAGTTCAAGTATGTATTCCATAACGGCAGGCGGTATAAGGCCGCTCACCTTGGCGTTTATATCTCAAACGGTAAAAAGCGCGGCGTGAGGGTCGGCCTTGTCGTTAGCAAGCGGGTCGGCAACGCGGTTGTCAGAAACAGGGTTAAGCGCCTGTTTCGTGAAGCAGCGAGAAATATTCCAGCGCTTAGCGCTTGCGCTTTTGCGTTGGATGTTGTGCTGCTTGCCGGGCCTGCGACCCCTCCAGCCTCATACGGAGATATTCGTAAAGAATTGGGGGCTGTGGTCGAAAGACACCTTGATAGGCTCAAAACCCGGCAGCCGCTTGAAACACGGCAGCCGCTTAGAACAACTTAGGATGAAAAAGATAATAATCTACTCTATATGGCTTTATAAAGCGGCGCTTTCGCCGTTTTTGCCGCAGAGCTGCCGGTTTGCCCCATCGTGTTCTGAATATGCCGCGGCGGCAGTCGGCAAATATGGCGCATTGAAAGGCTCTGCTATGGCCGCCAGAAGGCTTCTAAGATGTCATCCTTTCAGCGAAGGCGGTTATGACCCCGTTAAATAGTTCTTCTATTAGGAGGACATTTACTCAGGTATCAAAAATATGAATTTAAGGTTAATTGTGTAGCTATGGAAAAAAGGGCAATCATTGCAATCGTACTATCGCTGTCTGTTCTGATGCTGTACCAGTATTTTTACGTTACCCCTAAGATGAATGAAGCCGCAAAGGCTGCAAAGCTGGCAGCCGCCAAAGACAATATCACCAAGCCCGCAGCCGCAGCCCCGCAAAAGACAGACCAAGCTGTCCCCGTAGCGGCAGAGACCGCCGCACCTCCTGCAGCCGCCTCAAAGGCCGCAGTGCCGGCTGCCATTCCCACGGCATCTGCCGAGGCAAAGACAATTAAGATTGACACACAGCTCTATACTGCCGTCCTGTCAAGCTCCGGCGGCGTTATCAAATCCTTTAAACTCAAAGACTACAAGGATAAAAACGGCACAGAGGTATATCTTATAGATAAAAATGCAAAGGTCCCGGCCCTTTCCTCCGGCAATAGCCCTGAGTTTAATTTTATGAAGGCCGCCTTTAATACCTCATCCCCAGGCACTGTTACAATTACAGGGCAGGAGACAGGCCAGGTCGTCTTTACTTTCGATTACAATGATATTCATATAAAGAGGACATACACGTTTTACGGCAACAGCTATAAGATTGCCTTAAAGGATGAGACCGCCGGTATTGACGACTACTATATCACGCCCGGCAGCGATTTCAGCTCAGAGGGGGCTGACAGCTACGGCGCCCATAACGGCCCGGTAATTCTGAAAGATATGGAAAGGATAGAACTCAAAACGGATAAGGCGCTTGACGGCATAAAGCTCTACGACGGCAATATCAAATGGATTGCCCAGGAGAACAAGTATTTCTTCGACGCCATTGCGCCGGTTACTGCGGTTAAGGGCGCGCAGATGTGGAATCATAACGGCGATAAATCAATCATCGGCGCCATTAAGACAGCCCCCGGTACCTCAGAGTTCGTCTTCTATGTCGGCCCAAAGAAATACGATGACCTGAAATCCATCAACGCCTCGTTCGAGCATATTGTTGACTTCGGCTTTTTCTCCATCATCGCAAGGCCGATTTTCTGGCTGCTGATGTTTATTAACAAATTCATAGGCAACTACGGCTGGTCTATAATATTGCTTACACTTATCATAAGGATTCCTTTTATCCCTCTCATAAGCAAAGGGCAGTCCTCGATGAAGAAGCTCCAGAAGGTGCAGCCTCTGATGAACGAAATCAGAGAAAAATACAAGAAAGACCCACAGCGTATGCAGCAGGAGCTGATGGCCCTCTATAAGAAACACAAGGTAAACCCGATGGGCGGCTGTCTGCCGATGCTTGTGCAGATTCCCGTGTTCTTTGCCCTCTATAAGGTGCTGCTTGTTTCAATTGAACTGCGGGGCGCGCCGTTTATGCTCTGGATAACCGACCTGTCCGCTAAGGACCCGCACTATGTGCTTCCCATTATCATGGGCGGCACGATGTTCCTTCAGCAGAAGATGACCCCTACTACGATGGACCCGGCTCAGGCGAAGGTAATGATGTTTATGCCTATTATCTTTACATTTATGTTTTTGAGTTTCCCATCGGGGCTGGTACTCTATTGGCTGGTAAGCAATGTGTTAAGCATTGTCCAACAGGCCTATATAAACAAAAAGACCACCTGATGTAAGCGCGGCAATGGACGTTATCATATGCCATAACAACGCCGACTTTGATTGTCTATCCTCTATGGTTGCGGCAGCTAAGCTATTCCCCGGCGCCGTTATTGTCTTTCCCGGCTCACAGGAAAGGCCGCTCAGAGAGTTTCTTAAAGCGTTTCCTGTAGAAATCTCCAAGGTCAAGGACATTGACATGTCCCATGTTTCCCGCCTTATTATCTGCGACACGAAAGACCCTGAGAGGATTGGAGATTTCAAGCAGCTTATAGGGAAGAAGGGGCTTCAGACATTCTTATACGACCACCATGCGCATCGTCCCGGCGATATTGAGGGAACGCTTTGCTCAGTTGAGCCGATTGGGGCAACGGCAACCATTCTGACCGAGATATTGCGCTCAAAGAACATACCGATTACCCCGATAGAGGCCACCATTTTGTGCCTTGGTATATATGAGGAGACCGGCTCGATGCGTTTCTCCTCGACCACTGAAAGGGACATGCTTGCGGCGGCCTATCTTCTGAAACGCGGGGCAGACCTCAACATCGTATCCACATTCATACGTCCGCAGCTTAGCAGAGACGACCTTGAGCTATTAAATGAACTCCTTGCCTCGCTTGCCGACTTAGTGGTTCACGGCGTCAGGGTAAAGATAGGGGCGGCAGTGCGGGAAAATTTTGCAGGGGATGCGGCATTCTTAGCTCATGCGATTATGGACATGGATGACATTGACGCCGTCGTGTTGATACTGAACATGGCCGGTAAGACTATGCTTATAGGAAGGTCGAGGGCATACGGGCTGGACATAGCCGAACTCATGCGATATTTCAATGGCGGAGGACACCCATCTGCGGCATCGGCCACAGTTGCAGAGCCACTCGTAGAGATTGTCAAGGAAATAGTTGTTAAACGTCTGCATGAGATAATCAGGCCGGAGAAGGCGGCAAAGGACGTTATGACAAGTCCTGTTATCACAACTGCCCTTGACTCAACTATCAAAGATGCCGAGGCGTTATTGACCAAATATGAGATAAACGTGCTGCCCGTAGTAAAAAATGGCCGCCAGTATGTCGGCATAATATCCAGAGAAATTGTTGAAAAGGCTCTCTTTCACGGCTTCAGGGCAAGCAAAATAGATGATTTCATTACAACCGACGCCATTACGAAACCTCCAGAGGCTGCCATAGCGGAGGTTGAGGCCGCAATGGTGGAAAATAACCAGCGTTTTTTGCCGGTCATAGATGACAACATGATAATAGGGGCGATTACAAGGACAGACCTGCTGCGCTCCCTCTATGAGGGGCAGCTTAGAAGAGCCGGCCAGATATCGCACGAGAGTAAACATCCCGTAGGCCGAAATGTTGCCTCAATCATGCGGGAGCGCTTCCCTGCATATGTGTATCAGATACTTCTGAAGGCGGCAGAGGCGGCAGAGCAGACCGGCGTCTCGGCCTATCTTGTAGGCGGTTCAGTGCGCGATTTACTTAGAGGCGAGCAGAATCTCGATATAGACATAGTCATCGAAGGCAGTGGAATAGAATTTGCCTCGGCCCTTGCAGCGGTCTTAGGCGGCAAACTCAAGGTACATGAAAGGTTTCAAACCGCTAAGATATCTGATATTAACTTATTGCAGTGCGGCGATTTCTCAATTGACATAGCTACGGCGCGCACTGAATATTATGAAAGTCCGGCGGCGCTGCCACAGGTGGAGATGTCCTCGATAAAGAAGGATTTATACAGGCGTGACTTTACGATTAATACGCTTGCCGTGTATCTGAATAAGAGGGATTTCGGACGGCTGATAGACTTCTTTGGCGCACAGCGCGACCTGAAAGAGAAGACCGTACGCGTCCTCCACAATCTTAGCTTCATAGAGGACCCTACGCGTGCGTTTCGTGCGGTCAGGTTTTCAGAGCGTTTTGATTTCAGAATAAGCAGACACACTGAAAAGCTGATAAAGACTGCTATACGCCTTGACCTGTTTGAGAAACTCTCAGGCGCGCGCCTCTACGATGAGCTTATGCTTATCTTTCTTGAGGCCGACCCGGCTAAGGCATTAAAAAGACTTGATGAGTTAGGGCTTCTTAGGGCGATACATGGCCATCTCATTTTTTCGAGGGAACAGGTAAAGATATTAGAGCGCGTGCGGGAGACGGTTTCGTGGTATAACTTACTTTTCAGAGAGGACAGGATAGATGTCGGGGCATTATATCTAATGGCGCTGATGGCGCGTCTTAGTGCAGACACCCGTGAGCAGGCCCTATTGAGGCTCTCAACGCCTGAGACAATTAAGAGAAATATACTCACAGCATTAGCCAAACTCAAAGAGCCATTCAATTATCATGACCCTGTCTCTGTATATCGCCACATGGCGGGTGCATCATTAGAGGCGGTGATTTTCCTGATGTCCATCTCGGAAAGCGATGACAAAAAAAAGGCGATATCGCTATATTTGACGCAGCACAGGGCAATGAAGCCAGAAATAAGCGGCGGCCACCTCAAGGCACTGGGAATTGCCCCAGGCCCGATATACTCAGAAATATTCAAGGCCATTCTGGAGGAAAAACTACGTGGAACAGTTACCACAACAGAAGAGGAGCTTGCCGTAGTAAGAGAACGCTTTGTAAGTTAGTAATATTTGCTGTAACGGGGCTTATTCCACGACAAAAAAATTGTCGTCACCCTTCTGTCGTCATTCCTTCTGTCGTCATTCCTTCTGTCGTCATTCCTTCTGTCGTCATTCCGGCTTGTCCGGAATCTTATTTGGCTTGTGGATGTGCTGAGGCAGATTCCGGACAAGCCGGAATGACAAAATAGAGGGCCGTAATGACAAAATAGAGGGCCGTAATGACAAAATAGAGGGCTGGAATGACGGACTGATTCAATATTCCTTCCTGCTAAGTTCAGTTAGAAATGTCGTGGAGTGACGTAACGTGATTAATATAATTCATAAAGGCCGCTTTCATAATAATGTCAAAAAGGCCGCTTTCATTTTTCCTGTTAAAATATCTATACTTTCTGAATATAATATTGTTAAGATTCATATTACAAGTCAATTTATGAGGTGACAATTCATGGCCGCTATGAAGGAATTACCATGTGGCGTTATAACAATAATGTTTACCGATATTGTAGGAAGTACGGCAATTTGTGATTTTTTGAAAACTAAGAACGGTAATGACATTGGCGACAAAATCTATGTTGATACAGTAAGGGAACCTCACGATGAGATTATCAGGCGATGTCTGGATGATAATAAAGGTTGTGAAGTTAAAACCATCGGCGACAGCTTTATGGCCGTTTTTGAATACCCCCATGACGCAGTAAGAGCCGCGGCGTGCATTATTAATGGTCTTGAGAATGCTTCAATAAAAAATCCCGCAGACGATAATAAACCTCTGAAGGTACGAATAGGGTTTCACATGGGGACTGCCAAACCTGTTATTACTGATGGCAAGATTACAGACTATGTGGGTCACGATGTAAACTTGGCGTCACGAGTTGAAACAATCGCAGAAGGCAGTCAGGTACTATTCTCAGGCGCTGTAAAATACGGGGTCGGCAGCCTTCCGGATTTTAAATTTCATCACTGGGGAAAAAGGAAACTCAAGGGGATAGACGATCATGAAGAAATATATGAACTTACGTGGGAAGGACACCAACTTGGCCCTAAGCCGCCGCATGACAATTGCTTTAACTACCCAACGATGTATGATCAAAAAGCTGTTATTGGGCGGGATGATTTTATTACAGATTTAAAGAATTACATTAAACAACACAGGCTTGTTACAATATGCGGGACAGGCGGGGTCGGGAAGACCGCTGTTGCTATAGCGACATGCAATGGTGTTGATCGAGAATATGATTTATTCTTTATTGCCATGGACAGGCTTGATGACAAGGCTGATGAGCAGCAAATCGTTGGATTGGTTGCCGAGACCATGGAATTACCAAAAGGCAAAGTAAAAAATCTCAATGAGCTGACAACGGCCATTAAGGGAAACTGCCAGAATAAACCCATTCTTTTACTTTTCGACAATTACGAGAGCGTTAATGACGCGGTGGGAAGGCGTGTGACAACCGCGCTTACAGGCATAAATGGTTTAAGAATATTGCTGACCTCAAGACGGGAAGCCGGTGTTGCCAGTATTGAAAAGGTGATAGAGTTAAATCCCTTTGAACTCAAGGCGGGCGATAGGAAAAAAGAATATTTAGTTGATTTCCTCAAATCGTCAGATTCGTATAAATTGCTTGAGGCGCGTGTACGGCTCTTGCGCGGGATGAATAATTGGGACGTGTCTTTGGACGATGCGGAGTATGTGAACGCCGTACTGGAGATAACAAGCGGCCTGCCGCTTGCCATAGAGTTAGTGGCCGGTTGGATGGGTTCATATTCATGGAAAGAGGCGGCGGCGTCGTTAAGGAAATCTTTCGAGCTGATGGCGATAGATAAGAATATAAGTGTTGGTCAGCTATATCAGGACAAGCACTTAAGCGTGGAGGCGTGTTTTAATTGGTCTTATAAAAAATTAAAGAAACCCGCTCAAAGGTTATTTCGCGCCCTATCGCTCTTCGCAAACGGCTTTGAGGTATCGTTGGTTGACGGGTGTTATGACTTATTATTTAATAAAAATGGCAAGCCTAAATCACTAAGACCCATTTTAATAGATATACAAAGGTCTTCGCTGATAAGTTTTGCTGACGGCAGATGGAGCTTCCTGCCAATCGTGCGTCAGTACGCGAAGGAATTGCTTAATAGAGATAAGGGTAAACCTCAAATAGAGGCTGCCTTTATTGCATATTGGGATAATTTTGTTAATAAATATTCAAGCGATGACGTAAAACGCGTGAACAATTTGAAACGATTGGAACACGAGCATGGGCATCTGATTGAGTTTCTTAATCTGCTGCTTGCAAATGAAGACAACCCTGACTTGTACATAGGAAATACTATTAATCTCACTGGATTTTGGCAGATAGAGCGGATGTGGGGCGATAGTATCAAGTATTTGAAAATCGCTATTGAAATAGCAAGAAAGAAAGCCGAAACAGACCCTGCCAATTATCAACCCCATGTTGCCACAACCAGTGGCAGCCTTGCCAACCTGCTTTCGGTCATGGGCGATTTGAACGCGGCTAAGCCGCTTTACGAAGAGGCGCTTCAGTTATACAGAACACTTGCTGAAAAACACCCTGACGCTTACTTGCCTTATGTCGCCCTGACCTGCAACAACCTTGCC
>JAKOEO010000004.1:14422-41877 GCA_022321325.1 Candidatus Magnetominusculus sp. LBB02 | reverse complement strand
TTCAGTTATACAGAAACCTCGCTGCAAAACACCCTGACGCTTACTTGCCTTATGTCGCCACGACCTGCAACAACCTTGCCAACCTGTTTTATGGCATGGGCGATTTGAACGAGGCTAAGCCGCTTTACGATGAGGCGCTTCAGTTATACAAATCCCTTGCTGAAAAACACCCTGACGCTTACTTGCCTGACGTTGCAATGACCAGCAACAACCTTGCCAACCTGATTTCGGACATGGGCGATTTGGACGCGGCTAAACCGCTTTACGATGAGGCGCTTCAGTCATACAGAAACCTTGCTGAAAAACACCCTGACGCTTACTTGCCGAATGTCGCCATGACCTGCAACAACCTTGCCGCCCTGCTTTATGGCATGGGCGATTTGAACGCGGCTAAACCGCTTTACGATGAGGCGCTTCAGATTAGACGGCCACTATCTATAAAATATCCCGCGGCGTATCTGCCGAAACTTGCCAATGTATTCCATAACTATGCCATCTTGCTGGAGAAGATGGGCGCTTCGGATGGGGCTAAGAAATTCTTTGATGAGGAAGCAGATATAAGGAAAAGGCTGAAACGAACGCCTGATTCTAATTCATAAGCGCAGTCATAATCAACTGTACTGCCGCTTGTGGGCGGGAATGACAGAATAACGCCTATAAAAGACATAGCTGTACTTTTATTGAAGCAGATAGGAGCGATTTTTTTTAAGTTCTGCCCTTGTTGTGATATAATATGAGAATGGAACGCAGCGAAGCCATAAGCCGATTGAAGCAGCACGAAGCCGACCTAAAGCGGCTTGGCGTTGAGCGTCTTTTCATGTTTGGTTCAACCGCGCGGGACGAGGCAAATGACGCCTCCGATGTTGACCTTTTTTTTGACTATGAAAAAGGGAATTTCGGCCTTTTTGAACTTATGGATGTTAAGGAGTACGCGGCTCATATTCTTGGCTGCAAGACTGATATTATGACGCGCGACAGCCTTCACAAGATGTTAAGACAACAAATCGAGGCTACATCGCTTTGCGTATTCTAATATGACGGCACCTTCGCTTATTCCACGCCTAACTGATATAGTTGAAGCTATTGAACATATTTATGAGGCGTTAGGTACCGTATCATCCGACGCTTTTGAAGCTGATTGGCAATGTCAATGGATTGTTGAACGAGGCATTTTAATTATTTCGGAGGCCAGCCGCCACTTGCCCGACGAAGTGAAGGCACGACTAAAGGTTTAGGCTTTGTTCAACGCCGAAGGCAAGAGTTCACTATAATATTGCTAAATGCTGGAATTCGACAAAACCGCAGCCGCGGTGATATACTGTAATCATCATGCAGACGATTGAGGCAGATTTAGACTTAACGGAGATTATCAACGGAGAGGAAGTTATGGGGCCTAGCCCATTTGGTAAACATCAGAGGATTGTTTTTAATTTGGCAAGTATTATGCGGCAGTATGTTGTTGAGAACGATTTAGGAGAGGTATTTCTGTCACCGCTTGATGTAATATTTGAAGATTCAACTAACCGCCTTCAGCCTGACATCATCTTTATTAGGAAAGCGAATATGGCAATCTTTCAGGACTGGATCAGAGGCGTCCCTGATATGGTTTGCGAGGTCGTCTCGCCCGGCACATATAGAAAAGATACCGCCGTCAAAAGGGAAATATATGAGAGATACCGAGTCGCCGAGTACTGGATTGTCATTCCTGAATTACTTACTTTCGAGATTCTGACTCTCGAAGACAACAAATACATCACACACTCAGTCGCTGAACTTGAAGGCGTCGTCGAGTCAAAAGTAATTGACGGCCTCAAGGTCAATATCAGAGATATCTTCTCGATTAATCATAACGTTTGACTACCCGCTACTTAGGTCTCTCAACCTCTACTACGTTAAATTTCAGATGAGGTACGTCTTCTTTGTATTCCTCGCCGGCCTCGTGGGCAGTGTCGTTATCGGCGTAGTATCTCCAGTTGACGGTTATGTCTTTGCCGGATTTCGAGGCGTCTTCAAGCATGGTCAATAACTTAAGATTGGCCTTAGAGCTGCTGCTGTTGAAATAGATCAACTCAATGTCGAAGACTATTGCCCGGTCATAGGGGTGTTTCAGAAACTCCGTAAGCCAGTCAAATACAGGGCTAAAGAAGGAAGCCGCATTTTCTGGATACGATTCGCCTCTGATGACAAAGAGGGCTATAGCCGGGTCGAACATCACATACGGAGTTGACTTTGTGGCCGCTGCGCTATACTTTTCCATAATCTGCCTCCTCCTTATATTACAACGGTGATAGACAAGAACGATGTGGTCTTGTCAAGAGCGGTGAAGTCAACCTCTATGGGTCGGCTTGCCTTTATTGCCATTTCTATGAAGCCAAGGCCGGCGCCCTTGCTGCCCAGCGGTGGAGGGGATTTTCTGCGGCTTCTGAAAAGCGTCTTCAGGTCGTCTTTGCCCATAGTCTTTAACTCTTCCACCTGTTCTTTTATAATAAACAACTTATCGTTATAAATATTATTGCCGCAGCGCACATAGAAGTGGCCGTCCTGACGCCCGACCACAAAGATGCCTATTCCAATATCGCCGCCCTCTTTGTCCCTGTTCAGACGATCTGCCGAGTAGTTCATAATGTTTTGAATCTGCTCCACATAGATAGAGAAGACCTTCTGAATTGTGTTGACATCGTTTTCCTCTATCTCCATCTTGAGTTTCAGAGCTGCCCCAATCCCCTCTACGACATGCTGGGAGACAGGCCCTGTGAAGCTGAAAAATATCTGTTCTTGCTGCATCTGCCGGTATATGTCGTAAAGATTTGTCAGCACTGCGTCATATCTCCTTTTAAATCTTAAACCCGATTACTGTGATATCGTCTCGCTGAGATTCCTCTGCGCGGTATTGGTGAAACATCTCATGGAGCATGTTCTGCTGGGTTTGAAACGATTTTGCGTTATTGGCCGTTATGAACTCCATAAAGCGTTTCTTGCCAAAGGGCACTCCCGTATGCCCACCCACCTGGTCGGACAGGCCGTCTGTCATCATATAGAATTTCATTTCGTTTGTAATGTTAATCTTATGGTTGGTGAAGATAAAATCAGGGTTAGAGGTTTGATAGCCGACGCTCTGCCGGTCTCCCTTGACCTCGAATGCCGAATGTCCCTCTGAAAAGTAGAGCGATATTCTGGCCCCTGCAAATACCAGCGTCTTTAGCTTTTTGTTAACGTAGCATATGCCGATGTCCAGTCCGTTGTCGTAGAAGGAATTATTTTCGTCAGAACTTAACGTATCCCTTATCATCTTGTTCATGTTAGTAAGAACAAGAGAAGGGTCGCCATAGCCTAATTCATTGACCACGCGGTTTAACGTGGTGCCGGCCAGCATTGTCATAATTGCGCCGGGGACGCCATGCCCTGTGCAGTCTATTACGGCTATCATAATATCGTTGTGATGGCAGAAAAACCAATAGAGGTCGCCGCCTATAACGTCGCGCGGCTGCCATATGACAAAGTAGTCTTCAAGGTGCGATGTAAGGCTGTGAAGCTGCGGCAAGATGGCGCGTTGAATGCTGCTGGCATAGCGTATGCTGTCCATTATCTGATTATTCGCTGCCTCCACTTGCTCAAAGCTAAGAGCCAAGCTCTGCCTTGATTCGTTAAGCCTCATAGAGAGCCTCGATATGAATATTAATAAGATTATCAGCGCCGATATAAACAGCAGCGTGAATATTACGGCTGCGCTGTGCTGGCGTAAAATATCGCGCCACGTTACACGCCCATAGTTTTCGTAGGGGCTGACTTGCAGGAATTTCAACAGGGCGTCAACTGGTTCGTAGTTAAGCGGGATAGTCCAGCCCACTATGTCGGCGGCCTTTGCGGCAGGGCTGTCCATAGGCATTGCCAACAGTGCTGAGGCCACTAATTTTGCAACTGAGTCCGGCGTATGTCTTACTTTTGCAATCGGCCACTCAGGGTAGAGCGGCGTGCTTAGCAGGAATGGGAATGACTCATCGCCCTTGCCTTCATACTTAATCACCTTGAAGTCTTTAAGCGTAATCTCGCCGTTAGCCGCCATTGTCTCAAGCGTATCTGTCCTGACAGTACCGGCGTCAGCTCTACCCTTTCCAACGGCCTCTACGACCTTTTGGTGCTTGCCTTCAAACACAACAGAGTTGAGATCCTTAAATGGATCAATGCCGTGTCGTCTCATCTGACCCCATGCCGCTCTGAAGCCGCCAAGCGATGTCTTGTCAACCGCCGCGAAGGTCTTGCCGCGCAGGTCTTCTATTTTGTTTATATCGCTGCGGACTGCCCGCGTGAATATGACGCCGCCAAAGACCGTATAGCCCTTGCCTAACCTTATCTTTTCCATAGTGGCTATTCTGCTTACATTGTACAGGGCCTCCAGTTCAGCGTAAATCGAGGAGTTTGCAATGATGAAATCCACAACGCCCGTATTCACGGTATTGTTTATTTCCTCAAACGCCAGGGGAACAAGCGTAAACTTATAGCCGGAAATATGTGAGGTTAAATAATCCATCGAAGGCTGCCAACTCTCTCTGCAGCGGTCTTTACCCATATGGGCAAGGATGCCAACCCGCACCTCGTGCGTCTGCTCTGCCACTGCGGTCTCGCACCAAACAAGAGAAATCAACACAGCAATCGTCATAAATAGTCGTATTTTAACCATAAAAATGCAATACCTCAACTATCGCGGTTTTGTGATATTATACACCTTGTAAAGTTAATTATCAATAAGAATTGAGGACAGCTTCACAAACGACGGGTAATAAAGCTTAACGCACACATGTGTCAAACCCTGCGCATCACGGTAAATTTGTTCTGATGGATAAAACAAGTTTTCATTGGAAGTTGTAATGATTTCTGGACTATCCTTTTCTTAGTCCGTCATTCCGGCTTGTCCGGAATCTGCCCTTATATCGCAGAATAGGAAAATTCATTATGAATCAACCATTTAAGGGACGATTCCGGACAAGCCGGAATGACAGAAAGAGACAAATATGGCAACAATCTTAGCAACTACCGCTTACTTTTGATGGAGAACAAATTTACCGTGCCCTGCGCATTGCCTCACTCGACAAAGCCGCCGCTGCGCTGATATACTATCTCAATGCAAATAAAGGACATTGGAAACCAACATTATGTTTGACCGGCATAGGCTGAAACTCCTGCCCCTTAATGACAGAGTTCATGATATGACCTTAGAGACCGTTATGCCGCTTGCAGCGCACGACGGCAGTCATATGCTTGAGACCGCCCGCGGCATCATGTCGGCTTACGACAACTCACGCCCCGTAATTGTTATGATGGGCGCTCATGTCATTCGAAGCGGCGTTCAGAGGTATCTTATTGATATGATGAGCAGCGGCTATATTTCGTGCATCGCTATGAATGGGGCTGGTGTTATTCACGACTATGAACTGGCGCTGATTGGCGCTACCACAGAGAACGTTGCCGCATATATTAAAGACGGCAGGTTTGGCCTATGGCATGAGACCGGCCAAGTAAACGATATAATTAACCGCGCATACAGCGAAGACAGACACATAGGATACGGGCAGGCCGTTGGACAGGCAATCTTCAATGGCGGCTTTCCCCATAAGGATGTAAGTCTGCTTGCCGCCGCATACAGGCTTCATATTCCCGTTACTGTGCATGTCGGCATTGGCTATGATATCATACATCAGCATCCGAACTGCGACGGGGGGGCAACGGGGGCGCTCTCATATAATGATTTCTTGAAATTTGTATCAGTAGTAGAGCGGCTTGAGGGCGGGGCGCTCCTGAGTTTTGGAAGTGCCGTAATGGCCCCGGAGGTTTTCCTAAAGGCGCTCAGCATGGCAAGAAACGCGGCATCTCAGGAAGGCCGTAAGATTGATAATTTTACCACTGTAGTCTGCGACCTCCATGAAATAGCAGACACTACGAAAGAACCGTCGAAAGACTGCCCGTCCTATTATTTCAGGCCATTTAAAACACTGCTTCTAAGGACAGTTGCCGGTGGCGGCAAAAGCCGCTATATTAAGGCCGCCCACAGAGAGGCCATCCCCGCCCTTTGGAGCGCGCTCAGAGAGTTAAGAAGCGCTAAGCAATGAAAATATTTGATATAGAAGAACTCTCGAAACTGATAGCGGCACTGAGGGCCGAGGGCAAACGCATTGTCCACTGCCACGGCTGCTTTGACCTCATGCACCCCGGCCATATCAAGCATTTCGAGGCGGCAAAGAAAATGGGCGACTGTCTTGTCATCACGCTAACGCCTGATTGCTATGTTGATAAAGGGCCGGGAAGGCCGGTATTTAATCAGACCATAAGGGCTGACTGCATAGCCGCCCTTACCTGCGTTGACTATGTGGCCATAAACAAGTGGCCGACTGCTGAAAATACGCTAAGACTCCTTCGTCCCGATTTCTATGTTAAGGGCCAGGAGTTTGAAAGCCTTCAGGACAAGACAGGAAAACTTCAGAAAGAGTACGAAGTCGTACAGGAAGTAGGCGCAGAGATGCGTTTCACGCATGAGATAGTATTCTCATCGTCAGAACTATTAACTAAGCATCTCATCCCTTCACGGAAGTCGGCTAATTTAAACGCAATTTATCCTGATAATGTCATAGACTTTCTTAATCAATTCTCTGCTGAGTTTAAGTTTACGGACATCTCTAAATCCATTGACGCCATAAAACATATGAAGATTCTGCTGCTTGGCGACTGCATAATTGACGAGTACGTCGTCTGTGAAACCATGGGAAAATCGCCAAAGGCACAGCTCCTTGTCAATAAATATATCAGCCAAGAGACATACAACGGCGGCGTTATGGCAATAGCCAACCACCTTGCCGGTATCTGCGATAACGTCCATATGATAACCGCACTTGGAGCTGAAAACTCAATGCAGGACTTTATCGTTAATAACCTGAAACATGCTGTCAGGCCAAAGTTTTTTTATAGAAAGCACAGCCCCACCATTGTCAAGCGGCGCTATATCAACAACTATCAAAGGAACAAGGTCTTCGAGATAAACTACATAGACGACACATACATTGACAGCGCCCTAAACGGTGAGATTATTAAATATATCATGGACATCATCAGCGAGTATGATTTAATAATGGTCTCAGACTTCGGCCACGGGCTGATAACCAGAGAGATCATAGCCGAGGTGGAGCAGTTCTCCGCTAAGGTCGCCGTAAACGCCCAGGTCAACGGGGCTAATGCCGGCTATAATCTCATAACTAAGTATAACCGCATAAATTTCATCTGCCTCGATGAGTTTGAGGCGCGGCTTGCCGTCCAGGATAAGTTCTCTGCGATTGAGGACATTGCCAGACAGCTGATAGCCGAGGTATCTTTCAACCATTTGGTAATAACGCAGGGCGGCCGCGGCCTGATTTATATCAACAGAAGAGGCGAAATAACAAAGGTTCCGGCATTTGCCACAAATGTTGTGGATATTGTAGGGGCAGGTGATGCGCTGTTTACGTATGCCGCCGCGTGTTTTGCGCTGGGTATGCCGGCCATAGCCGCATCCTTCATCGGTAATGTCGTAGGGGCCCTTGCGGTTGAGATTGTGGGAAACAAAAAACCGGTAGAAAAACATGAAGTTCTTGAATTTATTAAGGCACTGCTTAACGGCTGATGGAAGGCGCGAACGTGAATAAAATAGACAGCCTGATAGACAAGGCTCAGTACATAAGGGCAACTGTATTTAAGATGATATGCGAAGGCGGCGGAGGCCACATACCGGCCTCGCTGTCAATTGTTGAGATATTAGTCGTACTCTATTATGAAGTCCTCAATATCTCGCCAGAGACCATTTCAGACCCTGACCGGGACAGGTTTATACTTAGCAAGGGACATGCCTGTGCCGCGCTCTATGCGGTGCTTGCCAACTGTGGATTTATTGATAAGCAATGGTTAAGCACGTTTGGAAAGCGCGGGACGATACTGGGCGGACACCCCGATATGCACAAGATACCCGGCGTTGAGGCCACAACGGGGGCGCTTGGGCATGGCTTTCCATTTGGTGTGGGGGCTGCACTTGCCGGTAAGATGGATGGCAGGAAATACAGGGTCATTGTACTGATGGGAGACGGGGAGTGTCAGGAGGGTTCGGTGTGGGAGGCGGCGATGTTTGCCTCTGCCATGGCACTTGATAATCTCTGCGTGATAATAGACCATAACCGGCTTCAGGCGATGGACACGCTTGATAACATCGTCCCTATCAGCCCGCTGGCAGAGAAATGGCAGGCATTTGGCTGGCAGGTAAATGAGGTGGACGGGCATGACATCGCAGGGCTGATAGAAAAATTTACCGCCCTGCCCTTTCAGGCCAATAAACCGTCGTTGATAATTGCAAACACGATTAAAGGCAAGGGTGTGTCGTTTATGGAAGGCGTGCCGATATGGCATTACAGGATGCCCAATGGGGAAGAAATGGCCGTGGCATGTAATGAATTAGGGATAGACCCGCTATGAGAAACGCCTACATAGAAGCCTTGTATGAGCTTGCGGCAGAGGACGGCAGAGTCCTTGCCCTTGTGGCTGACAATGGGGCGATTGTCTATGACAAGTTCAGGGCGGCCTACCCGGGAAGATTTATAAATTTCGGGATAGCCGAGGCCAATATGATAAGCGTGGCGGCTGGGCTTGCCTCATGCGGCAAGATACCTTTTGCATACACGATAGCGAGTTTCCTGACAATGAGGGCGTTTGAGCAGATTAGAAACGACGTGTGTCTGCAAAAGATGAACGTAAAACTTGCCGGTATAGGGGCGGGGTTTGTATATAGCAGCCTTGGCCCGACACACCATGCCACTGTTGATATAGCGATAATGAGGACGCTGCCGGGGATGACGGTGTTCTGCCCCTCCAGCCCAATGGAGGCAAGAAAGATTACTAAGGAGGCCGCGCGCATTGACGGCCCTGTCTATATTCGTCTGTCAGTAGGCGGCTCTCCTGAGATATACGAAGGCGGTTATGAATTCATAACGGGTAAAGGCGTAATGCTAAAACATGGCGGCGATGCGGCAATAATCACAACGGGCGGCATAACCACAGAGGCGCTGAAGGCGCACGATGAGTTAAAGAAACGGGGGATAAACGTTCAGGTAATTAATATTCATACGATAAAGCCATTGGACAGCGAAATAATAATAGCCGCAGCCCAGATGACCGGGGCGATTATCACAGTGGAAGAGCACAGCATAATCGGCGGACTTGGCAGCGCGGCAGCGGAGGTCATAGCGGAGGCAGGGGTAAGAACAAGATTTAAGCGCATCGGCCTAAAGGGCGTCTTCGCCGAGGGCCACGGCACATATGACGACGTTAAGGAACAAAACGGGCTTTCGGCGGCAGATATAGTAAGAGAAACAGTTGAGTGCCTTAACATAAAATTGCCGAGCTAATCAAAATAAATAAACTCATAGTCTCCGGTATATCCAAACTCATTATAAAGCCATATCCACTCCTGTGTATTATAAAATGCCTCACAGGTAAGCGCCCAGCACTGTAGATTAAACAGCTGGTCTTCACTGTCATAACTCTCTACGGCAACGTATTTATTTTTGCCTGTGCGTTCGATCTCTTTGAGGGCGTTTTTTAGTTCGTAAATTGGCAGATTATGCAGCGTCGTTATGGAAATAACAAGATCAAACTCCTTGTCGGCGTATGGGTATGGTTTAGCAGCATTGGCAACGCTTAGAAATGGGCGTATCTCATCCTTTGCATTTTCCACCGCGTAGGGTGATATATCAAATCCAGTGACTTGACAGTTTGTAAGGAGCCGCGTAAACTCATAAAGCAGGAAACCCTTGCCACACCCAACATCCAAAATTCGGGCGTCATTGCCAAGATTATAGGTCTTGATCAGCTCTGCCGCCACCTGCCCCCACCTGCCGTCATACCTGTAGCCGCCATAGCCGTAGCGTCTGTCGCCATCCCAGAAGTCCTTATCGAAGCGTCGCGCCGCCTTCATGCACTCCACCTTGCCGTCTGTCATTCGCCCAAGATAGTCCCGCGCGGTTCTCTTGTGAAGCGGCGTTATGATGTTTAAGAGTCTGCCCATTGTGTGATTATAGATTATCAATTCCAGCAATGTCCATAAGGTAAACCACTGAGGCTGACTTGACATTTACACGGCTAAGCCTATAGATTACTCATTGTGATTGAAAAGGCTGTGATATTGCCGGGTGCTGGCGGCGTCTTGCGATTAGCTCTAAAACTGACGGCTCTGGCATTATCAATATGTATCATTGTGTCTTTCTTATCAGCGCCAGTAAATCTTACGCAGAGCGCTGGCAAACCCGTAGTTTGCAGCTTAGATGTCTGCAGCGTCAAAGGTTTGCAAATCTCTAATAACGCAGACATTACCTTTCTATATGAACCGCTGTTTACGCTTAACGCATTAGGATATATTGAATACCGCTATGTAGCCCGATATTTGTTTAGGGTTAGCACCGATTCCTGCGAGCTCGATCACCCTCCAGAGAATTAATCGTCTTTTAGGCAATCTGACTACTACGCCTACTCCATAGGGAGAGGTATGATTTCTGTTATCAGGAGATTTCCAGATGAGAGTTACGACGATTATTCTTGCCATATGCCTGTTATTCAGCACAATTGCGGCCGCCGACCAGACAAGCTGTGCAGTATGTGGGATGCATCCAGATGCCCAAAGCCGTATACAGATTGTCCTCAACGACGGCACAAAACTGGACTTGTGCTGTTTGAACTGCACGGCAAATTACATGAAACAGCACCCAAACACTAAAATCCTGTCAATTAAGGCTGCCGACTATATGACAAAGGAACTTATAGACGCCAAAACAGCTTTTTGGGTTGTAGGCGGAAGCAAGGAAGGCACAATGAGCGCTATAGCAAAATGGGCCTTCGCTAAAAAGGAAGACGCCGCTGAGTACATCGCAGCAAACGGTGGTTTGATAACATCTTTTGACTCAGCCATTGAGACGACAAGTAAGGAGGCCCATCACGTGCACAGCGGCCATGATATGTCGCACATGCAGCCCGGTGCCCAACTTATATATAATCCCGCCTTTGGCGACGATGTATTTCATACCCATCCAGCCGGTATGTGGATGGTTAACTACAAGTTTATGTATATGGACATGAATGGCATGAAGTCAGGCAGCTCTAATGTCGGGACAAACGATGTTGGATACAATAGACATAAACAGTACAGTTACATGATGATCCCAACCACTATGACGATGACTATGCAGATGATGATGGCGATGTATGGAGTGACTGATGAGCTTACCGTCATGGCAATGGGCAGTTATCAGACCAAAAAAATGGGAATGCTGATGGACATGGGGCCGATGAGTAAATCAGGGGTAACGACAGAGGCGCCTATGGAAACCAGCGGCTTTGGCGATACAGATATAAGAGGCATATATAAATTCAGCAAATATCTCAATGGCAGTCTCGGACTAAGCCTGCCAACCGGCAGCATCAACGAGGTAACGGCAATGATGGGAAAGACCTATCGCGCCCCCTATGATATGCAGCTTGGAAGCGGCACATTTGATCTGAAACCGGCCATTACCTTATCTATGACCACTGACGATGGAAACTGGAATTTTGGGGGACAGGCGATGTATACATGGCATCCAGCCAACAATTCTAATGGTTGGAGCTATGGGGATAACCTTCAGGCAATGACCTGGATATCGCGCGCCCTTGGACCGGCCTCGGCATGGTTTCGTCTGACTTATAATGACACTGGCAGTATCAAAGGGCAGGACTCAGAGATAGCTAAGATAATCACAGGCGCACCCATGCCTGACGCGGTAACGTCAAACTACGGCGGTCAGCGCCTTGACGCTATACTTGGCATAAGCCTCACTAAAGGCCCTTTCAGCTTTGGTGTGGAGGGCGGCGTGCCTGTATATCAGAATCTCAACGGCCTGCAAATGAAAACCACATGGTTTCTGACAACCGGCATTCAGGTAATGTTTTAACGCTATGATTGCCCACGCTTGGGGCTTAACGCAGTGTTTGAATTATCTCTAAGCGTGGGTAACAATTATAAAGAAGAACTGAAGAATTTGACAGCGATTGTTTACTGTAAAACCGTAACGCCCCACTTCTCGAGCAGCCCCGATATGAACTCTATGGACTGCCTGTGTTCTTCAACGCCCCTGCCTGTTACTGTCATCGGCTTTCCAAACGTTATGTAAACCTTCTTTGTGGAGTCAATCTTGCCAAAATCCTTTAAAATGCTGCCATGACGCCATGCGTCGGATTTCACGGCAACCGGCACAACCGGCACCTGCGCCCGCAGGGCAAGTTTAATTCCCATTGTATTGAAGTTCTTTGGCGAGAAATCCAGCGTCCTCGTACTTTGCGGGAAGATTATCATAGACTTGCCGCTTCTTAGTTTCTCAGCGCCCTCTGTAAGGACAGTATTGAGGTCTTCGCGCGCATTGACCCTTTTAACAACCACTGAGTCCATCGCAACCATTATGTCCTTAAACACAGGGTATTTCAACAGGCTGTCTTTTATAACAAATGTCATCTCCTTATATGGACAGATAAAGCCTGGAAGGACGAAGGTCTCAAGGACACTCATATGATTTGGCATATAGATGCATGGGCCACTAACGCTGCTATTTTCTACGCCGTTGACCTCAAAGACAACGCCGCTTCTTTCCAGCGCCTTTAAAATATTAAAGGCAGTGGCATGGAAATCATCGTTTTGCAGCCCTTCTTTCTTTGCCTTAACCCCAAGCCGGTAGAGGATCCTAAGCAGCCGCCTATAAAACCTTAAAGACGGCAAGAGCCTGGACGCATTTAACGGCTGTGGACTGTTATAAGACCCATCAATGATGTCTAATCCCTTCATAGGAGACATTATAACATATGAGGTCTTTCTTGTAAAATAAACTTCAAGCGAAGGTTGTAAGGATTTTGGACAGTCTTAATAAAAAAAAGGGCTGCGCAGTATCAGCTATGGCAGAGCTACAGCTGTCGGCATTCCCCATTTGAGGAAATCTCTACTGAAATCGTCACCTCAACTACTCGCCGGAATAATAGCCGCACCAAAAACAGCTGTGTCCTTTCTGCGTCTGATAGTTCACGCACCTGTCCTGAGGAATAAGCAACCCTTCTTCTTTACAGTAGATATTGAAGTTTTCAGTATAAAGAGCGCTAAGTGTCATGTCCTTGCCCTCCTTGCTTATAATATCGTCAGTTTCCATGATATTCTTTAGGTTGCAAAAATCACGCCAATACCGGCCATTAATATTATCTTCATGTTTATCAGGCTCTGGCCATATAGCGTACCGCCCTTTTAATGACGCATATGCAGATTTCATGACAATTTCTGTCAATATAATCACAATCCGCCACCGCACGGCATGTGGATTTGACAATGCTGCGTCAGATTTATTACACTTTTATAAGTTCAGCATCCCGGAACACGGTGTAAGTCCGTGGCAGTCCCGCTGCTGTAAGTGGTGACTAAGGCTGCGCTAATCAATGCCACTGCTATGTTGGTATTGCCATAGTGGGAAGGCAGCAGCCATTAGGTATTAGCTAACTCAGCTAGTTTAGCCATGAGCCAGAAGACCTGCTGAACAAGTATACTGAAATTATTAGAGGAATCTAATGGTAAAGGGTTCCGAACAGCGCCTTAGGCGCTTTCGGAACCCTTTTTTTTATGCCTTAATTGGAGGTTCAAATGACACTGGAAAAACAGAGTGAAATCACGGAGGCAGTGGCACAAGCGGAGGGTGTTGACGTTAATGTCATAGCGCGCCGCATGGCCGCTGGCAAGATTGTAATTATGTCAAACGCAATGAAGGACATCAGGCCTGTCGGCATCGGCAAGGGCCTTAAGACGAAGGTCAATGCCTCTGTCGGCACATCTACAGAGATTATCGTCCCGGCGATGGAAATAGAAAAAGCGGTAATTGCACAGAGGTACGGCGCCGATACCATAATGGACCTAAGCGTAGGGGGTAATATAACTGAAATCAGAAAGGATATCATGGAGGCCGTTTCGCTGCCCATTGGTACTGTGCCGCTTTATGAGGCATTTGCCATTGCTGCAAATAGGTACGGCTCGATAACGAAAATGCCGGAGGAGCTGCTCTGGGATGTAATAGAAAGGCAGTGTGAAGAGGGGGTATCTTTTATGGCCGTACACTGCGGCATAAACAGGCTTACGCTTGACGTCCTGAACAAACAACACTACCGCTATGGCGGGCTGGTATCGAAGGGCGGGGCCTGCATGGTAGCTTGGATGAGCTACAATAACAAGGAAAATCCCTTATACGCGAGGTTTGACAAGGTAGTTGAGATATTAAAGCGGCACGATGTTGTCCTAAGTCTGGGAAATGGCTTTCGCGCGGGAGCAATACATGACGCAACTGACAGGGTTGCCATTCAGGAGCTTTTGATAAACTGTGAATTTGCAGAGACAGGGCGCGCCATGGGCTGCCAGACGATGGTCGAAGGCCCAGGTCATATACCAATTAACGAGATAGAGGCAAACATAATCCTTGCAAAAAAGATGAGCGGCGAGGCCCCTTTCTATATGCTTGGCCCGCTTGTAACAGACATAGCGCCGGGATATGACCACATCACCTCGGCAGTTGGGGCTGCGCTTTCAGCCTCATTCGGGGTGGATTTCTTGTGTTACGTAACGCCTGCCGAACACCTCGGGCTGCCATTTGTAGAGGACGTCAGAGACGGTGTCATTGCTGCAAAGATAGCCGCCCATATCGGCGACATGGTAAAGCTCTCAGACACTGACAGAGATAAACAAATCAGCAAGGCCAGAAGGGATATGGACTGGGCCGCGCAGCTAAGGCTTGCAATAGACCCGGAGAGGGCTGCTGAAATAAGGAATAAGCGAAATAGCGGGCAGGAGCGCTCCTGCTCGATGTGTGGAAAATTCTGTGCTAACGACATGCTTCAGGGCATGTTTGAAAAACACACAGCGGGGACAGACAAAGCATGATCATTATTGACAAACTATTTTGATATTGTGTACCCTTGCAAAGGCGTTCTTGCACTATAATGATAAGGAAAGACTGTAACATTTCCACAGAGGAGATATACACATGTCAGCGGCAGTGTTATCTAAGATAACGGCGCCAGACCTCGACGGGGTTATAGAGCGGGAGTTGTGTTTTAAACTTATAGACAAGTCCCTGCAAAAGCGGGTTGTCTGGGTATCGGCCCCCGGTGGTTCTGGAAAGACCGCATTGGCCGCAAGTTATCTCAAAAACCGCGGCAACCCCTTCATCTGGTATCATATGGATGAGACTGACATTGACGCCGCCACGTTTTTCTATTATATGTCACTTGCCGTTTCAAACCTGCCCGGCAAACGAATAGACCTGCCAGAGTTTTCTCCTGAATATTTTGATAATGTCCACGGCTTTGCCGCACGATATTTCAAGGAGTTATTTGCGGGGCTTAATAAAAAAAACGGTTCACGCGCACCTTTTCTGATAGTCTTCGATAATTATCAGAATTTGCCTATGGAATCCATAGTCCATGATATTATAGTCAGAGGCCTTCTTCCACTTATGCCGGAGGGATTTAAAGTCATTGTAATAAGCAGGGGTGAGCCTACTATTGAATATGTTGATATAAGAAGAGGTGATGGTTTAAGCCTGATCGAGTGGAATGATTTGCTGTTTAGTCTCGATGATACTTTACAACTGCTTAAGGTCTCTTCTAAGCCCAAAGTGCCGGAGGACCAAATCAGGCAGATTCATAAGCAGATGGACGGCTGGGCGGCTGGACTAATCATGGCAATCGAAAGAACAGACATCGCATCTTCAATCCCTCGCTTTGAAAATGTGAGCGGCAATGAGGCCGTCTTTGATTATTTTGCAAGCGAGATATTAGAACAGACCGAGCCAATCGAGCGGGAGTGTCTTCTTAAGACCGCATATCTAAAGGAATTCACCCTGCCTATGGCGGTGCAGTTAACCGGCTGCGACCAGACCCATAATATACTTTCAAGAAAACACCGCAATATTTCTATTAATCCAGATTACTGCTGGGTAGACATATGGGCGCTTCAGGAAATTATGGATGAGTTTAGACAAGCTATAGCCGCACCTGACGGCGAAAAGAATATATATGAGCTATACAGAAAGGCTCTAAGCGTATATAAGGGCAGTTTTCTTAAAAGCGACCAAGAACAACTATGGGCCGTACACCGTGCCGAAAAGTTAAAAGACGACTTCGTCAATCTCTGCTGTAAGGCCGGGACATTCTTTGAAGGCATAAGCAACTGGGAAAAGGGCATAGAATGCTATAAATCAGCCATCGAGGCAGACAACCTGCGCGAGGAGTGCTACAGGCGCACGATGACATTTTATCAAAAGGCGGGCATGAAGGCCGAGGCCGTCAACCTCTACAACAAATGCAAGCAAGTATTTGAGACGCAGCTTGGCGTCAGCCCATCTCCACAAACAGAGAAACTCTTTAAGGCCATAACTGAAAACAAGTAACTGCCGCGGTTTCCATCGGATTACTATCCCATTAAAATAAATCAGTCACCGTTACATATTTGTAACAGATATGTAACGCCTCGCATGTTATTATTAGCCAGTATATTTTAGATAGTGATAAAATAAATTAACACAGGGAGAGGAAGATGATGACAATTCTCGTAGTAGAGGAAGACGCTTTAAGCAGGAAACTTGTCTCTGAGATACTGAGGCGCAATGGGCACGTTGTGTTCGGGGCATCAGACGGCAATGAAGGAATACGGATTGCCAAAGAACAACGACCAGCGCTGGCGTTGATAAATGCCCAGTTATACGGTGAGTTAGACGGCCGTACTACCGCCAAACAGTTGAAACAGGACAATACGACAAGACACGTGGTTGCCATTACAGACTTTACAGGAACAGATGTAGAGAGACGTATATTCGAGTCGGGATATGACGCCTTCGTCTCCACCCCGATAACACGCTATGAGCTTCTTCAGACAATCTCATCATTCTCCGCTGGCAGCGCCCTATGATAAGTAAAATTCATTTATCATATGTTATATTATTGTCATCAATCTGTAACACATCTGTAACGCCGGTTGTGATAAAATCACACGGAGGTAAGGGGCAATGACTGACATGGAATGCTCGGTTCTCATAATATGCGAACTGTTTTGGCCGGTTGTGATAATGCTTGGAGCCGCAGGCCTGATATTTTATGCGGGCTGGTATTTTGGGGTTCGCCCATTTTATAAAGCAACAGAGCAATATGCTGCTGATGTGAATAAGAAATCTCAACATGAGATTAAAATGCCATTTGTCAATCCAAATATTGAGGCATATCTTATTGAAGCAAATCGAACATCTTCACGTTCGGGTGGCAACGGCTCTAATCACAAGAATAATAAATCATATGTCAATCCGGCTGTTGAGGCATATCTAAGCGATTAGTCGACATACAGGCTGCGATATCTGACAGAGAAATAAACAGGGGGGTAACATGAAAGTCCTCGTGGTTGAAGACGACAGCTTAAACAGGAAGCTTGTATCGGAGATACTCAGACGCAGTGGATATACAGTTATCGCAGCGTCAAACGCAGGTGAAGGAATAAGGATTGCCAGAGAGGAACAACCGGCTCTTGTCTTGATGAACGTACAGTTTTTTGGCGGTATGGACGGCCTTGTCGCTGCGAGACAGTTAAAAGAGGATAACTCGACAAAACATATAAGGGTGGTTGCTATTACAAATTTTACGGACAGGGAAGACGAAAGGCGAATATACGAAGCGGGATGTGCGGCCTACGTTGCTAATCCAATCAGGTTCCATGAGCTTCTTCAGACTGTATCCTCGTTTGCCTGATGTGTATGGTTGAAAGCGGGAAGGGCCGACTGCCCTTCCCTTCTGTCAATATAACTTGTTACTCTGCGCCGATGCCTATATAAGCCCGTAGTTTTTCCTTTTCAAATTTATCCTGTGCCTCAGGTTCGCTGCTTAAAAGCGACACTAAAATCCCAATTAAAAAGGCGGCGCCCATGGATATGAGGCCGGGGTTTTTTAGTGGAAACAGCGCCTGCGGCATTTGAGAGGCCAGTTCCTTTTTCTTTGCGGCAAGGGCGGCCTTCTCATCCTCTATTGCCTTAGTGTCGGCGGCAACAGCTTCTATTTTGGCCTTAGAGGCCGCCTCGGCGTCTGCTGTCTGCTTTTCTACGGCGGTCTTTTCTTTTAGATGGATTACGTCAACCCACACCGTGGGGCTAATTATGATAAGCCCTGTTGCCAGAATAAGCCCCGTCCATATGCTTGCAACTGCGCCTTTGGTTGAGAACTTTTTCCACATTATAGACATCAGAAGCGCGGGGAAGTTGGCACTTGCCGCAACTGCAAAGGCAAGCCCCACCATAAACGCCACATTCTGCCCCTTGAATAGCAGACCAAGCAGCATGGCCGAGACTCCAAGGGCGACTGTGGCAAACTTAGCAACTCTCACCTCATCGTTTTCATTGGCCTGGCCTTTTCTGAACACGCCTACGTAGAGGTCATGCGACAGCGCTGAGGCGCCCGCAAGCGTTAATCCCGCTACTACAGCAAGTATTGTGGCAAAGGCCACGGCGGCTAAAAATCCAAGAAACATGTGGCCGCCAAGCGCCTCGGCAAGCAGAGGCGCTGCCATATTTCCCCCCTTGTCTATCGCCATAATGACCTTCTTGCCTACCAGCACAGCCGCGCCAAAACCTATCGTTACCGTCAGAATGTAAAAGTAGCCTATGAAACCGGTTGCATAAAAAACCGACTTCCTTGCCTCTTTTGCGTCAGGCACAGTATAAAATCTCATCAGGATGTGAGGAAGCCCTGCCGTACCAAACATCAGGGCAAGTCCTAAAGAGATGGCATCCACAGGGTTGGTGACAAGCCCTCCGGGCTGAAGAAACTCCGGTCCGTATTTTTCAGAGGCACTGCCAAAAAGCGCCCCATAATTAAACCCAAACTTTGACAAGGTCATTATGACAAGTATCGTTGCCCCGCCAAGCAAGAGCACCGCCTTGATTATCTGTACCCATGTGGTGGCAAGCATCCCTCCAAAAAGCACATAGGCTATCATCAGGCAGCCTACGATGAGTATGGCCCACTCATAAGGAAGCCCAAACATCAGTTTGATAAGCGTACCCGCCCCGACCATCTGGGCAATCAGGTAAAAGAGCACCGTTACAAGAGAACCAGCGGCCGCCGATGTCCTGATAGGCATACGCTTCAAGCGGTAGGCAACCACATCCGCAAACGTGTACTTGCCGAGGTTGCGAAGCGGCTCCGCAATCAGAAACATGATTATAGGCCATCCCACAAGCCATCCCACAGAGTAAATCAGCCCGTCATAGCCCTTAGTCGAGACCAGCCCGGCTATTCCTAAAAAAGACGCGGCGCTCATATAATCTCCAGCCAGCGCCAGACCGTTTTGAAACCCCGTAATGCTCCTTCCGGCGGCATAGAACTCCTTCGTAGTCCTAGTTCGCTTTGCAGCCCAGTAGGTAATGCACAGTGTTGACAGCACAAACAAAAAGAAAAATGTGATTGAGACAGGGTGTACCTGCCCGATGATTGACTGTGCCATGGGTTAGCCCTCCACCTTATCTCTTACTTTTTTTACCAGCTCATCATAGGTGTTATTTGCCCAGTATACGTATATACCAGTCAAAATCCACGACATCACTATGACGCCTACCGCGATGGGAATACCAATGGTAATGCGTTCGGTGAGCATTGACGAAAGGAATGGTTTGTTAAAGGCTATCAGGCCGATGAACCCGAAGTAAAACACCAGTTCCAGTACGGTTAGAACCAGTGATACCGTTGATTTCTGACCTGAGAGCTTTTTGAAATCTGCGTCGTCCTTAAAGTTAAATTCTTTGACGTTCATTTCCTCGTCCTCCTGTTAAGTTTATAAGCGTCTTAGTATATCATAAGTTACTAATTTCACCCCGTGTTATTATACATCCGGCATTGCCTACTCTCAGTAAATCGCCGGCATATTTTACGCCGCACTGACAAAGGGCGGAAATAAAACGCTGCAAAAGCTGGGCAGCTATAAAGGCGTCCATAACGGCATTGTGGCTTATGTCAACAGGTATATCAAAACGTTTCGCAATATCGTAAAGCGAAGGGTTAAGCGGCACATCGCCCTTGTAGCAATGCCTGCTTAAAAGCCATTTATAAACGGCCAGCGTATCGAGCGATTGGTTTTTCAACGGCCTTCCCGTGAGTTTTACGGCCTCTCTGTTGAGAAAGGCCATATCAATATCAATGCAATGGCCGATTATAATTCTATCGCCGCAAAAATCAATAACGTCCCTAAGTGCGGTCTCTATGCCTTCAGAGGATTTCACATCTGAGGGCGTAATGCCGTGAATAGTTACGACAGGGCCGCTAAAAGAGACGTTTGGATTGATGAGCCTGTAAAATGACTCTGACAGGGCAATCCTGCCGCCTGCCATTTTTACTGCCCCGATAGACAAGATTGAGTCGCGTCTGTCGTCAAGGCCAGTAAGTTCAACATCAAGCGACACAAACTCAAGGGATTCAATAGGGCGATGCCCGGCCGATGAGCGTTTGAAAAACCTGTTTAGAAGAGCCGCTACCATATCATCTCCCTGTATCGCTCTATCACAATGTTCTGTATTTTCGATATTACCTGAAATGCCTCTTTGATAGTCCTTCTTTGCAGATTTGACAGTTTATCGGGTCTTATAAAGTTATCAGGAGGCAGGTTATTTCTTATCTTTTCGTATTGGTGCTGAATCCTCAGGAGCATTATATATTCAAAGGCATGGACAAGCTCCTCGGCATATTCCTTCACAATACTGTGGGACGCTGTGAGGGCCTCTATGCGCATCAGCGTGGATGTAGTGGGGGTGGATATTCCTTTTTCGAGGGCAAAGAACCTGACAAGGTCAACAATTGGCGCAACCCCCTTGACCTTCAGATTGAGCATGTCCTTGTGCTCGCCGCTTTTTTCGACGACAAAGGTCTTGAGAAAACCTATTGGCGGGGCATTCTTAATGGAAAGGCTTGCGGCCTTGCCCAAAAGAAGCCGGTTGCCTGTTATGTGAGACATAAGATGACGGCTGAAAGCCGTTAACAGGGTTTCGTCGCCATAGACAGTCCTGGAGTCAAAAAAGGTTACAGTATTGAGTACGGCCTTAGCTGAAGGGGTTGTGCACCAGTCGGCGGCATATTTTTTCCATGTCTTCAAAGGCCGCCGCCACATAGGATTAGAAGCCATATAAAGTGCCGGGCACTGGGGAAAGCCAACCTGAAGCAGGCTGATGCGGACTATTTTCGATAAACTGGAGAAATAATCAAAGGCAGCCTGCGCCTCGCCTTCATTTGCAGGGTCGTTATAGATAATGGCGTTGTCCTGGTCGGTCTTAAAAGTCTGTTCTTTCCTGCCTTCGCTCCCAAAACAAATCCACGCATAGGCAACTGGCGGGCTGCCAAGGTCTCTTTCGGCAAGCGTGATAATCTTTCTTACGAGCCGGTCATTTATCTCTGTGATGATTCTAAGGATGTTGCCCGCTCTGGCGCCGCCGGCTAAGAGTACGCTATAAATGCCGTTTATTTTGTTTGATACTGGAATCAGACCGTCTACTGAGGATTGAGCCTCTATTGCCTTCACAATGGAAAGCGGCGATGTGCCCTGTAGCAGCATCAGATCATGGTTTGTCAATACTCCCCAAAGGCAGCCTCCACTGATTACAACGAGATGATGAACATTATTTTTGACCATCTTTAGCACAGCCTCATAGCAGTAGTCCCCTGCATCCACGCTGTGTATGGCTTCAGTCATAATTGTGCGGGCCGGCAGGTTTACGTCCATGCCCAGTGAGACTACCTTATCGCGTAAATCACTGTTTGTTACAATGCCGACAGGGGCAGCGTCAGCATCAGTAATGACGATGTAATCAGTTTTGCGCTCTGTCATAAGCCGTGCGGCTTCTCTTATGGATATGTGTTGAGAGGCGGTGGCGGGATTGTTTCTCGCTATGTCGGCAACCGGCGTGCTAAATAGAATCTTTTCACCGCAGGTGTATGAAAAACCACGGTCTTCTTTGAGCGTATCAAAGTTAGCGGGGTGGAGGAAAGATTTAGAGAAACTATTCCTTGCCTGTCCGTCCGAGTCAATGAGCGCCTGAACATGGTCCTTTCTAAGCAGGTAGCAAATGGTATCGTCTATCGCTTTGACACAGCTCCACGGCACATCTTCGCCAAGAAGGGACATGTAGCCGATGGTATCGCCCTCGCCCTTATAATCAACCACTATCTGTTGGCCGTCAGAATCTAATAACCTCTTAACGCCGCCTTTTTTGATGACATACAGGAAGTCTCCGTCCTGCCCGCTATTTGTGGCAATCACGGAACCCTTTGGGAAGAACTCTGACGATATCCCCTTTATAGCTGCATTGAGCGCCTTTTCGCTTAGAAACTGAAAGGGGGGCACCCTGCGCAAAAATTGGACAACCTCATCTAAGATCACTATGTCTCACAGGCAGTGCGTCCTATTTTTGCCATATGCCCCCGCTTCATTTTTTCAAAGGCTTATTTGAAATACCTATTTAACAATCCCTCAAATGCCTGTCCATGGCGCGCCTCATCCTTACACATTTCATGGACGGTGTCATGGATGGCGTCAAGGTTTAGCTGTTTGGCCTTTGTGGCCAGGTCTTTCTTCCCTTTACATGCGCCGTTTTCAGCGTCAACGCGCGCCTTCAGGTTTTCTTTGGTGCTGGCTGCTACAACCTCGCCAAGCAGTTCCGCAAACCTTGCGGCGTGGTCGGCCTCTTCAAAGGCAATTCTTTTGTAGGCCTCTGCAACCTCGGGAAGCCCCTCTCTGTCGGCCTGACGGCTCATGGCTAAGTACATGCCGACCTCAGTGCACTCGCCCATAAAGTTGGCCCTTAGACCTTCCAAAATCTCAGCGTCCACGCCTTTTGCCACTCCAATTCTGTGCTCGTCTGCCCACTGAAGCCCATCTGTACTCTTTTCAACAAACTTATCGGAAGCAGCCCCGCATACCGGACACTTATCCGGCGCCGATGCCCCTTCGTGGGTGTACCCACATACTGTACATACGAATTTCTTCATTAGCTATACCCCCTTTATTGTGTTTTTAATCACCGATTATAACCTATCGCCACTGTGGCAATCAACAAAATAATTAGCTGACATCGTGTATTTTTCAAAAAAAACAGTATCATTATAATTATTATATATGTTAGTATGAGGCGATTATTCAATCACGTTTTCAGAGGGGTGTATTTATGAGTATGGGAAGCGCAGAGGTCTCAGGGATTCATGTCGTAACAGGTGCGTTAGGGTATTCGGGCAAGTACATTGCAAAGTTGCTTATTGAGACCGGCGTTAAAGTTAAAACAATAACGAACTCGCCAAACCGCCCTAACCCATTTGGAGACGCCATCGAGGTATGTCCCTTCAATTTCGACAAGCCTGAACTGCTTATCGAGACGCTCAGCGGCGCTGACTGCCTGTATAACACATACTGGGTCAGGTTTAACCATAAGCTCTTCCAACATGCGGACGCCGTTGAAAACACCCTCATTCTGTTTGACGCGGCCAAGAAGGCCGGCGTTAAGCGCATCGTCCATGTTAGCATAACAAATCCTAAGGAAGACTCTCCGCTGGAGTATTTCAGCGGCAAGGCACGGCTTGAACGGGCATTGATCGAATCGGGGATGTCCTACGCCATACTTAGGCCGACGGTATTGTTTGGCACAGAGGACATTTTAATTAACAACATCGCATGGTCGCTGAGGACATTTCCAGTCTTTGGCATATTCGGCGACGGCAGCTACAAACTTCAGCCCATATATGTGAATGACCTTGCGGAGTTGGCTGTTGATATGGGTAAATTAAAAGAAAACATTATAATAGACGCCATAGGGCCAGAGACTTTTACATTCAGAGAACTGGTTGAGACCATTGGGGAAATCATTGGCAAACCACGGCCAATTGTGCCCATATCCGATGAGCTGGGATATTATCTTAGCAGGTTTATGCAATTCATAACCGGCGACATACTGATAACGCGTGAAGAGATAGACGGCCTCAAGGGCAATCTGCTCTATGTTCGCTCACAACCTACGGGACAGACCAGCCTTACCAACTGGCTAAAGGAACATGCCTCAACGGTTGGAGTTAAATATACCAGCGAACTTGCGCGGCGCGTTAAAAGAACAATCTCTTACAGTTAAGCCGCCCGTACCATAATTATTTGTAAATCTGGTATAATTGACCGATGAGCTTCCTTGCTTCCAATAATGGGACTTTATATCCCAAAAAGTTATTTGTTATAGTCTTTCTTTCTACGTTTCTATTTTTTGCTGTGATAGTCTGGCAGAGCATCACTTCTATCAGAGACATTAGCGTGGTTAAGGAAAAGTATTTTCGTCTTCAGGAGCTTGCCGGCGTTATACTTCAAAATGGCGAGGTATTGACAATGTCTGCCCGCATGGGGGCTGCCACCGGCGACCCGATATGGGAAAAGAGGTATACAATTTCGGCCCCAGCTCTCGACTCCGCCATCAAAGAAGCGGTGAAGCTCTTGCCCGAAAAAGAACTTATCAAAGACATTGCCGCAATAGACTCGGCTAACGTTGAATTGGTCAAGATGGAAAGTCAATCTTTTGACCTGGTCCATCAGGGTAAATTAAAAGAGGCCGAGGCCGTACTATCCAGCCTTAAATATTCCAGCCAGAAGGTCATATATTTTGAAGGACTTGATAAGGCCGTGGCATTTATGAAGGCATCAATTACGACAGCCCTCAAACAACAGCACAGACGGGTATATTCTACAATTGCCATTATGGTGGCCGTGATAATCTTAATGATTGGCTCATGGCTTCGGCTTTTAAAGACATTCAGAGACTACAACGTTAAATTGGCTCAATCGGAAAACACCCTGATAGACGCTGAAGAGAAATCACGGCAAGTTGAGGAGACAGCGCGGAATGCCGAAATAGGCAAGGCGCTTCAGACATGTAAGACCTATACGGAGTTTGGCAACACGCTAACTTCAAAACTCGTTGCCGCTATGGGACTTGTCTACGGCGCTTTCTATGTCAGCGGACAGGGGCATACGAATCTTCAGAGATTCGGCGGTTATGCCAGTGAGGACACCGGTCATGGACAATCATTTAAATGGGGTGAGGGGCTTGTCGGGCAGGCCGCACTGGACAAACGTAATATTTCATTAGAGCTATCAGCCGGGGACAATATCGCCATTCCCATTGGATTAGGGACGCTTGCAGTGCGCAATGTGCTGATAGTGCCGGTGATACATAAGGGCCAGGTTCAGGCGGTTATAGAACTTGGAACTCTTGGGCAATTTGACGATAAACAGAAGGTATTTCTCCATAACATGCTTGATGTCATCGCTTTGAACTTTGAGATACTCTCGGCAAATGTGGAAACCAGAGAGCTGCTTGAAAAAAGCCAGGCCCAGGCGAAAGACCTTGCCGCCTCTGAGGCAGAGCTTAAAGCTCGCAGCGATGACTTAGAGGCAAGCAAAGAAATCCTGGCCCAGGCCGAAGAACGCAGCCGCCTCATCCTGACCTCCGTAAGCGACTGCATAGTCGGCCTCGATACCGATGGCAGGATGACATTCGTAAATCCCGCCGTCCCTGTTATGATGGGTTATACAGAAGACGAGCTGATAGGGCAGCGAATGCACGCCCTGATGCACTACTGCTATCCGGATGGAAGCAAATTCCCTATAGATGATTGTGCAATGTTTTTGACCAGCCAGGATGGCAAACAAAGAAAGATTGATAACGAGGTACTATGGCGCAAGGACGGCGTCCCGCTGCCGGTTGAATATTCTACAACGCCAGTGTACAAGGGAAACAAGATAGTGGGTTCTGTCATCGCGTTTCGCGACATAACCGAACGCAGGAAGGCTGAGGAGCAGATACGCGAAAACGAGCGCCTGATGCGCTATATGCTTGAGTCAAGCCCCGTTGCAGTGCGCATTATGCACACAAAGACGCGCTCTATTCTGTTTGCAAATCAGTCATATGCCACGATGCTCCACGCCAGCCTCGAACAGATGACCGGCCTTAGCCCGCGCCAGTTCTATCAGGATGAGAAGGTCTTCGATGAGATTTCAGAAAGATTGGCAGGTGGGGAGGATATTCTTAACCAACTGCTTGGAATAAAAACGGCAGACGGCATAAACATCTGGGTGATGTGTTCATATATCCATGTGAAATACTCGGGCGACGACTGTATTTTGGGCTGGTTTTTCGATGTTACCGAGCTTAGACACGCCAAGGAGGTTGCCAGCGAAAATGAACGCCTGATGCGCTACATGCTTGAGTCAAGCCCTGTTGCCGTGCGTATTATGAACGTCAGGACACGAGAGCTTATATTTGCCAACCAATCTTACGCCAGGATGTTCAATGCAAGCCTCGATGATATGATTGGCGCAAATCCTCGCCAGTTCTATCAGGACGGGACGGTCTTTGACGAATATTCAAGACGACTGGCCGACGGTGAAGACCTGCTTAATCTGCTGCTTGGGCTTAGAACTATTGACGGCAAGGATATATGGACAGTGGGTTCATATATACATGTGAAATATGTCGGCGATGACTGTATTTTGGGCTGGTTTTTTGATGTTACGGAGCTGCGGCGCGCAACTGAAATCGCCGAGGAGGCGACTAAGATGAAGTCAGACTTCCTTGCCAACATGTCCCATGAAATCCGCACCCCAATGAACGCAATCATAGGCATGTCCCACCTGGCCCTTCAGACAAAACTTGACTCACGGCAGCGTAACTATATTGAAAAGGTTGACTCTGCCGCTAAGAATCTGCTTGGCATTATTAACGACATCCTGGATTTCTCAAAAATTGAGGCCGGCAAACTCCAGTTTGAAATGGCAGAGTTCTCCCTTGACGACGTAATGGAAAGCCTTGCCGACCTTTCCGTTATAAAGGCCCAGGACAAGGGATTAGAGCTGATTTTCAATATAGGAACCGATGTGCCTACCGCACTCATAGGCGATTCTCTGAGACTGGGGCAGGTGCTGACTAATCTGGTAAACAATGCCGTGAAATTTACAGACAAAGGGGAAATTACCGTTGGCGTACACCGTGCGTCTGACAAGCCGCACGGCAGCTCAGAGATACGCCTGCGGTTTGATATTACAGACACCGGAGTCGGCCTTACCGAGGCGCAGCAGAAGAAGCTATTTACGGCCTTTTCCCAAGCAGACAGCTCCACCTCGCGCAAGTACGGCGGCACAGGGCTTGGCCTTACAATAAGCAAGCGGCTGGTGGAGATGATGGACGGGCAGATAGGGGTTGAGAGTACCCCCGGCGTGGGCAGCACGTTTTATTTCACTGCCGGCTTCGGTATGCAGCCAGACCAGCGCGTACTCACTGAATCGTCCGCAGATG